>JBDRDD010000009.1:0-33426 GCA_043821115.1 bacterium | reverse complement strand
AGAGTATCCTGATATAGATATAGATGTTAAGCTTATTCCCTGGCAGGATGCATGGCGCAGTATCATGACGGCAGCCAGTGAGAAGAAAGGGCCTGATATACTGCAGGTGGGTTCCACATGGAACGGAACGCTTGCACATCTGGGAGTGCTTAAAGAGATTACACAGGAAGTTTATGACTCGAATATAGCAAGTGACAACTTTGTTCCAGCGGCTTGGAGCAGTTGTCAGTTTCCAGGGTCACAAAGGATTAGTTCTCTTCCCTGGTTTACCGACATACGGGCAATGTACTACAGGGCTGACATATTCCGGGAGCGTAATCTTTCTGGAGAAGAACTTGATGACTGGCATTCGTTTGAGAAAACGTGCAAAAAACTCAAAGGATTTATGCTGGGGGATAAAGAAATAGGGGTTTTCGGGGTTTCCGGTCAGCAGGATGCCATGCTCGTGCATAATATTGCTGCATGGATTTGGGGTGCGGGGGGCGACTTCCTGACTCCAGACGGCAAAGAGGCTGCTTTCAACAGCGATGAATCACTAAACGGCATAGCCTTTTTTATAAAACTTATAAGCAGCGGATATATACCGATCTCCGCGCTGGGGCTCAACACGGCCGAAATAGCAAGGAAAGCTTTCACAGACGGGGAATACTCAATAGCGATTCCAGGACCGCTAAGTGACTCGAGTCCCCTGGACCCGGGGCACCTGAACTACAGGTCCGAAATCGCGGAGAATATAAATCCCATACTCTTCCCGGCTGGAGCAAAAGGGAGATTCGTGTTTTGCGGGGGCAGCAACCTCGCGGTCACAAGCTTCTCCCCGTACCCTCAGAATGCCTGGGCGTGGGAGTTTGTAAAGTACCTGAGTTCATACGAATCCCAGATCCGGTATCCTCAAAGGCTGAATATGTTCCCAGGACTCCTGGAAAGCTTTGACACGGTTTCCATGAAGGAAAAGTCGGAGTGGAGGGGATTAAAGGACGTATGGAAATATGGAAGGTCATTCCCGAACGTTAGCGCTTGGGGGGAAATAGAAGCGTTATTAGTCGAGTGTTTAGGGAGTATTTTCTCAAGAATTCAGGAAGGCAATTATGATTTCAGGCTCGTTAAAGAGGACCTGGATAAAGCAGTAATGGAGACAAACACGCTTTTGAAAAAATAAATACTTCATTTTAATATGGAGGAGTAAGATGACTACGCTCAACATGTGGATATGGGGTGCTGGGACAACATCAAAGCAGCTTGTGAAACGGGAAGCCCGTGCATTCAAGTCAGCATACCAGGACCTTGATGTGGAAGTTACGCTGATTCCGTGGAGGGATGCATGGGATAGTATTATGAAGGCAGCGAATGAAAAACAGGGCCCTGATTTACTACAGGTTGGGTCCACGTGGAACGGAACGCTTGCCCATATGGGAGTGCTTAAGGATATAACACAGGAGGTGTATGACGCAGGGATCAATGCGGACCTGTTCATTCCCGCTGCGTGGAGCAGCTGCCATTTCCCGGGTTCAGAGAGGGTGAGTTCCATGCCATGGTTCGCTGATATAAGAGCGATATACTACCGGACAGATATATTCGCGAAGCTGGGTATCAGTACCGAGGGTCTTGATACATGGGAAAGCTTTGAGGGCACCTGTAAAAAACTTAAAGGTTTTAAGAAAGAAGACAAGGAAATCGGAGTGCTCGGCGTCTCCGGCCAGCAGGAGGCACTTCTCTTGCATAATGTAGCTCCGTGGATATGGGGGGCGGGCGGTAATTTCCTGACCCCTGACGGGAAGAAAGCCGCTTTTAACTCTAAAGAAGCGCTGGAGGGACTCGAGTTTTATATAAAACTGATAAAGGAAGGCTACATCTCTCAGCAGGCACTTGAACTTTCTACCGAGCAAATAGCCAAAGGATTTTTCTCAAGAGGGGAATTCGCAATGTCTATTCCCGGGCCGCTGAGTGACTCGAGCCCGCTTGACCCGGCTGATCCGCTTTATTGCGCCGAGATAGCGACCAACTGTACTTCCAGCCTTTTTCCCGTGGGGCCTAAGGGAAGGTCCATTTTCTGCGGTGGGAGCAACATAGCCATCACGAGTTTTTCTCAGAAGTCAGTGCAGGCCTGGCAGTTCGTAAAGTATCTTATGTCTTACGAATCACAGAGCCGTTATCCTAAAACACTGAATATGTTCCCCGGGCTCCTTGAATCGTTCGATTCCATATTCATAGAAGAAAGACCGGAGTGGAAGGGGCTCAGGGATTCCTGGAAATACGGAAGGGCGTTCCCGAACGTTGCCGTGTGGGGGGAGATAGAAGCTTTGCTTATAGAATCTTTCGGAGCGATTTTCGCCAGGATACAGGAAGGCGATTATGATTTTAATAACGTAACTCAAACACTGAATCAGGCAGCAGCGAAAGTGGATGACATACTAGCGAAATAAAACAGAAGAAGATAATATTACATCTAGGCATATCTGAAAGTGGAGGAAACACATATGAGCACATTGAAGCTGTGGGTTATGCCGGTTGCTCTGCAGTCGAAGCGTCTGGTCAGCCGTGAGATTACGAATTTCCAGGAGCAATTTGCCGGCATAGAAGTGAAAATAGAGGAGATAACGTGGGATGTGGCATGGAATAAAATAATTGATCTGCCCAATAATCCAGACGATGCTCCGGATATCATACAATTAGGTTCTACATGGAACGGGTCGTTTGCATCTCTTGGAATACTTAAGGACATCACGGAGTTAATTAATTCCATGGGAGGAGGGGAAAGTTTTGTGCCCGCCTCATGGAGCAGTAGCTGCTTCCCGCAGGCAAAGAGGGCGAACAGCTCCATGGATGAACCACCTCGGGTAAGTTCCCTTCCGTGGTTTGTTGATATAAGAACACTTTATTATCGTGATGATGTTTTCTCTAATTTGGGCCTCAACGCAATGAACCTTGAAACCTGGGATACGTTTATGGAGACTTGCCAGAAACTCCACAAGAAAACATATAAAGGAAGGGAACTTGATGTGCTGGGTCTTTCGGGCAAGAAAGAGACATTACTCGTGCATAATCTTGCGCCCTGGGTTTGGGGGGCAGGGGGCGACTTTATTTCAGAGGACGGAAAAACAGCAGCGTTCAACAGTGAACCTGCGTTAAGGGGAATAGAATTTTTCCTGAGTTTGAATGATAAACAATATATATCCAGGAAGTCCCTGGAGCAGTCAACCGAAGACGTGGCCCACAGCTTCTGTGTCAAAGGTGATTTTGCCATGTCGCTTTCAGGAGCTCACTGCATGCCACAGTTACTAGATCCTAATTCCGCGGCGTTTGTTCCCGAGATAGGCGGCAATTGCATTGCAAGCTTATTCCCCGCAGGTCCGAGCGGCCGTTTTGTTTTCTGCGGAGGTAGCAACCTGGCTATAACCACCTACTGCAAACACATTGATGAGGCATGGAATTTACTCAAGTACTTTGTTTCGTTTGATTCACAGAACCGTTTCCCAAGGGCTATAAATATGCTTCCGAGCCTGCTTGAATCCTTTGACGCGACTTTTATTACCGACGAGAATAGGGAAAGGGGGGCACTGAAGGAGTCATGGCGCTTCGGAAGGGCATTCCCGAACGTCCCGGCCTGGGGGGAGATAGAATTGTTGTTGATAGATTACCTGGCAAAGATATGGCAAGAGATAGGGCAGGGGAAGTACGATTTTGGAAAAATTAAAAATGATATTAATGAAGCCGCGCAAAAAGCGAACGAGCTTTTAGCGAAATGGGAGGTAAAGTGAAATGAGTGGTTCCGAAGAGAGATATACCCAGATATTTAATTCTATTAGTCAGGCTGTATTCACGCTCGATCTGGAGGGGAACATCCAGGAAGTTAATGATGCTCTGACAAACCTTACCGGGTACAAGCAGGAAGACCTCAGGGGTAAGACATTCACCGAAGTTGTAGCAGGGGAGTATTTGGGATTGATCCAGCTTATACTGCGCAAGACACTTGACGGGAAGACTATCTCCAAAGGAGACATGCAGATTATTAAAGCTGATAAGAATCGCCTGTGGGCGGAAATTTCCACATCCGCGCTTCGCGATCCCGAGAAGAAAGTAGTCGGGCAGGTCTGTATACTGCGCGACATAAGCGTACAGAAAAGCAAGGAAGAGGAGATAAAGGGATCGGAACGTTTTCTGTCCCATCTTGTCGATAACGGGATTGATGCCGTCTATGTTTATGATGCCAAGGGAAAGATCGACTTCTTCAGCAAGGGCGGGGAAAAGCTCCTCGGCTGGCGCTCGGAAGAAATAATGGGGCAGAATTTCGAGATGCTTATAGCACCGGAAGCGCTGAACAAGCTCAAAGGGCAGCTCTCCTCCAGAAGAGCTGACGAACACAGGACATACCAGACAGTCCTGGTAAGCAAGGGTGGACGAAGAATTGATGCTGTACAGAAAGTAATTCCGATCAGCCGAGAGAAGAATTCCCTGGAAACATGCAGTATCGTTACCAACATTACCGCTCAGCAGAAGCTACAGGGCGAAATCACGGCCATGAATGAAAAACTAAATGGTCTCATCAGGCTCGGAAAAATGATTTCATCCAGGACAAACCTCGAGGAGATACTGAACTTTATAGTCGGCTCAGTTACTACATTCGCGAGAGTTGATATAGCCGTCCTGAGACTCCTTAGCGACGACAAGAAGCAGTTAATGTTAAGAACGTGTTTCGGCGCTGACAAGACAGTTGTCCCGGGCGTACTTAATCTTGAAGGCTCTCTGACAAATAAAGCTCTTGAGGAAGCACGCGTCATATCCGTGGGGGACGTTACAGAAGAATCCGCTCTTTCCAAGGTGGAATGCGATGTCGGGCAGAATGTCACTTCAATGCTCGCGGTTCCCCTTATCGCCCGCAAGGAAGGCAAAGGAATACTCTACCTTTACACCCGTGAATATTGCCAGTTCACAAGGCAGCAGATCGACCTGGCGTTCGCATTTGTAAATCAGGCTGCGATAGCAATAGAAAGCGCTATGCTTTACAACCGTGAGCAGGACACCATCAACAAGCTAAGAGACCTTGACCAGGCTAAGAGCGACTTCCTTTCAATGGTCTCCCATGAACTCAGAAGCCCTCTCACATCAATAAAAGGATATACATCCCTTATCCTGGGAGGAAGGGTAGGCGAGGTCAACGAGAAACAGAGAAAATTCCTGGAGATAGTCGCAACGCAAAGCAACCACCTGACCAAGCTCATCAGTGACCTTCTGGACCTCTCGCGTATCGAGAGCGGGAAGCTTGTATTAAAACAGGACAAAATTTCTCTCAAGGGCACGACCGACCTTATAGCCGAAAGGTTCAAGCTGCAGTTCGACGCCAAGAACCTGACCTTTAACATGAATATCGGCGAAGGCCCGCTCGAGGTCCGCGGTGACGAAGAAAGGATTCTGCAGGTTATCAGTAACGTGATGTCAAATGCCATCAAGTTCACGCCGGAAGGCGGGAGCGTGAGCATTAAAATATACGAAGAGAACAATAATGTGGAATTCCACTGCACAGACACGGGCATAGGTCTGAAAAAAGGAACACTGGAGAACGTGTTCTCCGAGTTCTACCAGGCGGACAGTTCCGCCACCCGCCAGGTCGGCGGAGCGGGGCTCGGACTTGCAATAGTAAAGAAAATAGTTGAGGCACACGGCGGAAAAGTCTGGGCCGAGAGCGAGGGAGTGAACGCAGGAACCACTATTGCTTTGCGCATGCCTGCGGCAAAGGATGAAGAAAAGACGGCCGAAGGCGAAGAGAAAAGCTAAGGATCCTTAAAGAAGAATACATATAAATCGAAAGAATTGCTGAGGGGGTAACAAATGGGTCAGAAGATCTTGGCGATCGATGATGAGACGCTAATCCTAGATTTGGTCAAAATTGCCTTGGAAACCGAAGGCTACGAGGTGGTGACGGCGGAAAGGGGTTCTGTAGGGCTTGATAAGGCTTTTGCCGAAAAGTTCGACCTTATTCTTCTGGATTTTACAATGCCTGATATAAGCGGGTTCGAGGCATGCAGGAGGCTCAAGACGAATCCCGCTACCAGTAACATCCCGATCATGGTGCTGACCGCTAAAGTCTCGGATGAAGATTTGAGGAAGATAATGGAAACAGGTGCCATTGATTACATGACCAAGCCGTTCGACCCCCTTCAGCTTGGTGATAGAGTAAAAGATATACTGAAAAAACAGTCCTAAAAAAGGAGACCCAAAGTGCCCAGTGAAAAAATACTCGTGGTAGATGACGACCCCTTCATACAGAACCTCGTGGTTTACAACCTTGAACAGGAAGGGTACACCGTGATACAGGCCGACAACGGCATGGACGCCCTGGATAAGGCTAAAAGGGAAAAGCCCGACCTTATAGTGCTTGACATAATGCTTCCAAAAATGGATGGGTACAAGGTTTCAAGGATACTAAAATTCGACAAGAAATACAAGGAGATACCCGTACTGATGCTTACGGCCAAAGCCCAGGAAGTGGACAAGGAAACCGGTATGGAGACGGGAGCAGATCTTTATATGACCAAACCTTTTGAACCCGAAGCTTTGCTCAAAAGAGTGAGGGAGCTCCTTGACAGGAAGAAAGGGGATGAAGCGTAATTTAATATGCCCAGGCCCGAGAAGAAAAAATTAGGGGAGATGCTCATAGAGGCCGGTCTGGCCTCTGAGTCCCAGATTAAGGAAGCGCTCAAGGTACAGCAGGAGACTGGGGAACGCCTCGGTAAGATTCTGGTTAAACAGAGCATTATCACCGAGGACCATCTCGTATCGCTTCTTTCTGACCAGCTGGGGATACCCCGTGTCAACCTGAGCGATTACCTTATCGACACCGGTATAATAGATCTCGTACCGGAAGAACTCGCCCGGCGCTATTACCTGATACCGCTTTTCAAGGTGGGGGATGTCTTGACGGTCGCGATGAGCGATCCTTCAAACGTTTTCGCGCTCGATGAAGTCGGGTTCAAGGCCAACTGCGCGGTCGAGCCGATACTCGCGACCGAAGGAGATATAATAAAAGCCATTGACCAGTACTACGGCGTGGTAGGCAATATTGACGATGTGATAAAGAGCATTGACACCAAGGGGCTCGGTCTCGGCGACAAGAACATAGAGGCGAAACGCCTGCAGGGGATAGCCGGTGAGGCCCCGGTCGTCAAACTTGTCAACCTCATAATCATGCAGGCTATACGCGACGGGGCAAGCGACATACACATTGAGCCTGAGGAGGATATACTGCGCACGCGATTCAGGATAGACGGTATCCTGAGAGAAGCCACCAGCACGCCCAAGGAACTGCAGTCGGCGATAGTCTCACGTATAAAGATAATGTCCGAACTTGACATTGCGGAGAGAAGGGTCCCGCAGGACGGCCGGTTCCAGATAAAGGTAGAGAACAGGAGCATAGACCTTCGTGTTTCGACTTTTCCCACCGTGCACGGTGAGAATGTCGTTATGAGGATACTTGACACCGCGAGTGTGCTTTTGGGAGTAGAGCAGCTGGGTTTCTCGGCGAATATCCAGGAGAGATTCGAAGAGGTCATAAGAAAACCCTACGGCATAGTGCTGGTAACAGGGCCTACGGGAAGCGGCAAGACGACAACCCTTTACGCCGCGCTTAACGCGATTAACACTATAGATAAAAATATTATAACAGTTGAAGACCCGGTTGAATACAGGCTCAAGCTCATAAGGCAGTGCCAGATAAATCCCAAGGCAGGTCTTACATTCGCCACGGGTTTGAGGTCCATACTCAGGCAGGACCCGGACGTCATAATGGTCGGGGAGATAAGGGACCTCGAGACTGCCGAGATAGCGATACAGTCAGCGCTGACAGGTCATCTCGTCTTCAGCACGCTTCACACAAATGACGCGGCTTCAACGGTAACAAGGCTCATGGACATGGGCGTGGAGCCGTTTCTCATATCATCATCCATAACCGGCGTGATAGCCCAGAGGCTTGTCAGGACGATATGTCCGGACTGCAAGACATCCTACAAGCCGTCACCCGAGACACTGAAGCGCCTTGGCATGGATGAAAGCAAGCAAGACACGGTCTTCTATAAGGGCGAAGGCTGCAAGAAGTGCAATGAGAACGGTTACCGCGGGCGCATAGGCATAATGGAGCTTCTCACACTAAACGGGGATGTTAGGGAACTGATAGTACAGAAGGCAGCGGCTGATGCAATAAAGAAGGTTGCCCGCGAATCAGGAGGAATGCACACAATGCGGGAGGACGGTTTTAAGAAGGTGCTAAACGGCGTGACGACCGTGGAGGAAGTACTTCGGGTGACTCAAGAGATATAGTTAGCTCTGTACGGAGGATAGATGCCATCATTTATCTACAAGGCGAGGGATAACACGGGCAAGCAGGTAAAAGGTGTCATGGAAGCCCATACTGAGGCTGAGCTCAGCAAGAAACTGACGGACCTGGGATACCTTATAACCGGCATCGCCGAGCAGAAGGGTCCCACTGTCAACCTCCAGGGGGTCAAGGACCGTTTCGTCCGCATAAAGATCGATGACATAATAATGATCACGATCCAGCTTGCGAACATGATAACGTCGGGCCTTGCGCTCATGACGAGCCTGAGGACCCTTACGAAACAGATTGAAAACCGCTATCTTAGGCGTGTAATAGAAGATGTCTACAGGACGGTGGAGATGGGAAGCACCTTCTCCGACGCCCTTTCGAAACATCCCAGAGTTTTCTCGACGCTCTTTGTCAGCATGGTCCGCGCAGGAGAAGCAAGCGGAAACCTTGACGTGGTTCTTAACCGCCTGGCTAAATTCGCGGAAAAAGACGCGGAGCTCAGACAGAAAGTCAAGTCGGCTTTTGTCTACCCGATAGTTCTTGTGGTAGTCGGTTCGGGGGTCGTGAGTTTCATGGTCATATTCCTGCTGCCCCAGTTCGTAGAAATATTCACCAAGGCCGGAATCCAACTGCCTCTGCCTACAAGGGTGCTCCAAATGCTGAGCATAGGCCTGAGGAAGTACTGGTTTATAGTAATAATTCTTGCGGGGGGAGTTTCTTTCACCTTCAAGGCATATATAAAGACGGGTATTGGGAGGCTGCATTTTGACCGCTTTCTTCTACACGTCCCGGTGCTGGGAACTCTTCTGCGCAGAATAGCCATAGCACGCTTCACGCGAACGCTTGCCACCCTTATAAAAAGCGGTGTACCCATACTGCAGGCGCTTGAAATAGTAGAGGCTGTTGTTGGCAACCAGGTGATATCCCGTGTCATAAGGAGTGTTCATGACGGGGTCACCAAGGGAGAGAAAATAGCACAGCCTTTGAAAATAAGCGAGGAATTCCCGCCGGATACCATACAGATGATAGCCGTTGGTGAGGAGACGGGAAACCTCGACGAGATGCTTAACAAGATAAGCGACTTCTACGAGGTGTCCATAGAGTACAGCGTGAAGCGCCTGACGTCGCTTCTGGAGCCTCTTTTCCTGGTAATAATGGGCACGGTTGTGGGCTTCATAGTAGCCTCGCTGATACTGCCCATGTTCGACCTGATGAAGGCGATGAAGAAATAAAATAAAGACGGTAAAGGGGCTTGTTTGGTCCATAGTTTAGGGGTATACTTATAATAGAAGGGTATCTCATATTTTGCAGAAATAAAGGAAGGGAGGTGAAGTGAATGCTAAGAAACAGAGAAGGCTTTACTTTAATAGAGCTGCTTATAGTGATGGCTGTAATAGCCATACTGATAGGTATCGCACTGCCACGTTTCAGAGGTATGCAGGATGAGAGTAACCTGGCGCGTGCCCGCTCTGAGCTCAGGACACTCCAGACAGGGGTTGAGTCGTATTATATTAATTCTAGTCCTAAAACTTATCCCGCATACGATGGCGGGAGCACAGTCTGGCAGGTAGCGCTGACAGGAGCGACTCCTCAGATAATATCAAGTGTTCTGTATGATCCTTTCGGTGCGACCGCGACAACGCAGTACAGGTATGATGCTTCCCCTAACAGGAGCTATTACATCATATGGAGCCGCGGGGCAGGCAGGGAGAACCAGGTGCTTACCATCAGTAATGCCGGTGCAATAGGCGGTACTGTAGGCACGAAGATTTACGTTACGAACCAGTAAAGGTATTTTGTTCTATATAATTCCTTAGGCGCGGGCAGGTACCGGGCACATAAAGCATCGGTCTGCCCGAGGCCGGGAGAATGGATTTTATGAGTTTTTCATTAAGATCTCAGGACGGGTTCACCCTGGTGGAAATAATGCTCACGCTGGTGGTGCTTGGCCTGGGGATAATGCTTCTGTTTCAGGTTATTACAACACTGACCACAGTTGAAGCAGATACAGAGAATAGAGTTATCGCGCTCCATTTGGTGGTCGAGAAAGCAGAAGAGCTCAAAAGCCTTGGATTTACACATTCGGACCTGGATCCCGGAACACATACGGATAGTGTGTTTATCGGTTTCACAAGGCAGTGGATTGTCATGAGTTACCAGGGCAGTGATACGGACCAACTTAAGCAGATAAGGGTCACGGTCAGTTGGACCGATAAGGCAGGAGGGACACTTCAGAGCGTGGATGCAGATACACTTATGGTAAACCTCACATGGGCCGGTAGTTAAAAAAGCAACATCGAGGTATCGATTAATATTATGAATAAGGGATTTACTTTACTTGAAGTTATTATAGTTGCTGGTATGGTTTCTGCTTTAATCGCAATTGTATCGTTTATGTATGTGCTTGGGTTAGAGTCATGGGGTGCTGGGAAAACGAGAATAGAACTCAGGGAATCCCTTAACCAGGGGATTCAAACCATGGTCAGGGACATCAGGCACGCCAAAGATCCAACAACGGTAACGGACAGTGTAATTACTATCACCGCTGTTGATTTCGAGAGCGGGGTGACCCCTCCGCCGGACGCGACATACAGGTACTATCTTTATAACTCAGGTGATGCTTTACCCAACCCACCGTACACGGCGTCGAGCTACATGCTCATGCAGTCTAAGAACACAGCAGTCTACGGCGCGGGAAGGGTCCTGGCGCGTGATGTGGCACAGCCGGCTTCTGCACCGTTTGCAGAGTCGGGCAATCTCGTTACGATAAGCCTCTCGGTTGCCAGGGAAGGACAGACGATTTCAATAAGGACGGCGGTCAATAGGAGAAACTGATGGGAGAAGGATGTGTTAAGAGGAAAAAGACAGAGCAGACTCCTTTGAGCGACTCTCGGGGTGTGGCACTGCTTCTGACAATAGGCATAATGGGGGCTTTAATGGTGATAATGGTAGCCTATCTGTCGATGACTGAAACTGAGATGAAAACAATAGGAGGTCAAATAAGCAATACGCAAGCCCTATATGTTGGAGATTCCGGCTTGCAGTACGCAATATACCGATTACATACTGATTCTAACTGGGATGAGGACGCAGGGGTAACGCATGTCCTGGGCAACGGAAGTTTTATAGTGGACACGCGCGACATAGCAGGGGGAACACCGCCTGAGCAGTACAAACGCATTACTGTCACGGGAACGGTCAGCGGGCTTGACCGGTTGGTCAAGCAGGATATCTCCGTGACGCCATAGGCGGTAGAAAGGGCATAAAAGGAGGGATTAACATGAGGAAAGATTCTCTGCTGAAACTAATGATTGGTCTTGTACTTATCCTTGGGGTTGTATTTCTGTTTAGCCATGTGAGCAAAGCGGCTGTTGTGGGTATACTCGGTGACAGTTGGGTTGAGGACAAGGAGCTCTACGAAGCACCGGCAGGACCCGGACCAGGTCCAGGCGACACGGGTGACACGGGCGACAAGGGTGACAAGGGTGATAAGGGCGACAAGGGCGACAAGGGCGACAAGGGTGATAAGGGCGACAAGGGTGATAAGGGTAAATAAGTAAAAAATATTTCTCTTTAATAAAATGGGCATCAGCAGTATGAGGCGAAGAGTAAAATAAAGACAGGTGGCTTAAGGGGAGGATTTCAGTGAAGTATCTTCGTAACCCGCAGGGGCGTTACGTTGATAGCGAGCGCGATGTAATGTCGGCTATTAGTGCCTTTTTTGAAAAGGTACAGTAGCCTTTTTTTGTTTAAAAGTACTTAAAATAGAGGAGGGGAAAAGATGACAACTATATTAATAATGGGTGTGATACTGATTGTAGGGGGAGTTCTTTTTCTGATGAAACCTTCGGTCATAGACAAGCTCAACCAGATGGGGCAGCAGTTTGTGTTCGGGGAGGGCGGTGTTTCAAAACACCGCATACAGACCGGGATACTCCTGATGCTGACGGGACTGCTTATGTTTGTCATGTATTTAAAGTGGGGCAATTAAGATAGAGGACTTGAATTTTCTATACACAAAAATATCAAAGGGGAATAAATGCAGTCATTCAAGCTAAGCCATGTCGTAATAGGTCTTGATATAGGTTCCAGGAGCGTCAAGGTCGTCCAGATGAATGATGCCGCGGGCGGACTGCAGCTTTTGAAGAACAAGGTTATTGAATTGCCTCTTACGGAAAAGAAGGAGGAGTCCCCTCAGGAAAAGAAGATACAAAAGATAAGGGCCATAATAGAGGCTCTCTCGGGATTTGATACGAAACTTGTCAAAGTGCAAACCGTGGTTGCGGGTCCTCGTGTGTCTGTGAGGAGAATAACAATGCCTCCTATGCCCAAGAAAGAGTTGCTCGACGCCATAAAATGGGAAGCGAAGAACCACGTACCCTTTAATATAGAAGACGCCATAATAGATTTCCAGATAATGGGGGATATAGTAGAGCAGGGTGTAAAAAAGCATGAGCTTCTGGTGGTTGCCGCCGAAAAGGTCGTTGTGGATGAGCAAATGGAGCTCCTGCGGGAAGCAGGTATAAAAGTGAGCGGCATAACGGCCGCGCCTCTTGCCATGTGGAACCTCGTGAAAAAAGGGGGGCTTAAGCTCCCGGAGGATAAAGTAGTTGCCGTGTTGAATGTCGGAGGGGATGTCACCGACATAAATATTTTCAAGGATGGTGTCCTGCAGTTTACAAGACAGATACTTATAGCAGGCACGAGTATGACAAAGTCAATGACAGGCATACTCGTTTCTGATTTCGGGCAGATAGAACTTGACGTGAACCAGGCCGAGGAGCTCAAGAGGAAATGGGGAATACCTAACGAGAACGAGCCCCAGATGTTAGATAATAATATATCAAGTACCCAGATAATGCCGCTGCTCAGGCCCATAATAGACAGGCTTGTCAGCGAGATAAGAAGATCTTTTGCCTACCACAGGGAGGAATCCCGCGGACAGAGGGTGGAACACGTGGTCCTTGTGGGAGGGGGCAGTGCCCTCAAGGGATTCACCGAACTGCTTTCAAGGGGTCTCGGTATAGGTGTGGAGATAGCCCAGCCTATTGTCAGCGTTGTCAATGAGGAGGGTTCAGAGGGCGAAACCCATGAAGGGACCCTGCCAAGACTTGCGGTTGCCATGGGCGCGGCGATCGGTGGCAAGAATGAAATAAACCTTATACCGTTTGAAATAAGAACACAGGCGAGGCGTGTCCTGCAGAGGATTTCAGCAGAGGTTCTGTTTACTATAGTCTGTGTTTCACTGATAATCAATTATTTTTTCCTCTACCGCCAGGCTTCAAATTACAGCAATCGCATTGAAACCAGCACGGTAGAGCTCAAAACCCTGCGCGCACAGGTGGAGAAGGCGTCAGATCTGGAGGCAATGCGCCGAAATATAGTTCGCAGGAACAGCCTTATCAAGGAGCTCAGCGATAAAGGCTTTGACTGGGTGAATATATTGAAGGAAATGAGCAACTTAATCCCGAGCGGAGTGCTCTTGAGCAGCGTCTCTTTCGAAGAAGATGCGGTCGTGGGTGATGAATCCGGGATGTACGAGGAGGAAGCGGTTCAGATGCAGGAGCCCCAGATCTCGGGTATGCTCAAGATAGAAGGCAAGATACTGCCACAGGTGGCAAAGACAGGCCAGCAGACGACCGCTACACTGGCGAAGTTCACGGGAAGCCTTGAATGGAGCGACTATTTCAGGGATGTATACCTGGTAAATGCGAGCAAGGATGAAGGACAGGGAATGGGGTTTGTCCTCACCTGCCAACTGGAACAATGAGGGTAAGAGCGTATGAAGCTTGAGAAAGAACAAATAATACGGGTAGTGAAGATAATCGGCGTATTCCTTATTATATATCTTTATTACAATTTTATGCACATACCCAAGAAGCAGGATGTTAACACCCTACAGTACCAGCTCAAAGAGATAGAGGCGGAGGTCGAAAAGGCGCGCACGGATGCCGCGTATTTGGAGAAGATGAAGCTGGAGATAGCAAGCATAGAGAAAAGATGGAACTTTCTCAAGGGCAGGATTCCTTCTAAAAAACAGTTTTCTCAGATACTCGAAGAGCTGGCCGAAGCAGCAACAGGAGATAACGTTTATTACGTGGCGATATCACCTGAGGTCACGCTGCAGTACTCGGCCATAATGATAAGAAACCTCAATTACGAAAAGATGCCTATCAAGGTAACGCTTCAGTGCAGGTACCGTGACCTTGGTGATTATCTTGTTAAGCTCGGGAGTCTTAACCGCCTTATAAAGGTGGAGGATATAGAGGTTAAGGCCGATGATACAGCTTTCCCGCTGGTACAGGTTGAACTCATAGTCTCAACATATGTTGTAAGTGAAATATGACCAAGGATCAAAACTATGCCTAAGAATACCAAGAAAACCATAATACTGGGCGTGCTGTTTGCTGTTATTATCTTCGTCTACGGGAGAAATCTATTCCCGAAGAAATCCCAGGAAACTGGTGAAGAGATAGGGGAATACGAGCAGTCGTTCGAGGACGAGCAGTTCAGGATTCCGACAAAGCCCCAACCAAGGCAAGAAAAAAACGTTCCCAAGAGCTGGGGAAGAGATCCTTTTGTGAGCGATGAAGTGGTGTTTACTAAAAAAGCAGCGTTTGTCGCCAGAGAGAGAAAGCTTTTCTTAAGCGGCATAGCCTTAAAAGGCGATAGATATCTTGCCGTGATAGACGGGGAAGTTGTTGCCGTGGGGGATCTGGTAGAAGGCAGGAAGATCATAAGTATAGAGAAGAACAGGGTTGTTCTTAAGAAAAATGACAAAATCGAGGCACTCAAGTTAAGGGAGGAACAAAAATGACTCTCATAAAACGAAAACCGATAGTCACCTGGTTAATGATACTGGTGGTGACTGCAATGGTGACATTTCTGGGGGACACTCCGGAGGTAGCCTCCAGTCTTGCGGAGGAGAAGATATCGCTGGACTTCAAGAACGCCGATATCGATAACGTTCTCACCCTGCTTGCGCACCAGAACAACCTGAACCTTGTCATGATAGACGAGATAAAAGGAAAAAGAGGCAGCTTTTACTATGCACAGATATCCCTTAAACAGGCACTTGATTACATACTGACCAACGCGGGCTTCGGCTACGTCTTCGATGGCGCCACGAGAACCGTGCAGATTTCGGCGGCAAGGCCGACCAGGGATGACACGAGAATATTCCAAATGAAGCATGCGGACCCGATGAGAGTCAAACGTGTGCTCGAAGAGGAAATATCGGATATGGGCAGGATAATGCTTGAGCGCGATACCGGCTCGCTCATCATAACAGATACCTTCGCGCACTTCAACAAGATAGTAGAGCTTATTAACGCTCTTGACATGGATACCGGGAAAGAATCTTCCATCGGCCAGCTTGAGATAACCGAGCAGGGCAAGGAGATGATGACGAGCGTTTTCGTGTGCCAGTACGTGGAGGCCACGCAGCTAAAGACCATCCTGGAGAGCATGAAGACAGAGACGGGCACAGTGGAGGCGGACCCATTCTCTAACTCGCTTATAGTGCGCGACAGTCCGAGAGTCGTGGAGAAGGTAATAGACCTGGTGAAACAGCTCGACAGGGAAACTCCCCAGGTCATGATAGACGCGGAGCTCGTGGAGATAACTGTCGGGCGCATGACGGATCTCGGAGTCAGGTGGTTCTACGCCGGCAAGGACGGCGGTCTTATCGGAACGCTCAACTACCAGTACCAGACAGATCCCAAGCCAGATGATGTTGAGAACTACGGACTCGCTTCGCCGGCGGAAGGCGCGGCCCTATTGTTTGGAGAGGTGAGCGATGAATTCCGCGGTATAATAAATGCGCTAATAACAGACAACAAGGCAAGCCTTCTTGCCAACCCGCGCATAACCGTCATGAACAACCAGGAAGCGAAGATAGAGATAACCGACAGGTTCCCTTACCAGCAGGTAGCGGGCCATGACGAGCACGGCAACGCCGAGTACACGATTGAGTTTCTTGACATAGGCATCATGCTGACAGTAACACCGTCAATAAAAACGGACATGATAACGTTAAAGCTTGAGCCCCAGGTCTCTTATTACCTGGGAGAGAATTTTGGAATACCGATACAGTCCATGCGAAAAGCCATAACACAGGTGAACGTCCGTAACGGCAAAACTATCGTCATCGGCGGCCTGATAAGCAACAAGAAAAGCAAGACCTCCTACAAGGTCCCGGTACTTGGTAACCTGCCTCTTGTGGGAAGGCTTTTCAGGAGCGACAGGGACGTTGTTGACAAGGTAGAACTCGCCATTTTCGTGACGCCCAGGGTCCTGGGGCCCATGAAGATGGAAAAGTTCTCTCAAGAAGAGAAGGAGAAGATAGAGAGAAAAAATAAACAGGAATAAAACATCTTCTTAAACACTTGAGCAAGCTTGACAAAGAGTACTTTTATATGGTATTTTTGGGTAGCACCCGACGGAATTATATATAAATCAATGATATAAGAAGTGAGAAGACAGGTCTAGAAAAAGGGGATTAATACTCATTCATATGAGGTGAGACAAGTGGCAGAAGAAAAACGAATAAATGACCTGCAGCTGGTTGTTTTCAGATTGTCAGACGAGGAATATGCGATTCCCATTATCCAGGTCCACGAGATAATTAAACCCACCGATGTGACGAGGATACCCGGCATGCCCGAGTTCGTCGAGGGAGTGATAAACCTGCGCGGAAAGGTTATCCCTATCATTGACATCCGCAAGCGCTTCCGGCTCGGAATAAAAAAGCAGACCGAAGATACAAGAGTCGTTGTGGTGGACGTGGATATACAGGTAGTGGGGCTCATAGTAGACTCTGTGACCGAGGTCCTGCGTATTCCCTCGGAGTCTATAGACCCTGTGCCGGCTACTATTTCCAGGATAAGCTCGGAATACCTAAGTGGCATAGGCAAACTAAGGGGAAGGCTGCTCATTATCCTTGATGTGGGCAGGATGCTCACGGATCTTGAGAAGGTATCGCTTGAGCAGGCAAAGGAAGTGATAACCGATGCCCAGCGAAAACCTGATAATGATTCTTCAGACGATAAGGAAGAAAAACCTGAAAGAGACAGGAAGAAGGAAGGTAATAAACCATAATCATGGCAGCAGAGATGATTTTTTGATTCAAACATTTTTTAGGAGGTTATAAATATGAAATTAGATATCCGCGGAAAAGCAATTGTAGTGATTGTCTTTGTAGTGCTCGCTAGCCTGGTATTAAGTACTTTTGCCAACTATGTCAGCTTCAAGCGCTACTACATGAACGCTACCCTTGCCAGCAATATCCCCCTCGAGGCGATAAACTCATCTCTTAACAGGATAATAAATGATAGCCTCTGGATATTGCTCATCCTGTTTGCTCTGACAACAGCTGCTTTGGTCGCCTTTATTTTAAGAGCCATAATTAATCCGATAAAACAATTCACAATGGCCGCAGGAAAAATAGCGGGTCAGGAGGGAGATCTCGGCCAGGTACTCGAGGTCACGGCGGATGATGAAATAGGAGATCTCGCCGGGGCGTTTAATCTGCTTATACGAAACATGTATAACATGGTGAAGCAGTTAAGGGAGACCGCGGATGCGGTTTCGGGTTCCGCCCAGGGGCTATCCGCCTCCACCCAGGAAATGAACGCGTCAACGCAGGAAATATCATCAACGCTGCAGCAGATATCAAAGGGGGTCACCACCCAGGCCCGCCGCGTCGAGGAAACATCGCGCGCCATGGAGGAGATGATGACACTGGTGAAACAGGTTGCCGCAAGTGCGCAGACCGCTGCCGCGACTTCAGCAGAAGCTGCCAAGAGGGCACAGATAGGCGGTGAGGCCACGGAAGAGACGGTAGGAAAGATGAACAGGATTTCGACGGTCGTCACCAGCGCTGCTGCGGTCATCCAGGCGCTAGGTGAGCGCTCCAAGCAGATCGGTGAGATCATCAGCGTTATCACGTCAATAGCCGACCAGACGAACATGCTTGCGCTTAACGCGGCTATCGAGGCGGCTCGTGCGGGAGAGGCCGGAAGGGGATTCGCGGTGGTCGCTGAAGAGGTCAGGAAACTCGCTGAAGGTTCGGCTAAAGCAGCGGACCAGATAAGCAAGCTCATAAAGGCGATACAGAGCGAGACAGATATGGCGGTCACAACGGTAGGTAGCGGTAACAGGGAGGTTGCCGAAGGCAAGATTGTCGTGAACAAGGCCGGCGAGGCGCTTAGCGAGATCATCCGCGCGGTGCAGAAGGTTTCAACAATGGTTAGTGAGATATCAACAGTTACCCAGCGTCAGCTTGACAAGACGGGGCAGGTAGTAAAGACCATAGACGAGATAGCCCAGATCGCCGAGGAAAGCGCTTCCGCGACAGAAGAGGCATCGGCAAGCGCCCAGCAGCAGACGGCGTCCATGCAGGAGATGGCATCAGGAGCCCAGGAACTGGCTACGATGTCCACGAAGCTAAGAAGCATCGTCGCCAAGTTCAGGCTCAGTGACGGCGGCGACATGGAAACAGCCGAGGAAAAGATGCACAGGGAGGTTGGCGAGGAGCTCGCGAGGCAGGGGGATGGCGGAGAAAAGGAAATTTAACAATACAGGAGACTGGCTATGGAGAAGAAAATATTAGTTGTTGACGACTCGTCGTTTATGAGGATGAGCTTAAAGGATATACTAATAAAAGCAGGCTACAATGTGGATGAAGCCACTGACGGCAACGCGTGCATCGAGCAGGTCAAGGCAGGCAGCCCCGATCTTGTTACGATGGATGTCATCATGCCTGGCAAAGACGGAATAGAAACCTTAAAAGAACTGGTAGAGCTAAACAAAAAAATCAGGGTGATCATGGTAACGGCAACCGGTGAAGAACAGAAAGTGATTGACGCTATGAGCGCCGGCGCAAAGGGTTATATAACCAAACCTTTTAAGCCTAAAGATGTTATAGGTGCGATACAGAAGGCACTTGAATAAAGGGGGGGCCTTGAAAAAAATAAAAGTTCTTGTTGTCGATGATTCAAGTTTCATACGCAAGGTTATATCCGAGATGCTAAACAGCGATGCGATGATAAGCGTAGTAGACACTGCTATTGACGGAAAAGAAGCGGTGGAGAAGGCGCAGCGCTTAAAACCGGATGTCATCACCATGGATGTCATCATGCCTGGCATGGACGGCCTGCTGACCTTGGATGCGATCATGAAGAAGTGTCCTACTCCTGTCATAATGGTGAGTGCCATAACCAAGGCCGAGGCCGAGGTTACCTTTAGAGCTCTTGAGCTCGGCGCCGTTGATTTTATAACAAAGCCCACAGATGTTGAGGAGAAGCTCCTTAAGAAAATTCACGATGAGCTTATAGGTAAAGTAAGAATAGCAGCCCAGATAAACAAGAACAAGCTTAAATCCCTTTATCCCTCAAACGTTGTGAGGGAAAGGATATTCCTCACAACAAAACCCGCAAAGAGTATCGTGACCTTCGGTGTTTCGACCGGAGGACCGAGGGCGCTCATGGAAGTGCTGTCCCAGTTCCCGCCTGATCTGTCTGCATCCATACTTGTGGCGCAGCACATGCCGCCTTTCTTCGTAAGGCCCTTCATGACCCATCTTGCCGAACGATGCGCGATTCAGGTGCACGAGGCTGACACGGGCAACATGATATGCCGCGGTACAGTGCTCATGGCACCGAAGGATAGCACCATAACCGTTGAGAGTGTAGAGAACAACGGCATAACAAGGCTCAGCAGGGAGAACTCTCCTTTTAAGATAAATCCCTATATAGATCTCATGATGTCCAGCGCGGCAAAGGTGTACGGCAAGAGAACCGTGGGTGTTCTTATGACAGGTATGGGCAAGGATGGTGTGGAGGGAATACGCGCCATCAAGGAAGCCGGAGGCAAGACAATAGCACAGGATGAGTCATCAAGCGTCATATTCGGCATGGCCAAGGTAGCCATAGAAGAGGGCCTTATAGACAAGGTGGTGTCTCTTGGGGATATGGCCGATGAGATAATGAGGCTCCTGTAGTTTTTCCTACATAATTTTTTATTAAAAGGCGGTGGTAATTCAACGTGGTAGACGAAATGGACATGTCTCAATATAAAGAGATGTTCATAAGCGAGGCTCAGGAACATCTCCAGGAGATGAACCGCGCGTTGCTTGAGCTGGAAAAGAGCCCGCAGGATGAGAATCTGCTTAACCAGATATTCAGGGGAAGCCATACCCTAAAAGGCATGGCCGCCACGATGGGTTATGAGAGCATAACGAAACTCAGCCACCATATGGAAGACGTGCTTGATACGCTCAAAAAAGGGGGGATGAAGGTAAACCCGGAAGTGGTCAACATCCTGTTTGAGTGTTTTGACCTTCTTCATGCTCTCGTTGACGAGGTCGTAACCGGGGAAGATAAGGGGCTTGACATTGAGCCCATAGCAAAAAAGCTCGAAGCGGTGCTCGAGGGAAAAGCCGGGGAAGAAAAGACCGAAGTCGTAAAACCCGAAACCGAAAAAGAACAGCAGGCAAAAGTCGCGGCCATAACTGAGCAGAAGACAGAGACGGTACGCGTTAATATAAAACAGCTCGATGCTCTGATGAACCTTGTAGGAGAGCTTGTAATAAACAAGGCGCAGCTGGTGCAGATAAGCACGCGTCATCAGATAACCGAGCTATCGGAATCTCTTTCCCAGGTGGATAGGATAGCTTCGGAGCTCCAAACAGAGGTTCTTAAGACCAGGATGGTTCCTGTTTCGCTTATATTTGACAGGTTTCCGAGGGTGGTCAGGGACATATCAAAGGCGCGCGGCAAAGAGATAGAACTCGAAATAACAGGCAGGGAGATCGAGATCGACAGGATGATACTCGAAGAGCTCAACGATCCCCTGGTGCATCTTATGAGAAACGCCGTCG
This sequence comes from bacterium, assembly GCA_043821115.1. Taxonomy (GTDB): domain Bacteria; phylum CAYTYR01; class UBA6262; order DAOVJB01; family DAOVJB01; genus JBDRDD01. The sequence goes on along the minus strand of JBDRDD010000009.1, from coordinate 12,229 downwards.
ACCACGGCGTGGAATCGCCCGATGAGCGCGAGGCTGTGCATAAACCCAGGGTCGGCATCATACGCATGGTCGCATCAAGAGGGAAGGGTTTTGTTACAATAGAGATTTCGGATGACGGCAAGGGCATAGACCCGGAGAAGATAAAACAAATTGCCGTTAAAAGAGGAATTGTAACAATAGAAGAAGCGGAGCAGCTCTCAAAGCGCCAGGCGCTGGCTTTAATATATGATCCGCGCTTCACCACCACGACTGAGGTAAGCGACATCTCGGGCAGGGGTGTCGGAATGGACGTGGTGAAGACGAAGATAGAGTCCTTTAACGGCTCGCTTGAGATAAGGTCGGAAGTGGGCAAGGGTACAAAGTTCATACTGAAGCTCCCTCTGACACTTGCCATAATAAAGGCTCTTCTTATAAAAATAAAGAGCGAGATATACGCGATACCGCTTTCGAATATAACCGAGATACTTCATGTCAAAAGGGGAGATATAAAGACGGTTGAGAAGGAAGAAGTGATAATGTTTCGCGAAAAGGTTTTGCCTCTCAAGAGGCTCAACGAGCTTTTCGGGGACACGGAAGAGAGAAGGAATACGGATTATCTTTCCGTTGTGGCTGTCGAGTCCAGCGGAAGGGAAGTAGGGGTCGTGATAGATTCGTTTTTGGGGCAGGAAGAAATAGTCATAAAAACACTGGGAGGGCTCCTTAAGAAGGTGAGGGGTTTTAGCGGTTCCACCATACTCGGTGACGGCCGTGTCGTTTTGATAGTTGACGTGAACAGCCTGGTGTAGGTTTTGGGGGAAGAGTGGATAAGATTTTTGCGCTGGATATAGGAACCCGCAAGGTGGCTGGTATAATCGCGCGCGCTTGGCGCTCGGATGATGCGACTAGGCCTCTTGCTATGGAGATATTGGATTGCGAATTGCGCGAGCACGAAACACGTGCCATGCTTGCCGGGCAGGTGCACGATATTGAAAAAGTGGCCGCCACGGTGGGAGATGTAAAAGCCGCGCTTGAAGCAAGAACAGGTGAACCTCTTACAAAAGTCGCTGTGGCTGTGGCCGGCAGGGCGCTTAAGACGCTTAGGGGAAGAAGTATGGCGGAAATCGCCTTTGACACCGAGGTGAGCAGAGATGATGTCTTCAACCTTGAGATGGCGGCTGTCCAGGAGATACTGGGGTTCATAGGAAAAGACAGTGATATTGATTTTTCCGAGAAGTTCTACTGCGTCGGGTACAGCGTTATCTCCTACAGCCTTGACGGGGCCAAGATGGAGACGCTTGTAGGGCACAAGGGATCTTCCATAAGCGTCGAGGTGCTTGTGACTTTCCTGCCGAGAATTGTTTTGGAGAGCATGCTCACCGTTCTAAAGCGCACACATCTTGAAGTCTCTTCACTGACGCTTGAGCCCATAGCGGCGATAAACATAATAATCCCTAAGGACATGCGCAGGCTAAACCTCGCGCTTGTCGATATAGGCGCCGGAACAAGCGACATAGCCCTGACGCAAGACGGCAGCATAATAGGTTACGGCATGGTTACTCATGCCGGGGACCAGATAACAGAAAAACTTTGCGAGCGATACCTCGTTGATTTTGCCACGGGGGAATACATTAAGCGTAGCCTCATGGTCCAGGAATGGGTAAGCTTTGGTGATATTTTCGGCAGGACGCACAACCTTAAAACACATGAAGTCATGAGCGAGATGGTAGGCGCGGTGAGCGAGCTCTCAAAGCAGATAGCAAAAGGCATACTTGAGTTAAACAGCAAGGCGCCGCATGCGGTGGTGTGCGTTGGGGGAGGGAGCAGGACGTTTGGGCTCCAGGAGAAGATAGCGGAGGCGCTCGGGCTTGCCAGTGAGCGTGTGGGCATACGCGGACCGGAGATGATAATGAATGTAAAGGACCTTACGGCCAAGCTGACGGGACCAGAGGCTGTTACACCCCTTGGTATTAGCGCGATAGCAGGGCAGAAGCAGGGGCTTGAGTTCATAAACGTGCGCCTTAACGGAAAGAAAGTGCCGCTGCTCAACATAAACCAGAACCTCAATGTCTTGGCCGCTCTTGTCGCGGGGGGCATAAATACGAAGAAGCTTCACGCCAAACCGGGACTCTCTAGGACATATGAGATGGACGGCGAGATAGGCATAATCAAGGGGACACTCGGCACGCCGGCAAGTGTCACGATAGCTGGCGAGAAGGCCAGGCTTGACAGTTTCATACATGACAATGACGACATAGTATTTGAACCTGCACTTGACGGGGAGAACGGAAGGGCAACTGCCGGGGAGGTAATAGGAGAGGACGGGATGCTCAATGTCACCATAAACGGATCTCCTGCTACCGTTATGCCCGAGATATTCATAAACGGAGAAAAAGTTTCATTTGACACCGAAGTCCCCGACCGGGCGAGGATAGAGGTGTTCAAGAGACAGCGCTTACAGGATGTGCTAACAGGCTCGGGCTTCCACGTAGAGGAAGATGTAGAGAGAAGCATTATGATAACGGTTAACTCCCAGCCGCGCATACTTACGCAGCAGAGTTACTCTCTCTCGGTGAATTCTGTGGAAGTTTCACTTGATGAAGAGATGCAGATAAATGACGGGGATATAATAGATTATAATTTCTTCGAGTCAACGCGCTACCAGCTTAAAGATGTGGTGGGAATACCGAGAAACGGAAGGGAGCTAAGAGTAAAGGTGAACGGCGAGAACTTCATTTTTAAGGGCGAAGAGGGTAAGATCTTCATGAACGGCGAAAGCGTCTCGGCAGACACCCTCGTACCTAACGGCGCGGACATAAGGACCCAGGACGGCAAGGATGCAAAGGCACTGTTTGTTGATATATTCAGGTTCATATCTCTTAAGACTCACGAGGAAGTCGGCAAGAAACTTATGCTCAGGCTAGACGGGCGCGAGGCGCAGTTCACAAGTGTACTCGCGGACGGTTCAGATGTAAATGTCTATTTCGAATAACGGGGGAAAATTATGAGCAGAGAAGTGAAACTTACGCCGCATCAGCTCGACGCGCTCAGGGAGATGGGGGGCATAGGCGCGGGCAACGCCGCGACTGCCCTGTCACAGCTTTTGGGCAGGCGCGTTGAGATGAGTGTGCCCAAGATATATATAGTGCCCGTTGAGAAGGTTACGGCCCTGATGGGAGAGCCGGAAAAGCTGGTGGTCGGGGTATATCTGCGGATTTTGGGAGACGTACTGGGGAGCCTGCTTTTATCCTTCCCGCGTGACAGCGCCTTTGCCTTGATAGATGTGCTCATGGGCAGGAAGGTCGGCTCCACCAAGATACTAAGTGACATGGACCGCTCGGCGCTCAAGGAAACCGGTAATATCGTCGCGGGGGCATATCTTAATGCGCTTGCGTCACTGACAAGACAGAACCTCGTCCCCTGTACGCCTAATTTGGCTTTTGACATGATGGGGGCTATCGTTGACTATATTTTAATAAGCATCAGCCAGAAGGTGGAGAACGTAATAGTGCTCGAGGTGGAATTCATAGAATCCCAGACAAAGGTAAAGGGATTCTTTTTCATACTGCCGGATGTAGATTCCTTGAAGATTATACTTGAGACAATAGGTGAGGAAAGGGAATAAAAACAATAAAGAACAGGAGGACCCCTGATGACTAAGATTTTAGTTGCCGATGATTCGCCGTTCGTCTTGGAGATCGTCGAGACGGTTCTAAAGAGCGAAGGGTTTGAGGTTGTGACCGCTAGTGACGGAGCCGAAGCATGGGAGAAAGTCCAGAATGAGAAACCGGATGTTATCGTATGCGATGTCGTGATGCCGAAAATGAACGGCTACGAGATATGCCAGAAGGTGAAGGAGTCCGAAGAGTTAAAAAACATTCCCGTGCTCATACTGACTACCAAGGCACAGGACAAGGACGTAAAACTCGCGCAGGTGTCCGGGGCGGACCTCTACATGACAAAACCTTTTGACCCGGATGAGCTTGCCGATAAAGTGAGAAGATTTTTTGAGAAGAGACACTAATAAATATATTATATTTCGCCTGAAAAAGTGAACTGCAGACGCCGACCCCCGGCGTGGGGGTCGGCTTATGTTTTAAGTCCGGCCCCGAATACGATAAAAGCCAAAGGATAGACGATGAAAGACTTGCTTTTGAACCTTAACCCCAGACAGAAACAGGCCGTCATGCATACAGAAGGGCCTTTGCTTATTTTAGCCGGAGCCGGCAGCGGCAAGACCAGGGTAATAACATGCCGCGTGGCCCATCTGATAAGAAATGGGGTGAGTCCCGGCAGCATACTCGCCGTGACCTTCACCAACAAGGCGGCCGATGAGATGAGAATAAGAGTGATGAGGCTCCTTGGCAAGAGGACCCCGTCTTTGCCATACGGAGCCTATATTCCTTTAATATCCACCTTCCACTCCTTCTGCATGAGGGTGCTCAGGCAGGACATAGACAAGATAGGCGGCCGACGGGATTTCGTAATATACGATGAAGGCGCACAGATGAGCGTTATCAAGGAATGCCTGAGGGAATTAAAGCTAGACGACAGGCGCTTCAGGGTGCCCGTGTTCGCGTCCGCTATAAACAAGGCCAAGGACGGGCTCATGGATTTCGAGAGCTACCAGATACTCACGGCAGCCGGGGGCGATTATTTCCGCGAGGTGGTAAATGACGTCTACACACTCTACGCCCAAAAACTTTCCAGAAACAACGCGCTTGATTTCGGCGATCTCATAATGAAGTGCGTGCAACTCTTAAAAACTGACGCGCCTACTCTTGCCAAGTACCAGGAGCGCTTCAGGTACATCATGGTTGACGAGTACCAGGACACCAACCACGCCCAGTACATGATGACAAGGCTCCTGGCGCAGAAGTACAAGAATATATGCGTGGTGGGAGACGAGGACCAGAGCATATACATGTGGCGCGGTGCTGACATGAACAACATCCTGAACTTCGAAAAGGACTACGCAAGAAAAGGCATACCGGTCAAGGTTCTGAAAATGATGGACAACTACCGCTCACCGCAGGGCGTGCTTGACGCGGCTAACAGCCTTATCCGCCACAACATACAGAGACGCCATGACAAGGGAGTGCTAAAAGCAGTAGGGGCGAAATCCAAGAACACCCAGAACATATCCTTCCAGGAACTCTTAAACGAGGTCGAGGAAGCGCGCTGCGTGGTGAGGGAAGTGAAAGCTCTAATAACAAGAAAGAAAATTAAGGGCTCCCACATAGCGATATTCTATAGGACCAACGCGCAGTCGCGTGTTTTCGAGGATATATTGAGGCAGGAGAATATAAGCTACCGTATAGTTGGAAGCGTCGAGTTCTACGAGAGAAAAGAGATAAAGGATATAATGGCGTATCTGAGCGTGCTCATAAACCCGCTTGATTCGGTGGGCCTTAAGCGAATAGCCAACGTGCCCAACCGCGGCATAGGTAAGATGTCGGTCACCCAGCTTGAAATCTACGCGAAGAGAGAAGGTATATCGCTCTACGATGCCTTCGTGAAGGCCGCTGAGGTTGACGGCCTGCAGCCGTCAAGGCGCGAGGCCATAAAGAAGTTCGCGTCTTTTCTTGAAACCTTCAGGGCCAAGAAGGACGCTCTCTGTGCAAGCGAGCTGACCACGCAGCTCCTCGATGAGACGGGATACATAAAAGCACTCGATTCCCAGGACAGCTTCGAGGCAAGGGCAAGGGTCGAGAACGTCAAGGAACTCGTGAGCGCCATAAAAGAATTCGAGGAAAGGGCGCCTGTCAAAAATGTGGAGTCATTCCTTGAGCAGATATCCCTTCTTGACACATCGGGGATGGTGCCTCAGGGCTATGAGCCCGACAGCGCGCATGAGACGGACCAGCACCCGCACATAAACGAGGTGATGCTGATGACGCTTCATCTGGCAAAAGGGCTCGAGTTCGACTATGTGTTCGTGACAGGTCTTGAGGAGGGGCTCTTGCCTCACGGCAGTTCCATATCCAGCGAAAAGGAACTCGAGGAGGAAAGGCGCATCTGTTATGTTGGTATGACACGGGCCAAGAAGCACCTTTACCTCACTTGCGCGAGCGAAAGAAGGCTCTACGGCATGAGACGCTGGAGCATGCCTTCGCGTTTCGTGCAGGAAGCCCAGATATTCTCCCGCATGAAGAAGACGGAGAAGGTAAAGAAAGCTGGATGGAGAATAGGGCAGAAGGTGAAACACCCTGTTTTTGGAAACGGCAAGATAGTTGAGCAGACAGGCGCGGGGGATGCTCTTAAAATGCAAATATTATTTAGTAACGGAGAGATGAAAAAACTGATGGCAAAATACGCTAAGCTCGAGAAGCTCTACGACTAGTAAGGATATGTTTATGGCACTCACAAAAAAAGACGTCGAATACGTGGCAAAACTGGCCAGGCTCGAATTCTCGGAGGAGGAAAAAAAGCAATACACCTCACAGCTTGGTAGTATCATGGAATACATTTCCAAGCTAAATGAACTCGACACCTCGGCCGTAGAGCCCACTTCTCACGCCGTGGATCTCAAGAACGTGTTCAGGGCTGATGAGGTTGTGCCTTCGCCGGGAGCCAGGGAGATACTCGCAAACGCCCCCGAGGAGGAAGACGGTTATTTCAAGGTTAAAAAGGTCATCGAATGATGCCTCTTGCAAAAGTCTTGAACTGGGAAACCAGAGCTGATAGAATACTATGGATATCTTAAAGACTATACTAAAGAAGTCGTACGGGGAGCTTCACGACAACCTGGAGCTTTTCATAATATCCAACATAGCGTGGTTCGCCTTTGCGTCGCCGTTTCTTTTGATACAGGCCTATGCCTTCAAGACGGACTCGTTCGGTGTGTGGTGGGCTATAGCCAGCGTAGCTACATTCTTACTGATACCTGCAGCCACGGCAGGGCTCTTTCACATGACCCATCTGGTGGGCCTCTACCACGAGGCTGATTTCAAGGATTTCCTGGCAGGGACAAGGAAATACTTCTTAAAGAGTATAGCGGTGTTCGCCATAGATTTCGTGCTCATCGCGGTACTTGTGGTGAACCTTGTCTTTTATGTAAGGCTGTTGCCGATATTGTCAGGGGCGATGAGGTATTTCGTTCTTGTGGCCTTGGGGTTTGTTATCTGGGCACTTCTCTTCGCGCTACTTGCCCAGATGTATCTCTTTGCGGTTATGGTCATACAGGACACGTCACTCGTCGGGATCGTAAAGAACGCTTTTCTGCTTAGTACGCACAACGTGTTTGTGACACTTATTCTTTTTCTAATATCAGCCACTCTTTCGCTAATCTGGATAATATCAGGCCTTGGTGTTCTGTGCTTTCTGGGAATTACCACAAGTCTCATAGGAACCATAGCGGCGCAGGAGATGCTTAAACAAGAGCAGCAACTCGAGGAGGAATGAATTGGACAACATAAGTGACTTAAAGAAAAAAGTCGGCGAGATAAGAACCGACATAATAAACATGATAAGTAAAGCCGGCTCCGGGCATCCAGGTGGCTCTCTCTCTAGTGCCGAGCTCTTAAGCGCGCTGTATTTTTCCAAGATGAAGCATAATCCCGAAAAGGTTGACTGGCCCGACAGGGACAGGTTCATACTCTCTAAAGGCCATGCCTGCCCGCTTCTCTATGCGATTCTTGCCAAAAGCGGCTATTTCGCATCAAGCAACCTTGATACCCTCAGGCAAACAGACAGCATACTCCAGGGTCACCCCGACAGGATAAAGACACCGGGAGTCGATATGTCGAGCGGTTCTCTGGGGCAGGGACTCTCCGTTGGAGTGGGGCTTGCCCTTGCGGCCAAGCTTGACAGGAAAGACTGGAGGACATATGTCCTTATGGGTGACGGGGAACTCCAGTCAGGGGCGATATGGGAAGCAGCAATGAGCGCGAGTCACTACAAGCTCGACAACCTCTGCGGCATAGTTGACTGCAACAGGTTCCAGATAGACGGCGCGGTGGAGGATATTATGAACATAGGACCCGTGGTGGACAAATGGAAGGCGTTTGGTTGGAACTCGATAGAAATAGACGGGCATAACCTCCAGGAGATACTAAAAGCCTACGATGATGCGGCAGCTGCCAAGGACAAGCCGACTGTAATAGTGGCCAATACGGTCAAGGGCAAGGGCGTCTCTTTCATGGAGAACGTCTGCGACTGGCACGGCAAGGCCCCGGACGGGGAGCAATGTTCCCAGGCCGTTCGCGAAATAGAGAAACTCCACGAATAAGTGATTGAAATATTTCATACTCTCACGGAGGAAGTTTAGATGATAAGGAAGAAGAAATCTACAAGAAACGGTTACGGCGAAGGCCTGGTGGAGCTGGGGGGGAAGAACCCGAACGTCGTTGTTCTTGATGCCGATGTAAGCTGCTCCACGAAATCAGATATGTTCAAGAAAATATACCCGGATAGATTTTTTAACGTAGGCATAGCCGAGCAGAACCTGATTACAGTGGCGAGCGGCCTGGCCCTGGCCGGGAAGATTCCCTTTGCAACCGCTTACGGCGCGTTCATAACAAGGGGATGGGAGCAGATAAGAATATCCGCGTGCTACGCCAAGCTTAACGTAAAAATTGCCGGCACGCACTGCGGTATAATGACGGGCCCTGACGGCGCCACGCACCAGATACTCGAAGACATATCCATAATGAGGGTACTTCCAAATATGACAGTCATAGTTCCGTGCGACGCTGTTGAGGCGAAGAAGGCCACCATAGCAATGGCTTCACATGAAGGGCCGTGCTATATAAGGCTCGGGCGTTCTTCCGTTCCTGTCATAACTAAAGAGGATACACCTTTTGAGATAGGTAAAGCCGAAGTCTTAAAAGACGGAAGCGACATAACACTCATAGCGTGCGGTTATATGATAAACGAAGTCCTCCAGGCAGCGGAGATACTCTTGCTGCACGGCGTCCGCGCACGAGTCATCAACATGCACACCATAAAGCCCATGGATGAGAACATAGTAATAACAGCGGCTATGGAGACCGGCGGCATAATAACCGTTGAGGAGCACCAGCTCATGGGAGGCCTTGGTTCGGCCGTGGCAGAGGTGGTGGTGCGCAAGGCACCCGTTCCTATGGATATGATAGGAATACGTAATCAGTTCGGGACCTCGGGTTCCGCGGAGGAGCTTCTTAGAAAGTATCACTTAAAGGACATTGATATTGTAAAGGCAACGGAACATTTGCTTAGTAAAAAGAAGGGTAACAGGAAAAAACTGCTTCACAAGCAGGACAAGAGATAAAAAATCCATTTAGGATAAGCTGTAATGAATGCTTTAACCCAAACGCTGAATAAAATACAGAAGAAGACAAAAAAGAAGGCATCGGTGGGGATAATCCTGGGCTCAGGCCTGGGCAGCATAGCGCGCCAGGTGAGTAGCGCGGAGCACTTCTCCTGCAAGAGCCTTCCTCATTTCGTATCATCCACCGTGCCCGGTCACGCGGGCACTTTTATTCTAGGCAAACTTTTTGAAAAAGACGTCGCTCTGATGAACGGGCGGTTCCACTCATACGAGGGATACGGCTTTGAAGAGATAACATATCCCGTGCGTGTCATGAAGGCGCTAGGCGTTAAGAAGATAATAATCACAAACGCGGCCGGAGCCTTAAATGAAAACTTCTCGGCCGGTAATCTTGTAGCGATCACGGATCACATAAACCTCCTTGACACGAGCGCTCTCTACGGGGCATCACTCCTGCAAGAAAAAGAGGACGCTTTTTTAGACGTGAGTTCCCTTTACGACAAGAAACTTCTGCAGCTTGCCCATACCAGCGCCTTTGCGATAGGGATGCATTTAAGGGAAGGCGTTTACGCTGCTGTAAAAGGGCCGTGCTTTGAAACACCCTCTGAGGCCAGGATGCTGGGCATCCTGGGAGCCGACATGGTGGGCATGTCCACCGTGCCCGAGGCGATAGCGGCGAAATACCTCGGTCTCAGGGTCCTCGGAATTTCCGCTATCACCAATCGCTCAGGATCCACGTTCGGAGAGCACGATGAGGTCCTAAAAACAGTAAAGAAATCAGCGCAGGAACTGCTGAGGCTTCTGGAAGAGATGTTCAAAACGATATAGAAGGACATTCTATGAGAGTCTATGACATAATATACAAGAAGAGAAACGGCGAAATACTCACCCAGGACGAGATAAACTTCCTCATATATCATTACGTAAGCGAAGACATCCCCGACTACCAGATGGCCGCATTTCTTATGGCGGTTTACTTTAAGGGCATGGACAAGGATGAGACGCGTTTTCTGACAAGCGCCATGATGAGCTCAGGGGACACCATAGGCCTTACATCGGTGCCGGGAATAAAACTCGACAAGCACTCAACAGGCGGGGTGGGGGACGGCATAACACTTGTTCTTGCACCCATGGTGGCGGCATGCGCTGTAGCAGTGCCCATGATGGTGGGAAGAGGGCTCGGCCACACGGGCGGCACGGCTGACAAGCTTGAATCTATCCCGGGTCTCAGGACCGATATAAATAAAGAGGCGTTCGTTAAGCAGGTAAGGGAGCTCGGTATTGTAATAGCCGCCCAGACAAAAGAGATAGCCCCGGCTGACAGGCTGCTCTACGCTCTTCGGGACATGACGGCTACAGTGGAAAGCATACCTCTTATAGCGTCATCGATCATGAGCAAGAAACTCGCATGCGGTGCAAACGCGCTTGTTCTTGATGTCAAATGTGGCAGCGGCGCTTTCATGAAGAAACAAGAAGACGCCAGGAAACTCGCAAAGAGCATGGTCGAGATAGCGAGGGAGATGCGCCACACGGCGACAGCGTTTGTTACCAACATGGCCCAGCCATTAGGGAAAGTCATAGGCAACGCAAACGAAATGGCACAGGCAATAAAGCTCATATCCGGGGAGATCAAGTTCTCCGATGATGCATACCCGCATGATTTCATGGAGCTTACATTCGCGCTCGGGGAGGAGATGCTTATTCTCGCGAAGAAGGCTTCAACCCAGGAGGAAGCCAGGGAAAAACTCCAGGCGACCATAGATAACGCAAGCGCGGTCGGCAAGATGCGCGCGATGATAATAGCCCAGGGTGGAAACAGCGCTGTCATGGACGATCCTGATTCTATGCTTCCGGCCGCGAGCCAGCATACCGATATATTGCATGAAGGCGAACAGGGTTTCGTGACAAGTATAGACGCAAGGGGGATAGGCATCGCTTCCATGCTTCTTGGCGCGGGGCGCGAGAGAAAAGACGAGGAGATAGACTATGGAGCCGGCATAGAGCTGGATCTAAAGCTCGGTGACCTTGTAATGCCCGGTGATAAGATAGCTACACTTAAATTTAACCAGACAAGAAACCTTGAAGCCGCAAAAGATGCGCTAGTTGCGGCATACAACATAACGAACACCAGACCCCAGGAAGAGAAGCTGGTGCTGGAAATAATACGCTAATAATTTCGTTTACATATACAGGAGATATCGTGGCTTACATAGAAAAGAGATGGCTCCTTTCGCCCGGTGACGGTGAGCGGGAGAAGCAGTTAATAGATGAATTAAACTGTTCCCCCATAATGGCACGCCTCTTAGTGAACCGCGGGGTGAAGAACCCCGGTGAAGCGAGGAAGTTCCTTGATCCCTCGCTTTTTGACCTTCACAATCCCTTCCTGTTAAAAGACATAGTAAAAGCAGTGGACAGGATAAGGGAGTCTCTAAAGAAAAAAGAAAAGATCCTCATATTCGGCGACAGGGATGTTGACGGCATAGCGAGCGTTGCGCTCATGGTGCGCACACTCGCAAGCCTCGGAGGCATGGTAAGCTATTACATACCAAGTGAAGAGGGCTACGGGATGAATACTTCAGCCCTTGATAAGGCGGCAAAAGAAGAGGTAAAACTCATCATAACAGTTGACTGCGGAATAAGTAACATTGATGAGGTGAAGTACGCAAATGAAAAGGGAATAGACGTAATAATCACAGATCACCACCAGGTGCCGGATGAGATACCGCCGGCCCTTGCTGTTATAAACCCCAGGCAGTGGGACTGCATCTACCCTTTCAAGGAGCTGGCCGGATGCGTTGTGGCTTTCAAGGTGTTAGAGGCACTTCTCTATTCCCAGGAAGCAATATATCATTACAACCAGGATATAGTTGTTCTTGATATTGAGACCACCGGGCTTAATCCCACAAGTGATGAGATAATAGAGATAGGCGCGGTTAAGATAAGAAATGACATAGTAGTAGATGAGTTTAGATCTCTTATAAAACCAAAGAACCAGATACCCCT
>JBDRDD010000008.1:0-2379 GCA_043821115.1 bacterium | reverse complement strand
TTCCTGGCACCAAAGCCCTCAAGCCTTCTCACCCTCCAGGGTTCCAGATGTCCTTTCAACTCATCAAAGAGACCTCTGACCCTTGACATCCTGCCTGAGACCAGGATCTCATCAGGTTTGACTGAAGCTGTAAGTGACAGGACATCCTTGACCGCGCCTTCAAGGTATGCATTCAATGCATCGCTATTCTCCATCAAACCTTCGGGATTCGCACTGATAGTCGCCACGCCGCCCCTGAAGATAAGTTCCTTATCAAACCCACCCAACAGATAAGCAAGCTCTGCATCCATGCTGCCCATGGAAAGATACCCGATATTACCTGAACTTCCCCCTATTCCGTCCACGATCCTCCCGTCTTTAACCGCGATAGCAGCTGTGTATCCGAAACCCATCTCTAGCATTATGAACGATGTTTCATTGTAATTCTTATTTTCCCTCAATGCCTGGTCCCGCACCCCGAGCGCAGCACAGCACAGCTTATCTGGCGTACCCATGTCTATCTTATTTATTTTACGGTGGTGCGGAACAGTAGGAAGGTGTATGACGCCTGGAATGAAAACGACAGGAAGCCCCCTTTCCTTCATTCGCGTTATGGAGCGCCGCATGCCAAGAAAGCTTTTCTTATCTCTTTTTTTGATAAGCGATATCAGGAACAGCTCCCGTTCTTCAATATCAGATATCGCTGTCACAGGGATACCGTAGCCAGAGGGACCAACAACAAGCTCTGCTTTCGTCTCTATTATCATGTCAAAGACCAGCTCAGGCTCTCTGAGGATATCCCCGGTCGATACTGACCTATCAAGGATCACCCTGTTGTCATCCAGACCGCAAAAATCAAAACTTTTTGTCCCAGGGTCTATCCCGATTACTCTGACCATACCCCAAGGTAATCATACTCACTAATAATGTTTATGTTTTTATTATGTCTTTGCAGGCTTTCTTTCCATCACTTTTACCCATTTACCGGGTGTTACCTCAGCAAGAACTGGAGTGCCGGGTGGAAGCTCGTCAAAACATACGGTTTGGTCACCGATCGGATGAATATCTCCTCCGCATACAGGACATTTTTCAGAATATGTCTTCCTTTTCTCCAAAAAAATTACCTCCATTTATAACATATAATCTAATTATGGATCAGCATTGTGGAAATAGATTTCCTTTGATGAGCCGAATGTCTACACTCTTTAAATAAAAAAGTACGTCCGGACCGGGATTTGAACCCGGGTCGGGGGCTCGACAGGCCCTCATGATAGGCCGCTACACTATCCGGACTTTAACGGGATTCGCCATAATGGTTTTGTTGCATTTAAGCCTTTTGTTGCTATCCGGTTTTCTGACCTAATTAATGGAGATTGAGGAAAAGTCCTGATACCGGGAGTAACGCATCGTCCACGCTTGAGAGCGCTAAGATATCAGGATCGCTGGCAAGTTCTTCTTTCGTAGTCATAGTGTATTATTATTGTAATGCATAGCGTCGTTGACCAGATGGTCAATCTTTTCCAAAAGTCCCCTATCCAGATCAGCAGCGATACATTTTGCGTTCTTATTCTCTTTTTCAGGCATTGTATGGAGGTTTACCTGCGCCCCCTGCAGCAGAGAACAAAAGCACCATGTGAAGCACCGCACGAAGTGCGGTCGTAGTCACTCTGACTATTCGCTCTTACACGCAGCCATCTGCTTCTTCTCATGCTCAGAGAAATATCTGATCATGAACTCGTGACATGCCAGGCTAACAATGTCGCTCACTGACGAGAACTCTTTGCCGTCGGCCATCTGTTCAAGTCTGGTCTTCAACCACGGACTCACCGTGGCGCATATTGTCGCTTTGTTGCGCTGCCCCATTGTTCTGGAGCCGCTCTTTGCGTCTGTTTCTTTAGATTCGTTCATATACTCATCCTTGCTTATTCTTTTATTGGCTTCTTGCTCCCGAATATTACAATAGGCTCACCAGTGTATAAATCCTGGCATGCATATGGTTGTCATATAACGTTCGTATTACAACCGTAATATTTATAACATATCGAGGCAGTATTAGTTGTGTTACAATAACAAGGTGCTACATGATAATAAATAAAGGCAGAAGGGTCGATCCGCCAGTGGATAGCGTTCCTACATATATACGCTTAACAAGAACACAACTAAAGAGACTGGATCGGGTGGTGAGGCTCGGGTACTATGCTACAAGAAGCGAAGCTGTACGCACCGCCGTAACAAAGATGTTCGGGGCCGCCTACCTGAGGGCGGAGGGGTAAGCAATCGATGGAAGGGGGCGGGGTAAAATATATCACATTCTAATTATTTAACTGCCGGCGCACAGATAGGCATAACGGTCAACAATAGGCATAAGATAAGTGAGATAATATTTATCTACTATGGTCT
>JBDRDD010000007.1:50000-137237 GCA_043821115.1 bacterium | reverse complement strand
ACATGCCCTGCACCGATTACAGATACTTTATTTTTCATAACGGTTCTTCTCTCCCTGGATCTTCTTAAAATCTCTCTTTATATAAATATAATATATTTTTGGGTATATAATATTTTTATTAGAATATATATATGAATTAATATCACATTATCACAGTTTTTGAAATTTGTAAAGAAATTTTTATTTCTTGAGTTAATACATATCTAACCATAAAATAAAAAACCACCATTAATGATGATTAATGGTGGCTAGCGGAGCAAATAGATATTAATTCAATATCCTTCTTTTTCCTCTTTCTTTAGCTTTGCTGCGATAAGTGTTGAAGTGGAAATTGATTCTCCCTTATTTCTTACACTTATCCAACAAAATGATAACTATGGCAACAAGAAGCCATGTATTCGCAAATGATACAAGGCCATGCGCGTTTATCCCTCCAGGCGCTAAGGCAATAGGACCAGTAAATCTAGAAATGATGGCTGTAATGAGACTTATCGCAGCAATAACTATGGCTATCTTAGCTATTTTATTCATATTTTTCACCTCCTTTCTTAAAAAACACTCATAAGACAGTACTTTTTAATATAAACTAACAGAGGGGTTTATTTTTTTGGGCAATATTCCATCCACTACGGCGTTTTTTGCCAATAAGCATTAATACGGCAATTACCCCGAAAATAATGGAAGCTTGTATTATCGCTAAAAATCCTTCAAGCCTCCCTCTTGAATTAGCTATTATTATCGCATTTATACCCAATGCGATTGTAATAAAATAGATGGCCAATACCGCGCCGGTTGTACGAAGCCCTAAGTCAACCAGGCGGTGATGGAAATGGTCTTTCCCGCCATATTTGAACCATTCAATAATTGTGCTGATCTTTTCTTCCCTGATTCTCATTATCGTAGTCAATATCATATCAAAAATCGGCACCCCTAAAATTAAAATAGGCACAGTCAATTTTATGATATTATCCTCAGCCCAGTTACCTCTCATGGCTATACTTGCGAGCATGAACCCGATAAATGTACTGCCGGAATCCCCTAAAAACATCTTTGCTTTTTTATTAAAATTATGAGGCAAAAAGCCTAAGCAACTTGCCATAACGATTAATGCCAAAAACCCTAATTGAGGTTGCTGTGTTCTAAAAAGAATAAACGCAAAGAATAACGCGTTTATTGCCGCTGAACCCGCAGCCAGGCCATCCATACCGTCTAAATAGTTAAAAGCGTTAGCTATTCCCACCAGCCATATTAAACTGATAATTACCTCTATTGAATCCCCCAGCATTCCCGGCGGCAAGAAACTTATTCTTGTGCCTGTCAGAATTACGAATAAAGCTATAATAAACTCAATTGTAAATCGAAAAACAGCTGAGAGTCCTTTAATGTCATCCATGAGATTAACTATTAGAATAAATGTTGCTCCTGCAAAAAGGAAAGAAAACTCTTTTATAACCTCGGGGTTTAAATATATCGCTGCACCCATTCCTAAAAAAATGGCCAGGCCACCTAAAATGGGGATTGGAGTTTTATGAATTTTCCTACGGTTGGGGGTATCTACTATATTGAATTTTAATGCCAACTTTCTTAATAGGAAAACAGAAAGGTACACTACCCCAAGAGGGATCAGAAAGTTGTTAGCAGCTAGTTTTAGCATCATTGTAAACCTGGGAAGTTATTTTACTTATCATTTTCGATATCTCTTAATATACGCAAAGCCTTGAATCCTTCAGCATATTTCACCCTACCCTGAAAACCCCTGAAATTTGCGCAGGATTGAGCACTCTCTAAGATTGTAAGATTTTTCACTTTTGTTCTTTGTGCCTGTGAAGCATGAATGCTTAGCAACATTAGTTTAACTCTCGAAATATCCTGAATATCTACAAATATATTCGGCTGAAAATCCCGACTAGTCGGAACTTCATAAAAAAGAACCTCTTTTATATATCGTGTTGCTGAGATAGCGGCATTTGTTAGCGCTCTATGGTCCTGATGCGTATCATTGTAATAATTTAGCAGAACTATATCCGGGGCAACCTTATTTACGACCTCTTCAATTTTGGCAATTAATTCTCTGTTATCTACAAGTTCGGTATCCTTAAACCCTCCCCAGAAAAGCCCTTTGGCTTTCATAAACTCAACTGCTTTCTCCTGTTCCTTCATCCTTGTATCAGGAGCCCCGCCAACACCACCATGTGTAAGAACCAAAAGAAAAACATTGTGCCCGCTACGAATGTATTTTAATAACGTCCCTCCACAACCATACTCAATATCATCTGGATGGGCACCAATAGCTAATATATTCATCTTTTATCCCTCCAAATCACTAGACACCTCTTTTATAAGATTTTCGTCTATTACAGATAAACTCTTGCCAAATCCTGAAAATAAAGCTAAATCACAGATATGATTTATACGCCTGGGTATTCCGCCTGATTTCTTATATATCTCTTTATAGGCTGCATCCTTAAATATCTGCCTATTTGTACCAACTACACCCAGACGATGCAAGATATATTCCTTGGTCTCCTTCTCAGTCAAACCTCCCAGGTAACATTTGACAGCAATTCTCTGCACAAACTGTTTATTTGCATCAATAAGTTCCTTTAACTCTGGTTGACCTAATAGTAAAAGTGTCAAAAGAAACCTGTCTTCTAATTGAAAATTAAGAATAAGCCTTAATTCTTCCCAAACCCGGCTATCTTGAATAACATGTGCTTCATCAATAATAATAACTGTTTTCTTGCCATCGCGCATGTTATTCTCTAAAATCTCGTTTAACCTTTCTAATATAACATTTACCAAAACTTCTGACTTGTTTGTAGGCAGGTCTTTACCGCCTAATTTGTAAATTATATGCATCAGAAGTTCTTCGTAAGTTAAATAAGGGTTAGTGATAAATGCGATCTTATAGATATCCCTGTCGAGCTCTTTACGCAATGTCCTCCCCAGAAGTGTTTTGCCACAGCCAAAGATACCCGTTAACATTGCCGCTCCCTTGCCTTCTGTAACTGCGTAAATAAGACGAGAAAGCCCCTCTTCATGCTGAGGGGACAAATAGAAAAAACGCGGGTCTGGCGTATTCTCAAACGGCTTCTCGCTTAGTCCCCAATGTTGCTCATACATATTAAGTTTCTCCTCTTAATATTCTTATACTTTGCGGACCTTCGTTAAATAGCAAATCTATAATTGACATATACCCCTGGAAAGAATCCTTCTCTTTCATATATTGCTGAGAGTATTCGGGGTGAATAAAATTCTGATATTCTAATTTTATGCCTGCCTGAGAGAATTGTTCCTCTTCTAAGTAGCCTTTCCCGCCTATACCTGAAAGATAGACATCTGCTTTAAGTTTTTTACATACCTCTATTATCCGCTTGGTCGACTGACTGGTAGTACCTATTTTAGACTCATAATATAAAGGGGTGTCTATGCCTAATTGCTCAAGAATATATTTAATTATATGGATATTTAAGTCTGCTAATTTCTCCCATTTAAGAGAGTATACTCTTTCAAAAAAATGATAATGATCTTTGAAAAAAGGAGCTCTATTGTAATAATTCTCTAAACTCTTTAAGTGTTCGCTTTGCCACTTAAATTCGTTGTTTATTTGTACATCACAGATATTTTGACGCCCCAGGCCTTTGGATATAACAGGTACCGTCAACCATATCCAGCCATCTTTTGTACGTATTTTATTCCTATTCTGATATTCTCTGTGTTTATATTGTACATTATCCAAAAAGATAAAGCAATCGCTTTTATCAATCTTGTCAAAATAGCCTAACCAGGGGATATATTGTGGTTGATGTACAGATAAAATCATTTTCATTATACCATATTATCGGATTAATTGTTAAATTGCACGAATATTGGGTTGGTTACAAGCATTCCTTCCGGAGCATGTATCTCCAACCGATAATATATTTTCCTTTCTTCGCCAGAATAGTCATCTTCATAATATATTTCAAAAGGGCTCCTGAGCTCAAAAGATTCAATAATAGAGCCATTTCTTATAAGTTTTACCTTTGCTTCTTTTCTTTTTTTCTGAGCGGAAAAAGTCCCTTTTATCCTCAGCAAAACCTTGTCTTTAACGTTCACTTCATCTGCGACAATTCCTTTATTGTCCGAACCCGTATCGGAAACAGAAAATTCATTTAACACCAGATTAGAGCTCTGCAGACCTCTTGATACATATATCCTTCCTTTTCTTAGTGCTCCCAGTACTTCAGACTTACTCAACTGAGGAACTAAGAATATAGTACGAATATGCTGCATCTGCTTTTTAAGGTCCCCTGTCTGGTCAAAGGCCAGCCCAGCGATTGCCCATACCGGTGTCTTGCGTGTGCCCTTACAATATTGTCTAAGAATTTCATCCCATATACCGCCCGGGAGCCCGATTTCCTTATAGCCTTCATAGAATATGGCAAATCCGCTGTAGTCACGAGTCTCAAGAAGCTTCCCTGTATGTTTGCCGGTTTTTATATTCACCCTTCCTCTTCTTGAGATATTTTCCGCCTCAGGATGTGCCCAAAAAGTCATCCCTCCTTTATCATTGACATAATCAATGAGATCCTGGTAAGGCATGCCCCCCTTGTCCCCGTGATATTGGTCATATTTAGAACCGCGGAAAGGGAAATTGTTAACCAGCAGCAGGAGCCCAAAAATTATGATAAAGATACCTGAGATCTGCCAACCGTATGAATGTGCCCCTAATGAACGGTTTTCTAAGTCCTTATACCTGAATTTCCTTTTTCTTAGGCATAAAATCCCTACAACCAAAATTAAAATCGGCCAAAATCTATAAATATCCTTAAATGTAAAAGGCTCCATTAAACTAGACGGGCTGGAAACTGACGGCAAATTTTTATAATCTTCAACTTTGTCTAACCCGATAACTAACATATGCTCATGCCAATTGTATATCCCAAAATTCCTCTTAAAAGGAGAACCTTTCCAATAATAAAAAGGCGCGGATTCAACTCCAGCAATCACTACTAAATCAGAATTTTTCCTTTGTCCTTCTTCTATGTCCTTAAGATAGCGCTCTATTGTATAAGTAGACACAGAGTTATCTTCCACAGCCTTTTTAATTACTTTGCGTAACGGCCATAATCCATACTCCCATTTCATAAAATCACGGTCAGTTAAAATAAGTACTTTAGTGTCGGATTGTTTGGCAGTCTCTATAATTTCATCAATAGTGAATTTTCCATCGCTGATTGTGGAGCTCATATGGATAGCCGCCGGTACCTGAATCAACTCTCCAGCGATACTATTTTGCCAAAGACAGGCTAACATACCCAGCACCAACACTAATTTAACATATATCCTAATGCGCATACTTTAACCCTGCCTATTGTTTTTCTCTTATAAGCTCCTGATATAGATCTGATATTTTTTCAACCATAGACTCGATATTAAATCTATATCCTACCCATTTCCTGGCTGCCTCTGACATCTTCTCCCGTAAGGATTTGTCCTTTAGCAACTTAATTATTGCCTCTGCCATCGCTTTCGGGTCCCGGGCCGGGACCAAAATGCCTGTTAACCCATCCCTAACCACTTCGGGAATTCCACCTACATTTGTAGCCACAACCGGTATGCCCAAGGCCTGCGCCTCTAATAAACACCTGCCCATGCCTTCATTTACAGAAGACAAAACAAAAACATCAAAGGTGCTCACTACCGGGCGGATATCATCACATAGTCCTATAAAAACGACATTTCCCGAAAGACCGAGCTCTATTGCGTAACGCTTCAGTTTTTCCTTTTCGCTTCCGCCTCCAACAATAATAACTTTTAGCGCGGGAAAGAACTTCACTACTTCAGATAAAGAGCTGATAAGATATTGATTCCCCTTTACAGGGTCCAGACGAGTCACTGTTCCAATTACAGGAGCACCCTGGGGAATATTTCGTTTTTTCTTTTCTTCATTTGTATTTGCCCTAAAACCAGAGAATTTTTCTACCTCGATCCCGCTGTATAAGGGAATAAATTTGTCTGCTTTGGCAATTTTATATTTTATATGGTCCTCTTTGCCTATCTGGGTAAGAGTAATTATCCTGCTGGTAATTAAGCCGGTCAGCCTCTCCAAAGAAATAAACAGATTATTCTTAAAATACCCGAAATATCCATAGAATATGTGCCCATGGGGAGCATGAACGATGATTCTTACTCCGGCTAACTTGGCCGCCCATCTACCGATTATACCCGCTTTGGAGCTATGAGTATGAACAATATCAAATTTCTTCTCTTTAATGAACCGGTATATCTTCCAAAATGCCCTTATATCCTTCAGGAGGCTAATTTGCCTGACTAAATCAACAACAAAAAAATAATCCAGTTTATGCCTGGTAATAAAATCAGCTATTTCTCCTTTAGGGTCGCTTATATGACCGCTAAGCAAGGTTGCATCATATTTTTCTTTATCTAGCCGGGAAACTGTAAGCAAAGTGTTCTTTGCCGAGCCACCTTTGTCTAGCCTGGTTATTATATGCAATACTTTAATTTTTGACATAACCTTTACCCGCCTTATCCAGCCGATTTCTTAGCAAAGACTAAAATCGACGGGGCTAAAATTAACCGCCCACCTGTTAAATAATAAACAAGCCAAGACAGAGAAAACACTACTTTTTTTATTACTCTCATACCGAATTGACTAAACACTCTCCCCTGAGAATAAGGATCACCTGTTGTTAACTCAGAGCTTATTATCTTAACATCCTCAAAACCAACCTTCCATAACATTCTTTTTGCTGTTTTAACTGAAAACCCATACAGCTGAAAAAGAGTTGGTTTAATATTCAATTTCCTGGCTATATTCCCAAATAAACGATAAACATTCAGATGAAATGTTACATTGCGCACTCTAAATAATACTAATCCACCCGGCTTTAATATTCTGTTTATTTGTGACAATTCACCCAAAGGATCGGTTAACAGATCCAAAACATCCCATAAAGTAACAATATCAAAACAATTATCAGGAAAATGGGCCTCTTTCAGGGTCCCCTTAAATATATTTAACCCGAGCTCTTCTTTAGCATGACTATAAGCTGATTGTGAGATCTCCACCCCCTGGACCTTCCAGCCATTATCTCTTGCCATTTTTAAGAATGTGCCATAGCCACACCCGACATCTAAGAGCATTCCCCCGTTTGGTAGATACTTTTCTATTCTTTTAAGGTTCTTCTTGAAAATTTTAATTTTAGCTGTATACCAAACATCCTTTTTATGCCGGATGCGGATTTCATCAGAAATAAAATGCTTTAATAACTCATCTTCAGAATCGCGCGGATTTTCATAAATCAGGCCGCATTTTTTGCACTTCACAATATTCGATATGTCACTTGAAATTAAGAGCTTTGTCTTGCTACTCCCACATAGGTTACAATTGACGTATGCCAACATCAGCCTAAGGTCCTTTCTGCCTGCTTCATAACGTCCCCAGGAGTGATCAACTCCATGCATTTTCTGTCTTCACATTCAATCTTATCACAGGGACGCGGGCAATCCACTTCCTTTCTTAAAATAGAATATCTATCACTCTTGTAATAAGGGGAAAATTTATAAATGTCACTCGGGCCAAAGAGACCAATCAAGGGCGTCTCGGTTGCAACTGCGATATGCATGGGCCCCGTGTCATTGGTTATAAACAAATTGAGCCTTTTAATTAAAGCAGTAATTTGTTTAAGATTTAAATCTGTTGCAACTATGACAGACTTTTTCCCTATTGAACCAGTTATATTGTTTATCATTTTCCTTTCACTGCTATGGCCTGTAATGATTATTTTACAGTCGTATTTTTCGAATAATCTATCAGCTAATTGACTCCAATATTTCTCGAACCATCTTCTGGATTGACAGAAAGTGCCGGGATTTAATCCAATCAGCAGATCTTTACCAGACACGCCATATTGGGCAAGAAAATTGGATACGAATTTTATATCCTCCTCAAAAATCGGTACTTCTAACTTAACTTCATTGACATCCGCTCCCAACAAACGTGCAACGTCAAGATTTGATTCTACTGTATGTTTCTTCCCGTGGAGAGTTTCTTTTACCTTAAAATTAAAAAAGAAGCCTTTGCCGTCTGTATCCCGGCCAACTTTGTATTTAGCACCAATTAACCAGAAAATAATTGCCATCTTAAATGCTCCCACCCAGGAACTGATATGTTCTAAATTAATCAGCATATCGAATCTCTGCTGGTGTAATTCTTTTATTGTCTTATATATTTTAATGAAATTCCCCTTCCTGAATAATTCCATTAAATCGGTATGCTGTATATCTAAAACAAATAAATTGTCTACATCAGGACAGCCTCTTATCAACTCTGCAGAACGCGAAATGACAAATAAGCCTATAAATGCATCTTTAAACCTTGTTCTTAAGGCTTTCAGGGTCGGTGTTGCCATTACTAAATCGCCTATGCCGGCTAATTGCACGATTAAAATCTTTTTTATCTCTTTGGTTGGAATTTCTCCATTAGCTCTCATCTTTTTTCCTATAGATAATTTGTGGTCACAGAACCGCATTTTTCTCTGCTTATTATCCCTTATATATCTTCCTTTTTAACAAATACCCATCCCCAGATAAATCCCAGGCCATTACAGATTTGAGCAGATAACCAAATCCACCTTAAACTTATAAAAGCCAGCAGCATCCTGTATAAATACCTGAATATACGCCAGATAAGAGGTATCCTGGGCCTCACCTGCTGATTGTGCCTGTGCGACAGGTTATAGATTAATTCAGGATAAAATTTGTTGCAATAAGCCGCGGTTTTACCGTTTTTGAGACATCTTCTCATTATCGTCCAGAAAGAATTAGGAAGTAAATGATGGATCCATGTATCCGGGATAACCACGACACGATAGCCTGCCTGACGGATCTTATGGCGAAGATAGGGATCTAAGCCCCGGGGAATGACTTCGCTTTCTCCCCCTATCTCTAAAAAAATCTTTCTGGGTATGGCACAACAAGGATGTTCGGCCATATCACTGTCGGTAATTTTCTGAACTAACTTTGAGCTTCTCCTGGGAAGTTCCTTCATTGCCCGTCGCACCAGCCAGGGAGCATCCGGAGGAATAAGATTAGCCACACCGGCCATGCCGATCGTTGCATCATTATTAATTACCTCAAGTAAATTCCTAAAGACATCTTTGTGCCCTAATATAGTATCATCATCGAGAATAATGAGAACCTCTCCCTTTGCTTTCTTAACCCCTGCGTTTATGGCTCTTCCCTGACGTTTATCCCCTTTCATCACAATGACCTCAAAATCCTGAAAGCTCTGCTGTTTAAGGCTCTCTAACAATTTAGGGACATTACCCTTACAATATCCGTCAAGGGACGGTATAATCACCGATACAAAAGGACTGTCCTTACTCATGAAGCCCCCTTCACTGACTTAACAGAAAATCTTTTTATTACTTCTTTATCAGTAAAAATATATTTCAGCGAAGAAACCTTTTTCCTGGCATCCAACGCTTCTGGTAGGCGTCTAAAGGCTTGAAAAAAAGCCCTGCAAAAATAACCTTTCCCTATAAGTGGCAAAAGAGCTAACAAAATGGGCAGGAAAAATATATGCTCCAATAACAACCAGCCCGAGGAGATATTCTTCCAGATAAATAGAAAATGATTCCTCCACTGGAGAATCCTGATATCCTTCTCACTAAGTATCTTACCAAACGAGCCCTTTTTATCATGGTAAAGTTCACTTTGGGGCTCATAAATTACCTCATAACCCAGTTTCCGGGCACGATAGGAAATATCCCAATCCTCCCAATAAGCAGGAGAATAGAGCTTGTCAAACCCCCCTAAAGAGATGAATTTTTCCTTATCGATCAGTGTATGGCCACCATTAGCAAAAAGCACAGGGACTGCATCCTTCAAACGGGGAACCCTGGCATAATGGTACCAGAAAATTCCAAACTTAAATTCAGACAAAGTTAAAACATCAAAATCCGTTTCTACCCCAGGGGGAATTTCTCTTGAATTTACCGCGAAAGTATTCTCCTTTTGGAAATGGCCCAAAAGAGGTCCTATAAAATCCTGCTTAACCTTAACATCATTGTTTAAGAGATAAACCAACCTGTTCCTGCTCTCTTTAATCCCGCGATTACAGGCACTGCTGAACCCCTGATTTTTATCCAAGCGAATCAATTTTATACCAGGATAATTATTCTCAATAAATTCGGCACTTCCGTCAACACTCCCGTCATCGGCAATGATTATCTCATCACCGGGACGAACTGCTTTTAGTAAATGCGGCAGATTCCTGCCTAAAAGCTCTTTCCCGTTATAACTGGGAATAATAACGCTGATATTCTCTTTTTCAGTGTTCGTATTATTTTTTTGCATTTTTCAGAGTCTCTTCTTCTTTTTAGCCTGCAAAAAGAACCCGCTACTGTAACCTTTCTTCTTCCACATAATGTCAAGAAATTCCAGTACCGGTAAAAGGCTATTTATAAAAACCGACCACACCCGGATAAAAATCAACCCTTTGGATTTTTTAGCTTCTGCATTACCCGCGAGTGTGCTTTCCTGTTTAACAGTCTTCTTGCGCCTGTTTAGGATAGGACCCAATATGTCTTTAACCGATAGAAACAAACTATCAAAGGCCCATACGAAAAAGCAATGAAAATAAATAACTTTCTCCACCTCTAAACCGCTTTTTTTGCACCAGTTGACAGCTTCTTCGGATGACAGGAAATATTCACGCTGATGCACTTCTCCCATCCCTTTACCCAGCAATCCCAGTGTTGCTTTTTTCAAAAACCAGCCCCAGGTATATTTTTGTTTTTTACTTATTGCATAAAACAGTGCCGTGGCGCCTTCCTTAAGAACAAAAGCGGTCTCCTTTATGCATTTCTGATAATCCGGAAGATGCTCCAGAACATCAAAACAGAAGATAAAATCAAAACTATTTTCAGCAAAAGGCAAAAATTCAGCATCAGCGACGAAATAATCATTATTAAACAGGCCGCTTTTTACATTCTCCTGCATTTGGTTAAGGGAAATATCGATCCCATAATTGTTTGTTTTGAATTGTGCCCCTATTTTATTAAGCAGCCTTCCATCCCTGCAGCCGATATCCAGCACACCGGCTCCCTGAAAAAGACCGATAGAACTTATTACTTTGCTAATTTTAGATGCCTTTAGAGTTAAATTATACTTAAACCCTTCCCGGTCAATAGCCCTGCGAATGGAATCCACCTTTAGAACATCTTTTTCATAATGCCTTTTCTGCAAGGCTTTAAGCTTCTCATTTACATCGGAGAGCATGCATGGAACTTTTTCAAGAACCGGATAACCAAGCTGGCAACTTTTGCAAAAATATTCATTATCCCGCTTTGTTAATTCACTTTTACATTTTGGGCAGACTGATAAAACAATATGGTCTTTTTTCATTTTGCCTTCTCGGCAATAATTTTTATTCCAGAGGAAAAACTAGGGAAGTATTTACTCAAGATTTTCCCCGGTGCTCCCTGCTGGGCAAAAGTAGCTGATGTCACCTTAAATCCGTTATTCTTAAACCACTTATATATATCCAGGAATGCACTTAAATACACCGCGTCTGCGTCACTTCCCGAAAAATTATCGAGCCTGGGTTTAACATTGATAAAATCCGGCTGCTTTTGTAACCATTTTTTTACAAGCAAGAGGCTATTTTGTATAAACAACCTTAAGGCATTTAAGCGACTTGCATAAAAAGGCGCCTTCTCTCCTGCCATAAAAACTGCCCTTAAGGCTGAGAGCGGGGAAAATAAATTCGGAGCAAGTATTATAATTTTACCGCCTCCTTTTACCACCCTTTTCATTTCAGTAAGAGCTTCGTCTACCTTTACAATATGTTCTATTAACTCATGGCAGGCAATTATATCAAAGGAATTATCCGCAAATCCAAGTGCACAAACATTGCCCTGGATAAAGTGCAGGGTTTGCGACTCTTTATGCTTGGAAACATCCAAAAATTGCTGGGAAATATCCAGACCTGTTACAATAAAACCCTGCTCTTTTAACATATATGAAGATAAACCCGGCCCACATCCCAGATCAAGGACAGTTTTACACCCTTGTGCTTCTTTGACAACAAAACCAACATACTGCCTTGTGACTTCTATCCGGTGAGGATTAGTCTTGTAATTTATCATCCTCAGGTATTCTTCTGAGGTTTCGTAGAACTTTTTCAGATCCTCTGTAATTTTTGTAAACTCTTCTTTCATTTCACCACCACCATGGAGCAGAAAGCATTTTCCAGGCATTACACTCTGAGCAAATAGGAATTTTTTCAAATTCTCCTCTTAGATGCAGGTCTCTTATGTGAGTAAGCTTTTCTGAATTCCAGATTTCTTTCAATGACTGTTTGTTAGCATCCCCTAAAAATATTGAACTTTCATAATCATAGCAGCATAAGGCTACCCGCCCATCCACAAATATTACCATATCCCTGCAGAGCATATAGCAGGGACGGCGTATCTTATAGGAGAGTTGCTTCGCGGATTTTGCCTGGTTTGCCCCGGCCCAGTTAACCATATCGGATATATAAACCGCGTCTACTATCTTGTCCCATTTCTTTCTAAACTCGTCAGCTTCGGAATTATTTTTCTCCATCTTTACGAATTCAATAGCAATAAAAGGGAGCTTTTGCTTTCGCTGCCGCCTCAATTTTACCAGATTCAAAATATTCGCAGTAACATCCTGGAAACTCAAACCCGGCCTGATCTGCTTAAATGTCTTCTCAGT
Source organism: bacterium (assembly GCA_043821115.1). Classification (GTDB taxonomy): domain Bacteria; phylum CAYTYR01; class UBA6262; order DAOVJB01; family DAOVJB01; genus JBDRDD01. Next base: position 124,487 of record JBDRDD010000007.1, on the reverse strand, counting down.
CAGGGCATCAAAACTTATAGTAATATGGTCAATTCCGCAATCAAGCAATTTAAGGGCCATATCCAAGTTAAGCAGAGAACCGTTGGTAAAAATACCTACTCTCTTAATACCAGCCCCTTTGGCATAAGCGATCCTTTCAGGCAGCTTTCTATCCATTAGAGGCTCCCCCATCATAAAAGGCCAAACAGCATCCAAAGATCCGCACTGGTCAATAATCTTTTTATACAGAGCATCTTCCATGTTCCCTGCTTTTCGCTTCATGTTTGATTGTGGACACATAACACATCCTGCGTTACAGAGGTTGGTCACTTCAACATGAATGATAGAAGGCAGGGATGATTGATTTATCTGAGGAAATTTCCTACTTCTAACATAATTACGAATAGCCTTTATTGGAAATGACTGGGAATCATGCATAAAAATCTTAGTGAGCTCTCTTATCTGCAATGACGGTTTATAAAGGAAGCTTCTTTTTATGAATTTTTTTATTAAGTACTTCATTTTGAACCAATTTCTGAGACGAAATACCGTAGTTTACCGGTTTTTTCTCTTGGTATATGGGAGACAAACTTAATATTTACTTCTATATCCTCTGAAATGAATTCTTTCATCTTTTTTACGAAAAACTCAACTGCCCTGTCAGAGAATTCGATATCTTTAATTACCTCTACTTGGAACATATCAGCCCTTTTTTGATAAACCTTGAACTGCCTTATCCCCTTGATATTTTCTGCCATAAGTGCCAGGTTAATATAGTCAAAAAGTTTGCTGGAAAAAACCTTCCCTTTAGAGGTTAAGATTACATCCTCAAGCTTCGCTGTATCTAATTCCATCAGTGGCAATCCCCTACCACAAGGACAAATCTCATCCTTCGGACTACCCAAATCCCCGATTTTATACCTTATAAAAGGCATATAGAAATTAGTGAGGCTCGTAACAACGACCTCGCCAATTTCGCCCGGCTTCACCGGCTGATTTTTCTCATTGAGAAATTCAACAAACACATTTTCAGCTGAAATATGAAGCCCTCCTTCAGGACATTCAAAAGCAAATCCGCCCACCTCAGAACAACCATATTCAATTGCTACCGGGCAGTTAAAAACTGATTTTAACAATTTGCGTGAAGATTGATGAAGGGTCTCTCCGGTAGCAAAAATCGCCTTAGGGCTTAAATTCTTAGCTTGACCCTCTTTTCCCTTTATAAACAGGGCTAAGCGTGCAAGTACGGTAGAATAACCATAGAAGAATGCTGGCTGAAACCTCTTGATTTTTTCCCAATAAAAACCCATCTTTTCTTCCGTAAGATCAAATGCGCAAAGAAGCAGCATATTCTGCAATCTTGCCTTTACCCCACCCCAGAGCCTGGCAAATTTCGAATATATCGGCCTGCCCCACATTGCTACTTCCGGCTCACCTATACTCACATCAAACCACTGCCTTCCCCTCCACCTACTCGCCCAATCAAAACTACAATAATTGCTATCCACAAAAAATTCTACCGCTAAACCAGTGGAACCACTTGTTCTTGCAATCCACTTATGCCCTTTATAATCGGAATTGAGAAGTTCTTCCTTATGTGTTCGTATATCCGGCTTTGTTAAGAATGGTATTTTAAGAAAATCCTCATAGGATTTAACGTCTTTTGGAGATATCCTATCCCTATAATAAGGGACGTTCTTTGCCGCATGCTCAAGCATCGTCATTAACCGTTCCCATTGCAGGTCCCGCATCTGCCGGGGACTATAATTCTGCGTTTTTTTCAACAGCTCCAAAGCATCCGATACTCTCTGGCCTTTTAACCTTTGAGTTAGAGGAAAATATACATATTTTACAAAACCACTGGGTCTTGTTAGTTTCTTCATTTTTTTGCCACCAGAGTTATTCCTTCCCCGGGAATAAATTTTCCTATAAAATATCTAATTCCATCCAGTACAAAAGGGAAATATCTTTTTATCTTTTTTAACTTTTTCGCTAATGAAGAAAGTGAAGCCACTCCTGTTTTGGAGATATCTTCAGAAGTTATAATATTCTGCGGTGTTCGCATATCAACAATCTTAAATCCAGCTTTTAGAACTATTTTCTTCAAAGTACGAGGAGAAAAATGATAAAGATGGTGCTCTGGCTGTAAATGATGCCATTTCTCTTTCTTCATACGTGACTTAAAACTGTCAATATTGGGCACAGCAATATACAGAACCCCGGATTTTTTTAGGATATGGAAAATCTTCTCTAAAAATCTAGATGGATCAGGGAGATGTTCCAGCACATGGGACATAATGACTAAATCAAAAAAATTGTCCTCAAACCCAGCTTCATCCAAATCTCCATTAAATATCTCAATCCCATGTTCTTCCTTTGCATACCTGACAGCAAAAGCAGAGACGTCTGTCCCAAAAACCTCCCATCCTCTATCTCTGGCTGTCTTCAAAGTGTAACCCAGGCCTGACCCTATCTCTAATACTTTTATCCTATTGTCAGGAACATACTTACTGACACTTTCTATCAATACCCGGGCACTACTGGATAACCTCTCTTTATCTCCATAATTTTGATCATAATAATCCTCGGAGTATAGACCCTTTACGTCTTTTTGCATGGGATTTTGGTAGATAAGACCACACTTTTTACAGCGAACGATGTCTATATCATTCACCCGGTAAGCTAAGCTGCTGTCAAAATTATCGCATAAATTACAACTTATAGCTTCCATCCTCTCTAAACCCTTCCCGGACTTCACGTTACTATTTTGAAACACATATAAGGTATTTCCCGGTAACTCCTTCTTATCAAGATAAACGAAACCGGCATCCTCCACCAGTTTAATGAAATCCTTTGCATAGACTGCATTCTCTTTAAGATGGGAAGGATATCTTTTACTTAGGCGCTCAAAAGAATGCGTAACCAGCAATATCCCATCCTTGGTTAAAAAATGAGGGAGCAGGTTTATAGTCTCAACCGGATCCGTTAGATGTTCGAGAACCTCGGTGCAATAAACGGCATTATATTGTCCCAGGTCTTTTCTGTCTGTTATCACTTCTATCTCTAAATTATGTTTAGAAAATCGCCACTTGGCAAATTCAGCAGTGCGTAACCCTATTTCGTAAATTGTCGGCTTAAAACCAAGCTTTTTGAATCCTATTGCATCCTCACCGATACCTCCGCCAAAGTCCAGGATGGTTTCCACACCGTATTTATGAAATAATTCAATGGCGATCTTCCTCCACATTGTTCTAGACCAGGTTTTATGAATAACTATTAAATCGTAAATGTAAGAGTCGGTGGACTGGTAGAAATCATTAATCTGCTTTTTGGTTTCAGGCGCTGCCCCATACCATGCCGCTCTGACAGATGATCCCAAATTAGACCATTCACGTATAAAAGCCTCCTCTATAATATGCCTTTCTTTACTAAAAAACTCGGCTAAATCATCAATATCATTTCTAAATTGCCAGCTTACAGGATAACGCATTTCTCTTCTAAAAAGTGCCTCATATATCTGGGAAAGTACTTCACTATTTTGAGCAAGGCTCTTAAGAGCCACATTATATTTTAGTTGTGATTTAATGCTATCGTAATTATCAACCACATACTGCATCTTATTTGCAAGGGCTGCTATATCATTTTCTTTTACCACAAAACCATTAATACCATCAAATATCTGCTCTTTTATACCCCCTACATCCGAGGCTATAATCGGAACCCTGGCAGCTAAGCCTTCCTGGACGACCAATCCGTATGCCTCCTCCCAGATGGAGGGAACAACTAATATATGGGTTTGGGAAAGGATCTCCCCTATTTGCTTATGGTCATATCTGCCTATAAAAGAGATATTAGCAGAATCACTGGCTTTTTTCTTAAGCAAATCTATGTACTCTTCTTCAGCGTCCCCGTAAATATTAAGCTTAACCAAACCATCTATCTTCTTAAAAGAATCAATAAGTATGTGCACACCTTTATCATGAATTACGCCCCCTAAATATGTTACATTTAAGCATGTTTGATCTTCTGGTCTAGTATCAGGCTGGAATAATTCTAAATCTACACCCCACCTGTTAACGATTATTTTCCTGGAATCAAATCCAAATTCCAGGTATTTTGCCTTCACATACTCAGAGATAGCTAAAACTAGTGACGCATCATTTAACAGCTTTCTAAATCTATATAACCACCAATAAAACTTGACTGTTCGATACATAAAACGGATTAAACTGCTTTTCTCTCCACTGACACAGCTTCCGCAGCACAGGCTGCGCAGGCTACTTAATCCCGGCCCATCACAAATGTCCTTATACTTATTCACAAGTCGTATCTTGGGACATAGATAATAGTAATCCTGAACACTGATTAAATAAGGTATTTTCCGCTTTTTTATAACTTCAGGAATCGAGTAACCACAGGAGTACAAATGCTGAAAATGAATTACGTCAGGCATTATTTCTTCAATATATCGCCCAAGGTTCTTTCTGAATACCTTGTACGGAAGAAAAAAACTCCTGGGGCGATGTATCCAGCGAATATGCAGATTACCACTTTTTTCATCCTCAATAAGAGAATCGCCGGGTGCTTCCTTTGAGCTAACAGTAAAGATGAAAACATCATGATTCTTACTTAGCTCTCTGCAAAGTTCGTATGTATAGACTTCTGTCCCTCTAACACAATCAGGATAAAGACCTTGTACAACATGTAGTATTCTCATATTCCCTGTTCTTGTATTAAATATTTTTGATATCTTTGTCCTACTACCTTAAATTTCTACTTGAACCATCTTTCATGCCACATAACAAAATTTAATAAATACCATATAGGCCAACCCTGGTTTTTTTCTGTTAATATTTTCTGGATAGCACCTTTGTCAAAGAAATCCGTCTCATGACAAAAATCAGCTAGTTTTCCCCTGGTTAAACTTCCCAATTTGCTACCAGATAGCCACTGGGTTACCGGCGCACCGAAACCCTGTTTTTCTCTATAAATTATATCCCGAGGCAACAATAACTCTGCCACCTTTTTCAAGATATACTTTAACTTATTACCTCTTATTTTTACAGACTGCGGGATAGACATAACGAACTCAACAAGCTCGTGATCTAAAAAGGGAACCCTTGTTTCCAAAGATGACGCCATACTCATCTTATCAACCCGCATAAGCAAAAGTTCTGGAAGTCTGAATTTTAAGTCAATATAAGTCATCCAGTTAAGGGGTGATTTATCCTTTGCCTTTTCAGTGAATTTCTTGTGATATTTAGAGACTATTTCCACCGATGAATACCCTTTAAATCTTTTTCTCATCTTATCAGAAAGGAGCTCTTTCTTTCTGTTTTCCAAAAATGCCTCTGAACCTGACCAGAAGATCGGTTCTTTATTGACGGCACGTCTTAGGAATTCATATTTAGAGGTATCCTTCTTATTTGCGAGATCAAGCATTTTAAGTAAGGATTTCTTTGCCAGGCTCGGGGTAAAGGAATTAAACCGGTAAAGGTTCAAAATTGATATCCAGGGAGGATAACCGCAGAAAAGTTCATCCCCTCCCTCACCTGTATGACAGACCTTCATGCCACTATCTTTTGCAAATTTTGCGAGGTAATAGAAAGGCACACACACAGGATCAGCTATTGGTTCATCCTGATAATATACAAGCTCCGGCAGGAACTCTACAGCTTCTTTGCCACCGATTAAAAGCTCATGATGTTCGGTATTAAAAATTTGGGCAACTTTTTTTGCATAAGGAAGCTCACTGTTCTTTTCTTTTTCCCTAAAACCCATGGAGAAGGTCTTAACCGGATCTTTCGCCAATTCTGAAAACAATGCTGTATTTATAGAAGAATCCAATCCTCCAGAAAGAAATATTCCTACAGGAACATCACTTACCAATCTGTATTGTACTGATTTTTTGAGTAACCCCAGAATTGTCTCAATATAGTAATCCTCAGACCTCACGTCTTCATAAACCACGTTACTGAAGACATCCCAATATTCTTCTAACTTATCACTTCCGTCCTTATTAACAGTGAGCATGCCCCCTGCGGGGATCTTGTAAATATTATCAAAGAGTGTATTAGGCGGCGGAGTAGCAAGAAATGATAGATAATTATACAGGCTCTCTTCATTCACTCTTCGCTTAGTATATGGATGTTTCAAGATGGCCTTTATTTCAGAGGCAAAGATAAAAACACCATTAAAAAACCCGTAATAAAGCGGCTTTATTCCGAATCTGTCACGAACAAGCCAGAATTCCTTTTTTTTCTCATCCCAGATGCTAAATGCAAACATACCGCGAAAATATTGAATACAGTCCTTGCCCCATTGCTCGTAACTGTGAATTATAACCTCTGTATCGGCATGATCGGTCTTGAATTTATGCCCTTTTTGCTCAAGTTGGAGCCTCAACTCGCTATGATTGTAAATTTCGCCATTGAAAACAATCCAGATTGTGTTATCTTCATTGGACATAGGCTGGTTAGCACTATTGGAACAATCAATGATAGATAATCTCCTATGTCCTAAACCAACCCTTTTATCCAAAGAGAGGTAAATCCCTTCAGCATCCGGACCCCTGTGAATCATCGTATCGCGCAAAGATACAATAAGTTTCTCAGTTATCGATTCATCCCTACCATAATTGAAAATTCCTACAATTCCACACATATTTCCTCTTGGATCATTATTTATTTCTCACACTTTTTAATGATTTCTTCTGTGAATTTCTTCGGGTCAATTGTCTTGCCAAGATTACCTTTTACCCCATCATAGACAGCTTTTATTAACAGCTTTATCCTTAATAATTTTTGATCCTCGGCAAAAATAATCACAAATAACCAGCCCATAATAACATGAATGAATATATACCTGATACACGAGTAGAAATTGAGATACTTCCTGCAAAGAAAAACTGAATTTCTTGTGCTATAATAAGCAAACCACAGCCGTTTAAGGGAGGTTTTCCTCACTTTTTTACCGAAAACAGAACGTTCTTCAATTGATACATTATCGAGATGATGGGTCTTGCTTGCGCTAATAAGACAAATCCCAGATGCATCACTGAGCCTTTTTGCATATTCAGTATCACCGCCGCCCATGAAAAATTCCCGTAAAGGAAAACCCGCTTTCTTTAACACCTCGCGGCCCATGAAAAATCCAGCACAAAAACCTATCCTTTGCACCTCGAAATACGGTTTTTTATAATCTTCCTCGGATGCTTGTATCTTGAGCCCAAATGGTTCAAATACCTTGGATGGTCCTGTTCTATCTGGTAAATTACCGTCTTTATCTAAAACCATAGAAGCAAATACACCGAAGCTTCCTTTTTTGAAAGGTTCCGAGCTTATTATTTTTTCCAGTGCATCAACTCTAAAAATAGAGTCATCATCAATTGCCCAAATCCAATCAAACCCCTGCTCATAGGCCTTTCTTATTCCCTCATAGAAACCGCCGCCACTACCGGTATTTTCCTGCATTTTAATATATTCAATTACCGGATTTCCTAGGTATCTTTCATGGCAAAGCTTATCCGTACCGTCTATACTCCCGTTATCAACTACTATTATTTTATCCAGTTTCTGAGTTTGTCCGAGCAAAGCATCCAAGCATCTTTGCAGTAATTCTTTCTTATTATATGTGACTACAACCGCGCTGATCTTCAAAGTTTTTTAACTCCCGGGGATAAAAAAGCTATCTTCCTGCAAAAAGCGCCACTTTAACCTTATTTATTTCCTCGATAGTTATCCCTTTTATCAAAAATAAAAACACAGAATAAATAACTACGCCTAAAAGAGCGGAAAGAAACAAATTCCAACCCTTTATTAAATATAAGATTACACCCATAATTAAGGAAGCGATCAACGGTTTTGAAATGTATTTCATAATTGCTACTTTTACTATCTTCCCAAACACATAATAACACAGCAGCAAACTAGTGCCTTCTGTAATTGCTGTAGCCATTGCAGCGCCATTTAAGCTAAAAGGAGGAATTAAAATCAGATTTAAGACTAAATTTATAACCGCACAGGATATGACTATTTTGAAATATGCCTTCTGTTTATCACAGCTCAGGAGGCCGGCATAATAAACTCTGCCTATGTAGGTGAATATAACCACACAGCTCAGGATTTGAAACGCTCTTACCCCGTTTACATAATCACTGCCGAAAATCAGGCTTATCAATGGCCGGGCAAGGATTATCCCCCCTATTGCCAGCGGTATACTGACGATAGTCATTAATTTTACCGAACGCTGAAAAGTTGACTTCAAGTCAGCTACGGAAACCTTGAACTGCTTGGAAAATACAGGGAAAATTGCCTGGGAATAAAAACCGGCCAGGGAAAACACAACAAATATAATTTTATAGGAGGCGTTATACCAGCCGACTACCGTATCTCCTTTCATAAATGAGAGCATTACTGTATCAAAATGATAATAAAGATATACAGCGATGTAGGATCCGCCTAAAGGTAATGCGGAAATTATAAACTTTTTCCAGTAATTGAAATCTTTATCCAGGCTGATCTTACCAAAAAATCTCGAGAATAGCCAAAAACTCACTATACCGACTATTAACGAGGATAATATATACGCTAAAGGTATTACTATTACAGAAGATAAATAATGCAAAAATAAAACTACACCGGCAAAATAAAAAATCCTCCCCATAACCTGCAGCAGAGATTGATATTCCATCTTTTCATGAGCATTAAATACCCAGGACAAGGATATTGCTGTTGAAAAAAAAGCAATACCATAAAGAATGATTAATCTGTTCTTGAGCGGGGAAAAATGAAATAATCCTGTAAATATGACTAACACTAAAAAGGCTACCAGTGAAAAAAGCAGCTGAATAACAACGATGCTCCCTGCATATTTTCGAGTCAGGCTCCTTTCTCTGGCGACATTTCGAATGGCAAGTGTGGTTATTCCCCAATCTGTTATCAGCTTAAAGTAACCTACAAACGCCACAGCAAAGGCAAGCACTCCGAACTGATGCGCTCCTAATCTGCGTGCGATATAAACAGTGACTAAAAGCCCAATAAATTGACTTATAAACGAACCCGTAAAAAGAGAAAAAACATTCTTAGCTAATCTCTTAACTACAGACATACAATTTAATCCCCTCTTTTATGTTTCTTCTTGAACACTCGGCAGCATCATTATTATTGCTGTCAGAAACCAGAATGGCTCCATAATGCGCACGATAATAAAAGTATTGGCACTGAAGGAATGAATAAGCAAGCCAACCAATCCGGCCAAGAAACCCAGTGATAGCCCGCGTGACCAATCATCTTCTATAGTATTAAAGGTGTATAGACTGAACCTGAAGATAATCATTATTAACCACATAAATACCAAAAAACCAATGATTCCGGTTTCGCCTAATATAAGCGGGAATTGAGTATCAACTAAACCAACCCCACTTACTCCATAACCTAAAAATGGACGGTGCGTCCATAGTTTTAAGGTCTTTCTCCAGCTTTCAATACGCAGCGCCGTGGACTGATCCAGAACAATGCGCCTTCCTAAGGGCTCATATACTTCACCGACGGTAAATGTATTTTTTATTCGGTTAACTACCTTCGTCGGGACTATAACAGGAAGGATTACAATACTTAAGATTAACATCCCAATAAGCAAGAGCCTTCTTCTTCTGGTTAAAATAGTAAGGGTCAGGTACACAAATATAACCCCTAAATAACTGCCGCGTGAAAGCGTCTGCATCAGAGTAAGAATTATAAGAAAAGTCAATCCCCCACACCAGAATAGCCATTTTTTTGATGGACTATACAGGAAAAGGCCCGCTACTATCGCAAACAACAGGACTAAATATCCCCCCAGAGTATTGGCTTCGCCGGCTGGCCCTTCAAAAGGCGCTGTAGCCCTTCCAATTGCTCCAACTGTCGCCAGGGCATAAATACTGGTCAAGACACATGTTATCAAAAAAACCACAATAAAGGTCTTTATCTGCTTTTTATCCCGTATATTATTAATCACTAAAAAGAAAAGCATAAAATATTCAGCATATTTCAGGATGTAGAAAAAACTCTTTAATGGCTTAATATGACCAGTTAATATTCCTATCCCGGTTGAGAGCACAAAGACTAAAATATAGGTGACTATTAATGAATTAAGGGGGGTACGCTTCAGTAGTCCCAGTTCTTTATTTATTGCCATTTTAGCAAGCCAGCTGAAGAAAACCACAATAATCAAGATATCATCTATGCGCACAACTACCGAGCGCGCCGGGACCTGGGCTATTTGAAGCTCAGGGGAAAGCAGCATAGAAAAGATCAATATGATCAATGCTACATCAGTATTAACGAAGGTGATGATAAATATAATGGGGACAAGCAGAAAAATAAGGGGAAGCATCTGGGAGGAAAATTTAGAAATGCCTAAGAGTATTATAAAGGTGAAAAATAATATTGCAATTCCAATACTCAATATATCGCGTCTATTATCAGGCATATAACTCTCTTTTTTAAAATTAAAGGGGATATTAATTATCCTAATCCCCTTTTAGATCAAAGCTATGTCAAAATTTTACACCTTGCCTTTTACAACGCCTTTTCCTGTCCTTTCTCTGTCTCAACTTTCTCACCGGATTCATCCTTCTTACCGTAATACCTGTATTTATAATAAGAGTAAGGCGTCATTACTTCTGTTTGAGGGTTGATCTGGTTTAGAACCACTCCTAAGATTTTAGCGCCTACTGACTCTAACTGACTTTTAGCTCTTAGAAGAGCACCCCTGGCGGTTCTGCCGACCTCATAACATAAAATAACCCTGTCTACTTTAGAAACTAACAGACTGGCGTCAGTTACAGGAAGAATAGGAGGAGAATCAAATAAGATAACATCAAATCTCTTCTTGAGCTCCTCAATCACGTTTGCTAGCTCTGTAGATTCTAGAATTTCTGTGGGATTATGGGGCAGATGTCCGCTGGGAAGAATATATATGTTTTCTATACCCGGACCTTGCATTATATCATCAAGTTTCATGTCTCCTAGCATAATATCTGAAATATTCTTCAGAGCCTCGTCTATGCTTGCTGTTCCTGTAACAATTTCATTTAGACCTGGTTCCCTGTTTATACCAAAAGTTCTGGCCAATACAGGACGTCTCAGGTCAGAAGAGACTAACAATGTCTTTAGTCCTTTTTGGGCTATGGTTAAACCTAAATTTGTTAAAACTGTGGTCTTTCCTTCAGCGGGTCCAGCACTTGTAATAAGAAAGGTTTTTTGGGATGGGCCTATTTTAAGATTAGTTCGAATATTACGATAAGCCTCGGATATAGGAGACAGCGGTTTATAATGCACGATTAAACGTCCATAAGTTTCTTCAGAAGCGTCTTTTTTGACAGGTAAAAACTGTATCTTAAATTTTGAAAGAAAGTTCTTTGCTTCTTTTTCCTTACTTGTGATAGAAGGAATGGTTCCCAAAACAGGAAGATTAACTAACTGTTCTACATCTTCTATCGTACCTATAGAGGTGTCCAGAGTTTCAAAAATAAAAGCAAGGGCAATGCCTGCTATTATGCCTATTATTGCACCGACAAAGAGGCCTAATCTTTTGTTTGCGCCTATAGCAGAGCCTGGCATAGCCGGGTTAACCATAGAGACATCCCCTACCTTTTGAGCCTCGGTAATACGTGCCTCTTCAAGTTTCTCTTTAAGCATACTATAAAGTTTTTTACTAACCTCAACCTCACGGATAAGCCTTGCATATTCCAGCTCCTTGTTAGACAAACCTGCAAGTTGTGTTTCTAAATTTTTAATCTCATCTTTAAGCTGTATTACCAGGGGATACTTCTCGGTATATTTCTGTAATAGAGTGGCTAACTCAAATTCTAAATTTATCAATTTTTTCTGAATCGGCTCAGCCATCCTGATATCTTTTACTTCGTCTCCAAATCTTCTTAAACTCTCCTCTCTATCTGTTAGCCTGCCTTCTAATTGAGCCAATTGTTCTTCAATAAAGTAACGTGCGGTGCGGGCCTGCTTGGTTTTTTCCAAAAGATTCTCTGCTACATAAATCTGAGCAACTGCATTAGCTAAAGTCATCGCCTCCATTGCAGTCGCTGAGGTAGCGGTAATACTAATAATATTAGTCCGGCTAACCGTCTCGGTATTAATTTGACCCTGCAAACCTGCCACTATTCTATGGATTTTTACCTCAGGCATATCATCTGCTATAAAACCCATCTGCAAGGCTACCTTTTTCATAATTGGAAATCCCTTGATTATCTTTGTCTGCGATTCCATAAGATCTGCCGGGGTATAGACAACCCACTCTGTAAGTAAACCGGCTATAGTCTTTTGTTCCAGTATTTTAACTGTAGCAGAAGCTTCATACATTAACGACTGCATAGAAAGATATACCATAGTAATTATAATTACGACGAAAAGAGTTGCAGCTATGACAAATTTTCTCCTATGGAAAATTCTTAAATAATCCCTTAAATTCAGTTCATATTGAGGCAAAGGTGGTTCCTCCTTTATATTTCTTACCAGTCATTAATAGCTTTACCAGCAACAGTCCCTTGATAAATTGGTCCAAGGATTTGACTCATAGTATAATTTACATTGGCAATGAACTTTTTGGGAACATAGATAATATCTTCCGGCTGTAAAGTAACATTTTGACTTAGGTCAGCTTTTTTAAGGGCACGGCTCAGGTTGAGCCTCTTTCCTTGGGGAGTTTGCAATCCTCCCTGGATATATATTACACTGGAGAGAATAGCGTCTGGAGTAAAACCACCTGCCAAAGCAACTGCCTCCAACACAGTCTTTCTTCCTGTGACCGAATAGACCCCCGGACTGCCCACTTCTCCCAGAACAACAATCTTCTTACCTCCTAATTTCCTGAGAGAAATGGAGACGACAGGATATTTAATATAATCTTTAAGTCTCTGGGTAATTTCCTCTTTTAGCTGGGCAAAGGTTGCCCCTAAAGCAGGGACATCTCCAGCTAACGGAAAAGATATCTTTCCATCCGGACGGACAATTACCTCCTGATTCAAATCTTCCTCCTGCCAAACTGATATATACAATACATCTTCCGCACTAATGGTGTATTCAATGACTTTGGCGGTATCTTCTTTGTCAACCGACTCCTGCGGTTTACTACCGGTTAGCGCTTCTTTCTCTTCTTGTTTTTTTTCAACATCTACCTCTGGAACCTTTTCTTCTTTCTGTCGTATTTCTTCTTGTGCCTGCTGGATGTACTTTTCTGCATAAGGTGTGTATACAGTATAGAAACCCTTTTCCAGCTCAATTACACGATTAAATTCTACTATAGCAGTAAGAAAATCTTCATCGGCAAGGCTTTTTTTGCCCTGATTATAACTGGATTCTATTTGAGAGACTATCTTCTTTTCCTGTTTAGTTCTATCCTCAGCTCTTAGCCCGGATACAATAAAAAAGAGGATGATCATAAAAAGAATAAACCCGAGGCCGTATTTTTTAATATTATTCATCTTTTCTCACTCCTTAAAGTTCCAAGCTTTGTAAACCTTCTTCCACTATCTTATCATCAATACTCTTTACACTTTTGTACATTCCCACCAAAAGACTTAAATCACAAATCCTATTTATTCTCCTTGGAATACCACCGGAACGATCATGTATTATCTTAAAAGCATCGTCATTAAAGAGAGATTCCGGCCCTTCTGCTACATGAAGCCGATGAGCGATATAATTGCGCGTATCTTCCTGGTTGAAGGGCGCTAACTGGCTTTTCATGGCAATTCTTTGCTCTAATTGCTTATTATCCTCTACTTTCTGCTTTAATTCGGGCTGGCCAAACAGAAGCAGGGTTAATAAAAATTTATTTGTCTTCTGGAAGTTCAGTAAAAGCCGTAATTCTTCAAATATACGCTCATCCCTTATAATATGGGCTTCATCAATAATGATTACTGTCTCCCTGCCGTCTCTATTATTATTTTCCAATATATTACCTAAAACCTCCAGCAAATAATCCGCGGAAAGCTCAGTCCTTTTAGCAGGCAACTCTATCACTTTCAAATTCCTCACAATAGCCCTTAGAAGCTCTACATATTCAAGCTGGGGGTTGGTAATAAATGCCAGCTTATACTTATCACTCGGGAGTTTCTCTAAAAGAGCCTGACCGATAACTGTCTTCCCACAGCCGAAGACTCCTGTGAGCATCCCTGCCCCCAGGCCTTCCTCAACCGTATAAAGCATCTTCATTAAAGCCTCTTCATGCTCGGAAGATTTATAGAGAAAATTCGGGTCCGGCGTATTCTGAAACGGCTTTTCTTTTAGTCCCCAATATTCTTCGTACATATTTTCCCCTGTTCTCTCAAGTCTTATCGAATTCTTTCTGAATCAGATGCAATGGATAACCTTGACCCCTTAATTCCGCTATTCTTGTCAATCTTCCCTTAATCTCTGCCTCATCATACAATCTCACGTTTTTTCTTCTATCTGCCACAGTCAATAGCCCAATAACCGTATAATGGTTAACCGTAGAATAAGCGATCCCGTATTTTTTTACAATCTCTTTGATAGTAATGAAATTTTTCTGCATAGTTTGATACCCTTTATTGTGGTTTTGAAGCTTTTACTTCATATGAAGTACTTACTACAAATATATTACATAACAAAAGACTTGTCAAGCTTTTTATTCTGTGATAAACTACTGGAGAGCGGGGGAATAAATGCGCAATGCCATAGAAATCAAGAATTTAAGCAAAACCTTTATCCCATCCGGGTTACCCTGGGAAAAAAAGAAGGCAGTCTCTGCCCTCTGTAATCTGAACCTTGAAGTTAAAGAAGGGGAATGTTTCGCCCTATTGGGCCCAAACGGTGCGGGAAAGACTACCTTAATAAAAATATTATGCTCTCTTATCCTGCCTGATAAAGGGGAAGTCAAAATAGCAGGACATGACTTAAATACCCAAGACGAGCTCCTGAAGTCTAAAATTGGCCTGGTAACAGGTGAAGAACGAAGTTTCTACTGGAGACTGACAGGCAGGCAAAACCTGGAGTTCTTTGCCGCTTTTTATAACCTACCCCCCCTGCTGATTAAAGCAAGAATAGATGAATTGGCAGAGCTCCTGGGTATTACCAAACAGCTCGATAACAGGTTACAGGAATATTCCACCGGAACAAAACAGAAAGTCGGTATCGCAAGAAGTTTGCTTCATGATCCCCCTATTCTGCTAATTGACGAGCTCACAAAAAACTTAGACCCTTCTTCAGGCCGGAATTTAAGAAATTTCATTAAAGAAGAACTCGTAGCTGTGCAGAAAAAAACAGTTTTCTTTTCAACTCACCAGATACCTGAAGCAGAAACCCTCTCCGACCGAATAGCCATAATGAAAAATGGTTCTATAAAAGCCTGCGGAACACTGGGAGAATTAAGAGAAAGCACGCATTCTCCCAAGGCATCACTATATGATATCTTTGCCAAGGTAACTAATTCTAAAGGAGAATAAACATTTATGCAAAAGATTTTTGCCTTTATGAAAAAGGAATTCCTTACTGAGACAAGTTATAAGTTTGCCTTCCTGCTTCATATTTTTGGCATTTTTGCCTGGATTCTTACTTTTTATTTCATAGACAGGCTGTTCGGGAGTAAAATTACACCATATCTTAAACCCTATGGAGTCAGCTATTTTTCTTATGTTCTAATTGGCATTGCCTTCTTTACCTATGTGGGAGAAGGAGTAGGAAGTATTACTACCCGTATTAGAAGTGAGCAATTAATGGGGACACTGGAACCGCTACTGGCAACTCCAACAAAACTATCAACGATAGTTAGCTCGATGGCTATCTGGAGTTTTCTCTGGGCATCCATAAGCGTGTTAATATATCTAATATTGGGGGTAGTTTTATTTGGCATTGATTTAACCCGGACAAACTTATTATCAGCCTTTGTTATTCTTTTGCTAACTGTTACTTCCTTCAGCGGTCTTGGTTTATTAGCCGGGAGTTTTATTATGGTCCTAAAAAGAGGACAGCCTGTTACATGGGTAGTAAATACCTTATTTGAGCTCTTTGGCGGGGTATACTTTCCAATTGCAGTCCTTCCTGATTGGCTCCGGCCCCTTTCCCATCTTTTACCGGTTACCTACTCAATAAGGGCGATGCAGCTGGCTGTGTATAAAGGCTACTCACTGCGATTGTTGACTTTAGATATAATTGCGTTGGTTATCTTTTCTATTATTCTTCTGCCACTGGGCCTGTTATCATTTAAGTGGGCTGTTAAGCAGGCAAAAACAAATGGAAGCCTGTCGCATTACTAAATAGATTATCTCCATAAATAAGGCAAGATTTTTAATCCCTTCACAAAAGCATTCCTTAGTTTAAGAAAATAATGATAAAATCTTATATCTTCAGGCGCCATAACATACTGTAAGGCTAAAACTTCCCGCGGAGGAAAGACAACTCTTAGTATAAACTTGAGTTTATCTGCAAGTTTCTCATTCATCACGAAATAAAGAAAATATTTTAATCCCGGAAAGGTCCTATTCTTTTCAACCAGAGACTGGATTTTCCTTTCTCCATAACTAATATGAGATGGTTTAAGTCTTGCCAGAACATTTGCGGGTACCTCGGCTCCCGATAATTCAGAGCTAAAATATAAACCAAAATAGACCGCTTTATTTAGATTAAATTCAACTGTATCCTTAATAAGTAAATCCCAATCAAGCCCTTCTTTACTATAATGGTTAATTACCTCAAAAATATCACAAAAGAGAACAAAAGGACGACAGGAATGTTTTAAGATATGTTCCGAAAGATGGATAAGCAAATGATGGGGAGCCATTATGGAGGATTTAACCCCGGCTATAGTAACCGGCCTTGCCTGCTGCCAGAACCTCTGGATATCGATGTCATTATAATAATAAGTTGGAACAGTGGTATTTATTATATGCCAGTGAAGATGAAGGAAGACGTATATTTCGCCCTGTCTTTTTTGATAATATAAAGAATTAAGATACCGGCTGGTAGATATATTCATATAATCTGACCAGTTATAATCAGAAAAATAACCTGATTCTCTCAGGCTTTTATCAATTTCGCAAAACTGCTCTTTCCTGATGAGGATATCTATGTCACCCATCGTTCTTAAGCCGATATCCTGGTAAACATTTTCAAGGATTGACGCACCTTTTAACACAACAGAAGAAATCTTCTCTTCGTTAAACTTCTTTAAGACTTTGCCAAGCTCTTCAAGTAAAAAAATATTCCTTGCCCTGACATCAAAATAAACGTCACTTAGCTTTTCTATCACCCATCCGGGAACAAGGCAATCTTCGTCGATTTTTCTTAAATTCCTATACAACAGTGAGGAAGTGCCATTTCCTAAAGCATTTTCTACTATATAATCCCAGTCTAAATTGCTGTTAATGGCTTGCTGAAGCAGATGATGGGTACTGCCATCCGTATCCTTTACCGAACACCCGAATATAAGTTTATCCTCTCCAGAGTAATTCAATCGCTTCACCTTACTAGAAATCCCGTTAATACGTCCATTTTTTATTTAAGTCGGGCATCCAGGACCAGGGCTGGTACCCGCAGTATATCCTTGTCCACATATACCTGTATTCTTATAACAGGCTAGAAAAAACTTACTCAGCTTCTTAACTGATATCTTTGGCTTTTCATAAACCTTTTTTTTCTTCACTTTCCAATCACCTCCTTTATAATTTTAGCATGGCGGCAACATTCCAAGGAAGAATCTGTCACGGTATTATTCTCCAGATAAACCATAGCAGGGCATCGCCGGCAATATAGTTTATAATCACATCGCGAGCACTCTTTCAAATCACGAACACTAACAGACCTGAGATGTTTTAATTCCGCAGAAGAAGTTAGAATTTCATTGAGACTGCTTTCCTTTAAGTTTCCCAGTATCATGGGAAAACATGTGCAAGGGGTAACTTCGCCTATATGAGTTATGGAAATATCAATCACACCGGCGACACAGGTTAAAAATGCCTTCTCTTCTGATTCCCTAATCTCTTTAGCATACGGCTTAAACAGATATGAATAATATTTTTTTAAGTCCTCATCTGCCAGGCGGGCATTCAAATGAGAACAACCACCATCTTTTCTTGGATAAATTAAAGCAGAAGATAGCCAGTTTACTTCTAAACTATCAGCAAGAAGCTTCATCTTGTTTAATTCACAGATATTTTCTTTGGTAACCGTTGTGGCTAAAGTAATAATTGATTTCTTCTTAAGAAGTTTAACAGCAGAGATAACTTTCTCAAAAGAACCTTCCACTCCTGTTATCTTATCATGTGTCTTAGCGGTAGCACCCAAAAGGCTAATATGAATTCTATGGAAAGGCAAACTATTCATCTTTTCAGCTACAGTTGGAGTTATTAAGGTAGCATTGGTCTTTAAGGTTATTGCAAAAGTTTTCTTTACAGCATACCGGATAATCTCAAAGAAATCCTTGCGTAATAGTGGCTCTCCGCCGGTAATTGTAAGAAACAGGCATCCCATATCCGCTAATTGATCCAGGATATCCTTTACCTCATCAGTGGTAAGCTCATCATTTCTGGGCTGATTTTGAAAACAGATACGACATTTAATATTGCACCTGTTAGTTAGCTCAAAAGCACAATAAACAGGAATCCTTTTTTCTATAATCTTATTATCAAATCTTTTAAGTAGATCCAACAGAAACTCCTGGAAACTTATCTTTTAGGATTACAGGAAAATGAATAAGTTCTACATATCTTCATCACGGGCTATATACGGATAACAGTGACTGCATCTAAGATTACATACCCTGGTTAATATACATCGCCTAAACCGCCCAGACCTTTTAGAATCGGACTAGAAAGCGAAAAAGATATCTCATAACAGGGAACTTCCTCTACTAATTCAGTCAAAGTCTCTATAATATTTTTCATAACATTTTGTTCCAGAACACCCAAAAACATATTAGATAAAATTCTCTGAAGAGCCTCTGTTTTTTTAACTTTTTTGAAGGACATTTTTTTTGCTTTCTTTGGGAAAAAGATCCCCTTCAAGGCGGCAGTCTGATTGTTATTACCATGAAAGGGCGTTCCAAACATATAATAAGAGTTCATGTATTTCTTCACCCCGATACACTCATCGGACAAAACGGTTGTGCCGTTTAATTGATTAACAGCCGTACTTTTCCCAGACCCGCCCGGACCGGTAAAAAGATATCCTCTTCCTTTATAAATTGCTCCGCTGGCATGAAGCAAAATCCCTTTTAAGCTTTGCAAAAAAATATGCAGACACCCGCGAACAGCATCAACAAATAGTGCCTCAGAGAAATCAGTATTATTGGTAAATAACCTGCACAGTTTCTTCTTTACGTTGATCAAACCCAGGATATGGATTGCCCTACCATTTTTGACTAATAGCAGATATTCGCCATCCCTTTCAGCGATAGTTATTCGATTAGGTAAGAATGAGTATCGGGTAAAATCTTTTTTATTAACAGGCAGAGGTTGAACACTTTCCTCAACCACAATTCTAACAGCGGGCTTATTTACGGAAAGGAAATTCTCAAACTTCAATTCAAGACAACGGAATTGTTTTGCACTCCCCACAAGAATTTCAGCACAAATACCAGCAATTTCTATTCTTAAGGCTTTATGTGTCACTCGATTATATCCTTTTTAGCAAGTTTGGCTAAAAATTCTAAAGTATCCTTTTTAGCTGTTTCCTGCGCCACTTCAAATTGCTGATATATATGAGTTACTATTTCACCTACAGATTTCTTACCATCTATTAAATTCCATATTTCAGCTCCCACTGGATTTAGGTGAATAACTTCACCCCTATCCACATCAACCAGAACTGCTTCTTCTTCAATTATCCTCCAGGGTATATTAGCTTTCTTAGAAATACAAGAACTCACTGTTAACATTTTGAAGCCCTCCTTATGGATATCTAAATATTGTCTGATATTTGGTACTTGCCTCGTTATCCTGGTCTGTGCCCTGACTAACCCAACAATGACCTGTCAATTCCCCCTCTACTCTGCCAGCACCAAACTTTACATTTGCATCTATGCCTGCCTGCCTTAATATACAGCAGAGAAGCATTGAACGTACAAAGCAGGTATCTCTAATCCCCAGTTTTCTGCGGATAAAAAGGTAAAGATTAACATATCGGTTTATTTTATCCTTATCAGCATTTTTTATTTTTTTCTTAAGTGGTGTTAAAATGTTCAGTAATTGACACTCTTTAATCGAAGATAGCGAAGAGATTTTCAGGGAAGTAATAAAAATCTTCCAGAGTAACCTTACATCCTTATAGTAAAGAAACTTTTTTAATATTTCCATTCTTCTGTTTCGCGAACTAAAATTTCCAGGGTCTTTTTAGGCAGTCCTTTTGTAATATAAACATTGTGGTGGTCTGTCAAATCAAGTATTTTTGTCTCTTTTGGTTCTTTACCGTTGGCTTCATATATTACCTTAACCACCGGGCGCATAGAGACCCTGCGGTTAATCTTTACAACCTGGGCTATCTCTTTAGTATTCAACTCAACCATGCTTCCCACACAAAAGATGCCGATTCTGTCTATTAAAATTTTTATTAGCTTATTCGCAAAGGCCTTTTTATTATCCAGAATTTCCCGTAACGCCTCTAATGGCAGAAATTCATCACGGTATACCCGCATATTCATCATCGCCTCATATCCATCTACCAAGCTCACTATCATGGCATATTCATTAATAAATTCTTCTTTTAATCCCCTAGGATACCCTGAGCCATCTATGCGCTCATGGTGTTGATGGGCAACATAAAGAGCCACCTTATTTAACCCGTTAATCTTTTCCAAAATCTCCGAACCTTTTATCGGGTGCTTCTTAATCTCCTCATACTCCTTTGGAGTCAGTTTCCGTGGATGTTTTACCAAATACATATACTCTACCATACCTATATCATGTAGAATTGCCGAAACTCCCAGGTCTATTAATTTGGATTTCTCATAACCCAGACCTAACCCTATTTCAATAGAAAATATGCAGACATTTACCGAATGACACAAGAGATAATTTTCATCTCGCGAATCTTTGATAAAAGCCAACATCAACATGTTTTCGTTGCCTAAAACCAACTGCTCAATTACCTTTTCTACTTGTGCAATGATCCTGCTGGCATCAATAGATTCATAATCTATATCTTTTTTTAGTGTCTCCCTCATTAAAGACATTGTCTCTTCGTATATATTCAAAGTTTCTTTGCCTGAAGCTGTTTTAGATTTTTTACCCATTAGAGAAGAAATTCTAACTCCCGATGTTTCTGGTTCTTCCTTCCTGGGTTCTTCTACGCGGGGTTTTTGCTCTTTATCGGCTTTAGTTTCGGGGGGTACTACCTTTTCAACAGCCTTTGGCTTAACAGGTTTTGGGGATATTTTCTTCCGGACAGACTTAGGAGGAGATTCTTCTACTATTTTCTCATTATCTTCATTTTCTTTAGCTTTCTTAAAGATATCTGATATTCTGATCATTGATTATATTTCCCAACTCTTTCATTATTTTACTTTTTACTAATATTAAGGCAAATATAGTCTCATTAATAAATTTACTCTCTAAAACGTAATTTGTCAAGTGTTCTCTTTTAAATATATATTTAATTCTTATTGCGAATCTTTTACATAATTATCAGGGTTCCCGTCAAAAGCTTTCTTGCACCCCTGTGAACAAAAGCAATATTTTTTCTCTTTATACTCACTGCAAATATCGCCCTCTTCTATTTCCATACCACAAACCAGGTCCTTAGCCATCTTTTTCTCCTCTTTTCTCACACTTCTCACTGCTAATTTCTTCGGCATACCTATAGGAACTTTTTTCAAACGCATGGAATTGGTTATGACGTTAATTGAACTAAAAGCCATGGCCGCCTCGGCAATTACAGGATGCAGGAGTCCGAAGATCGCTATTGGAATGGCTATGGTATTATAAAAATAGGCCCAGAAAAGATTCTGCCTGATTTTTCTAAATGTCGCGCGTGAAAGCTTGATGGCTGAGACTACCCCCGAGAGCTCTCCCCTGACCAGGGTAACATCCGAGGCTTCTATGGCTATATCGGTTCCTGTTCCGATGGCAATACCCACATTAGCCTGCGTGAGTGCGGGAGCATCATTTATTCCATCTCCCACCATGGCGGTCATCCCGATCTCTTTCTGCACGCGCTGGATTTCAGCGACTTTATCCTGAGGCAAAACTTCAGCCAAAACCCGAGATATGTTAACTCTTTTAGCTATGGCCTGGGCAGTCCTCTGGTTATCACCCGTAAGCATCACGGTTTCCAGGCCCATATTTCTTAATTCGGCAATCGCCTCTATAGAATCTTCCTTTAACGTATCAGCTACGGCGATAATTCCCGCGGCTTCTTTTTCTACCGCCACAAGCATTGCAGTCTTGGCTTCATTCTCCAGGGCGAGCAGATCTTTCGAAAGAGAGCCGAAATCAACCCCGTATTTCTGCATTAATTTTCTATTACCGATCAAGACGCTCCTGGCGTCTATTTTACCCTTGACCCCGTATCCGGCAATAGCTTCAAAATCAGAGACCTCTCCAAGTTTAA
The DNA here is from genome assembly GCA_043821115.1 of bacterium. Taxonomy (GTDB): domain Bacteria; phylum CAYTYR01; class UBA6262; order DAOVJB01; family DAOVJB01; genus JBDRDD01. The sequence goes on along the minus strand of JBDRDD010000007.1, from coordinate 101,949 downwards.
CCTTCTTTTCCAGCGCACTGCTTACAATTGACTGGGCCAAAGGATGTTCGGAACCCAGCTCGACCGATGCGGCAATATACAATAATTCATCTTCTGGTATCTTGCCAACTGTCACTATATCTGTAACTTCCGGCTTGCCTTTAGTTATGGTTCCTGTTTTATCAAAAACCACGGCTTTAATCTCTTTTAAGGTCTGGATCGCCTCACCTTTGCGGATAAGTATCCCGTTCTGGGCCCCCATCCCGGAGCCGACCATTAAAGCTGTCGGCGTGGCCAGGCCGAGTGCACAGGGACACGCTATGACCAAAACGGCAATCCCCGCAAAGATCGCCAGTGAAAGAATGCTCTGCGCCGGATTAACCCAGGGGATAAAGCTGCTTGAGGCCTCTATAACAGAAAGAAAAAATCCGGGAAAAACAAGCCATGAAACAAAGGTTGCCAGTGCAATAATCAAAACTGCCGGCACGAAAAATGATGTTACACGGTCTGCAAATTCCTGGATAGGAACCTTGGACCCCTGGCACTCCTCCACCATTTTTATGACATTAGCAAGAAACGTGTCCTTGCCTACTTTTGTGGCTTTTACCTTAATCAGGCCCATCTGGTTAACGGTTGCCCCGATTACCTCGTCATCGACCTTTTTACCCACAGGCATGGATTCTCCAGTAGCCATTGATTCATCGATCTGGCTTTTCCCTTCGATAATAACTCCATCGGCAGGTATTTTCTCTCCGGGGCGGATAATCATGATATCGCCTACTTTTAGCTCTTCAGCCGGTATCTCCTTTTCTTCTCCTGCAACCAGTATATGCGCGATCCTGGCACCCAGCTGAAGGAGCTTCTTAATGGCCAGAGAAGCCCGTCCTTTAGCCATGGTCTCTATATGCCTTCCCGTCAGATGAAAGGCCATGATCATTGCGGCAATCCCGCTGTAGTTTTCTATCGGAAAACCAAGCATCTTTACCGGGCCGGTAATAAAAGCCATGCCTGCTCCCATCATGATTAAAGTATCCATGTTAGCCTTAAAATGACGGGTTATCCTGACTGCAGAATTAAGGGTTGAATAGCCGTTGTAGAATACAACAGGAACTGCGAAAATGATAAGGAGCCAGTCAAAACCCGGTATCATTACACCAAACACCATCTCCAGTATCATGGCAATAATAACCGGAGCGGAAAAAGCCCATGCTGATATCATCTTAAAGCGCGCGTTTGCCATCCTGCGGATATCCTCTTCCTCCTGGGCTAGCTTTCCCTTAAAAACCTTATACCCCACACTTTCAATTACCCTGGTTAATCCTTCATTATCAATAATTTTCGGGTCATACTCAATGGTAACCTTCTCTGTAGCGAAGTTAACCACAGCCTTGAGTACACCTTCTGCGTTATTTAAGGCAGACTCGATCGTCTTAACACATGATGCACAGGTCATTCCTTCTACCGCCAGGGTTGTTTTAGTGGTATCCCCTGTTACCATTTTCTTTTCCCTTTTTACAGGTTTTATTTCCTTTTTGGGAGAAAGCACTGATTGCGGGTCTTTAGTAAACTTTTCCATGCAAACCCGATTGCAAAAATAATAGGTTGTCCCTTTGTATTTATAACTTCCCGCAGCTGATGACTCGTTAACTTCCATCCCGCACACCGGATCCTTAGCCATTCTTTACTCCTATCTAAGCCCCTCTTATGTAAAAAATATTCTCTCTCTTAACAGACTTCGTCAAATTAATCTTTTTCTTCTGTAAAATTGCAGCAGGTATAATAAAAATCGAAAGTGCCCTGCACCCATTTAACTTGTTTAGGTTGGAAGAAATTAAAGAGACATGTGATATATGCGGGAAAAATGTTGATCACCTGGAAATTTTGAGTATCTTGTACTTAAGCTTCATCCCCGTAGGTGTAGTGATGTTAACCATGTCGTTTACCTTATGCCCCAGCAAGCCCTGGCTTACCGGGGAGAAAGAGTCTTGTAGTATAAAAGCTAATTTATATAGCTCTATCTCTCGTATAGGTTCAAAAGCTGAAGTCTAGTCGCCTCTAGCCTACTGGTAAAGACCTTGGCAATCCTCATCAGCAGGTCATAGCCCAGGTCATGATTCTTCTCACATTTCTCCCTCAGGCATTTTCCGTCTAGGGCTATTGCCCTGGTAAGATCAAGGGTGCGGCAGTTAAACTTGTTCTGGTGAGGGGGAATAAGCCATGACCAGCCCAGTATATCGCCACCCTGTATGGTCTGGATAGTAATTGATCTCTGGCTTTCCAAAGGCACCTCAATTGCAATTCTTCCTTCTCTTATGAGAAAAAACCGGTCAGCTGGCTTGCCCTCCTTGAGAATAATCTCTCCAGGCTTAAAAACAACGTTGGTGGCACATCCAAGAGCCAATTCAAGGTACTCTTGCTTCAAATCTCTGAAGAAACTGTGCGTTTTTAATACCGTCTCTAATGTCTGCATTGCTATCTCCTTTTTTATTAAAGTCTTTTGTTTATATAAGAATACACCTGAAACTTTTCTGCATCTTATCATTTATCGCAATTGTTTTTTTCTTAACCAAAAGACCCTTTATCTAGAAATCTTTAATATCTTGTATTTAAGCTTCATCCCAGCGGGTGTAGTGATGTTAACCACATCGTTTACCTTATGTCCCAGCAGGCCCTGGCTTACCGGTGAGGAAATGGAGATCTTGCCCTGGGCAAAGTCTGCCTCCGGCTTTGATACAAGAGTATATTCAATCTCTTCCCGCGAGTCCATGTCCTTGAGTTTGACCGTTGCACCGATAAGAACCTGATCCTTTGGGATATTTGCATCATCGAGGATCTGCGCCCCGACAAGATTACTTTCCAGCTCGGAGATCCTTTTTTCGTTTAAGGCCTGGGCCTCTTTTGCCGCGTCATATTCAGCGTTCTCACTTATATCCCCGTGATCCCTGGCCCGGCCTATTTCCCGGGATATCTCCCTGCGGCGAACGGTCTTAAGGTATTCCAGCTTCTCCCTTAATTCCTCGTAGCTCTTTCTTGTCATATATGATCTTTGCTTGCCCATCTTCTGCCCTTTCAACAATTTATCATTTTTGATATTTTTTAACCTGCTTTGTCGCAGTCTTTTCTAAAAACTAAACCAGCTTTTTGTCCTAAGGCAAACTTTTACTAACATCAGCATAACGGGTACTTCTATTAAAACCCCGACTACTGTAGCAAGGGAAGCTCCTGATGATATACCAAATAAAACAGTTGAGGTAGCTATTGCAACTTCAAAATGGTTACTTGCTCCGATTAAGGCTGATGGAGCAGCATCGCGATATCCCAACTTCAGCCATTTTGCCATGCCATATGCCACAAAAAAAATCAGACACGTTTGAATAAAAAGCGGTACAGCTATTAGAAAAATGGTCTGCGGCTGATTGATAATCAGCTCCCCTTTAAGGGAAAAGAGTAAAATCAATGTGATAAGTAATGCGAAGATTGAAATTGGCGTCAGATAATGTATGAATTTTTCCTCAAACCATTTAATCCCTTTTTTAGTAATAATCCATTTGCGTGATTTATACCCCAAGAAAAGCGGCAATCCTACATAGATTAAAACTGACAACACTATAGTCTGCCACGGAATAGGCATCTTATTTACGCCTAATAACCATCCACCAAGAGGAGCATAAAGAAAAAGCATGGTGAGAGAATTGATAGCAACCATAACCAGTGTGTGGCCGTCATTGCCTTTGGACAGGTGGCCCCAAATAAGCACCATTGCCGTACATGGAGCAATCCCTAAAAGAATGCAACCTGAAATATACGAGCGGTAAAGTTCAACCTGGCTTCCATCTTTTACAATCTCAAAGCCGGGAAGCCACCCTTTAAATATGACCCCCAGAAACAATGTGGAGATGGCTAGCATCGTAAAGGGCTTGATACACCAGTTGACAAATAAAGTGAGCAAAACAGGCTTTGGTGTCTTTCCTGCCTTAATTACTTCTCCAAAATCAATTTTTACCATGATGGGATACATCATAAAAAAAAGACAGATAGCAATAGGAATTGACACCTGATATATTGAGAAATCATCAAGAGTTACGGCAACCTGAGGAAATAATTTACCCAATAAAATACCAAGACCGATGCACCCAATAACCCATACCGTTAAGTATTTCTCAAAGAAGCCTAGGTTTTTCTCTTCATGGATAATTTGCTCCATATCTCATGCTCCAATTATATCTTCATAATTTTACAATGACACTCACGATAATTATTGGTAGCACCTTATACTTTTTTTATAAACTCTTCTATCCTGTCGAGTCCTTTTGTAATATTTTTCATTGATGTCGCATAGGAAAGCCTCATGTTACAATCCACGCCGAATGCCTCGCCTGGCACAACAGCCACCCTGGCTTCTGCCAGCAGGACCTGCGCCAGCTCCATTGGGCTCTTTATGCTTTTACCACTGAATGTCTTTCCAATAAGCCCGGAGATATCCGGGAAAACATAGAAGGCACCTCGGGGCTTAATACAGCTTATGCCTTCCATGGCGTTTAACCTTTTAACGATATAATCCCTTCTCCTGGAGAATTCGCTTACCATGGTATTCACGAAATCATCTGAGCCGTCAAGACCGGCAAGTGCCGCCTTCTGGGAGATGGAAGTTGGATTGGATGTGGAATGGCTCTGCAAATTACCCATTGCCTTAATTATATCCTTCGGCCCTGCCGCGTAACCTATCCTCCAGCCGGTCATGGAATAAGCCTTGGACATACCGTTTACGACTATTGTCTTCTCTTTCATCTCTTTTGAAAATGAAGCTATACTTATATGTTCTGCCTTGTCGTACATTATCTTCTCATAGATCTCATCCGATACGCAGTATACACCCTTTTCCACCAGGATCCTGCTGATCTCTAAGAGCTCATCCTTTGTATAGACCATTCCTGTCGGGTTGGACGGGGAATTAAGGATAAAGAGTTTTGTCTTTGGGGTAATTGCCTTCTTTAACTGTTCGGGCAGTACCTTGAAATCAGTCTTCCTGGTTGTCTCCAGGACCACGGTCTTTGCGCCTGAGGCCGTTACCATCTCAGGATAGCTCACCCAGTAAGGAGAAGGTAAAAGCACCTCATCACCCTCCTGGCACATGGTCACGATAATATTAAAGAGAGAATGCTTTGCCCCGCAGGATATAAGAACCTGGTCCGGGAAATAGTCCAGGTTATTATCCTTCTTAAGCTTCCTGCAAACGGCTTCTTTTAATTCCTGCGTGCCTGATGCCGGGGTATACTTTGTAAACCCGTCCTCTATCGCTTTTACAGCCGCTTTTTTTATATAATCAGGCGTGTCGAAATCAGGCTCCCCTGCCCCGAAACCGACAACATCAATGCCTTCCTGCTTCATCTGCTTTGCCTTGGCTGTTATAGCCAGGGTTACTGACGGGCTGATAGCCCCTATTCTCTTTGATATTGACATAATACTGCGACACCCCTTTCATCAGTGTATAAATTAAAAAATATCCACTCCTGCCTTCTTTAACAACTTTGTCAGCTTTGCAAGAGGAAGACCGACAACATTGTAAAAACAACCCTCTATACGGTCTATGAAAAGGCCTCCCAATCCCTGTATATCAAAACTTCCTGCTTTATCCAGGGGGGAAACCTTTTTGAAATAATTTTTTATTTCCATATCGCTTAGGCGCTGCATATAGACTTTTGTTTTCTCATATGCAGTGAATTTCCTGTTCTTATCTATATCAACAACCGCTATGCCTGTATATACAAAATGCGGCCTCTTTTGAAGCAGTTTAAGCATATTGATTGCATCTTTTATATCCTTGGGCTTCCCCACTGTTTTCTTGCCTGCCAGAACAACCGTATCCGCCCCGATGACAACTCCCGAACGAAGTTTCCCGGCAACGTCTTCAGCCTTAGCCAGGGCATTCTTAACTACAAGCTCACCGGGACTGGAACCAAGAGTCCTGCTCTCTCTGGCATCTGACTTAACCACCCTGAACTTAAGGCCGACCTCCTTTAATAATTTCTGCCTGGCCTTTGATCTGGAGGCCAGTATTATCTTACGCATGTGCCGCACTCTCCCCCGCCAGATAGCCTGTTGAAAACGCCTGCTGCAGATTATATCCGCCGCTTGGAGCAGCGCCGTCTATGAGTTCACCGGCAAAATAGAGACCCGGCACGATTTTTGATTCCATGGTCTTTGGATTAATCTCATTTGTGCAGACCCCGCCGTTTGTAACCATTGCTTCCTCTATAGGCAGAGAACCGCAAACCGTCAAAGGGAAGGCTTTCAACAGATTCGCTATTTTGTGCCTTTCTTTCCTGACAATCTGATTGATCTTCTTTTCTTCCGGCACCTCTGCCACATCAAGAAATACGGGTATTAAGCTAAGTGGTAACAAACTCCCCATTACGTTATTTACCTGGGCATTTTGCTTGAGCTTGAATTCCCTGAGCAATCTGTTTTCGAGCTGCTCCGGGGTCAATCCGGGCTTGAGATCCACAAAAAGAGCAATATCCCCGTATTCGCTAACAGCAGAAACAATCTTGGCGCTTAAGTCAAGAACAAGAGGACCTGAGACCCCGAAATGCGTGAATATCATTTCTCCTACAGGAGATGTTATCTTTTTATTGGCGCACTTAAAAAAGATACATACGTTCTTTAGTGAAAGACCCTGTAATTGCTTTACCCATGATTCCCTGGTCTTTAAGGGCACTAAAGCTGCCTTTAACGGTATTACAGTATGCTTTAATCTTTTAGCTATATTATAGCCGTCACCTGATGAGCCTGTTATTTTATAAGATGCGCCGCCCGCGGCCAATATTACCTTCTTCGCGTAAATCTTATCATTTTTGTCTATATTTAACTGGAAACAGTCGCTTTTTTTCTTTATATAAAACAGTCGCATGCTGTATAAGATCTCTACGTTGTTTTTTAACAAACTTCTCTTGAGGACCTCCACAACAGAAGAGGATTCGTCAGTAACAGGAAAGACACGTCCCTGTCTTTCTGCCTTTAACTCAAGCCCGCTCTTCTGTAAAAAATCTATGAGAGCCCGGTTAGAGAATGCCCAGAATGCCGAACGCAGAAATCTGCCCTGTTTTCCGAAGACCTTTACAAACGTATCTATATCGGCAGAATTCGTAACATTGCACCTGCCTTTACCTGTAATCAGTATCTTTTTCCCGAGGGCATTAGTTCTCTCTATTAAAACCACGTTTTTCTTAAGCTCGCCGGCGCGTATTGCAGCCATCATCCCTGCCGCACCGCCGCCAACTACCGCGATATCATAAATATCCAAGTAAATTAGCCCCTACCAGTCATTTCTTTTCTGTTTCCTTGATACTTTGTATTATTTTTTCTTCTTCCAGGCGCTTCTGATTTAAGGCATCGGCATTTTTATTAGCGCGGTTTATAATGTCTACGGGATTGGAGTTTTTGGTTTTTCCTTCTTTTTCATCATTTGCGGGGGTTTTCACGTAGAGCTTAAGAATCAGCATGTAAACTACAGCGATAACAGCCACGTAGATAATAATTCCCAATAATCCAAAACCCGTGTCTCTGTTGCGTGGGATTTTAACCATTTATCTATACCCTTGTGTTAAATCTCGCCTGATGTCCTAATGGAAAGATTTTTAAGCTACCTTTGCTAATTCTGCCACGGTCTCCTCGACTATCTCATCCATTAATTCCTTTACCGAGACGATCTCCTTTATTTCTGTAACTTTACTTCCTGCGAACACAACCGCATTATCCAGGTCGCCGCTCACGGCATCAAATAAGGCTTTGGCTATACAATAAGGGGCCGTACCGGGATCGCAGGTTTTAAGGCATTTGTAATTACACCTAAACGGTATTCTTTCGCCATTCATGACCCTGTCGATAAACTTTGTTCTTATCGCTCTTCCCGGCATGCCGACAGGACTGTTTATGATAACTATATCTTTGTCCTGCGCCTTAATGTAGAGCTGCTTAAATTCATCCGCCACGGAACATTCATGGGTAGTGACAAATCTGGTAGCCATTTGCACACCCTCTGCTCCCAATTCAAGGAATTTAGCGACATCTTTTCCGTCAAAAATTCCACCTGCCGCTATAACCGGTATTCTTGCGCCCGAGGCAGCCGCATATGAGTTAGTTACTTCCAGAACATCTGTCACTAAATCTTCCAGGATTTGCTTCCCCTTAACCGGCCCTAAATCCTCCGGCTTAAATCCCAGATGCCCGCCCGCCAACGGACCTTCCACGACAACAGCATCCGGCAGGCGATTGTAGCGCTTCTTCCATGTTTTGATTATGATATCAGCCGCTCTTGCCCCTGAAACGATTGGCATGAGCTTTATTGAGGTATTGTCGCTGAGTTCCGGCAGCTTCAAAGGCAAGCCTGCCCCTGAAACTATAAAATCAGTCTTCTCTTCTACAGCAGCCCTCACTAAATCCTCATAATTGCTCAGAGCCACCATTACATTTACGCCCACAACTCCCCTGGTCATTTTCTTAGACTGGCGTATTTCTTCCTGGAGCCCTTCTCTTGAGGCTTTTACAAAATTGCTGTCATTTTCCTGGGTACCATAGCCACAACCTACGCTGGCTATAGTTCCTGCTCCGCCACAACCAGCAACCGCCCCGGCCAAAGAAGCCGTAGAGACCCTTACCCCCATACCGCCCTGAATAATCGGTACTTCTATTTCTACATCACCAATTATAAGTGGTTTCAATTTACTAGACACACCGGCCCTCCTATTCCTGACTTTTTAGTCCATTTTCTTTATTACTTATTTTTGATACATTTTACCATAGAACTGTGAAATTTTGGGAATTATTTTAATTTACTTATGTTGTACTTTTTCTCATTATGAAAAACTCATATCCATAGAACTTGGAATACTTCCTGTAAAAATCTATCTCCGCCTTAAAACCCTCAAAAATATCAAGCGCAACTTTATTATCTTTATATTTCTCCATCAACGTCGGTAATTCCCTCTCAACAGGCGAATAATAGTTGTCAAACCATGATGAGTGTGGCAGCGTGAAATTCGATATCAGGCTAAAGTCCTGTTTTTGTATTAATTCGATATTATCCCCAACATCCTTTATATCAGGATATTCCGCCCCGAAAAACTCCTTTACAGGCCCGGGCACATCACCCACGAGATACACGATCTCTGTAACAGCCATATACCCGCCGTCTTTTAAGAGCTCATGACATCGCTTTAAGCCGTTCTCAAACCCCATGCAATAGAGCGCGCCTTCAGCCCAGATAATATCAAATGTCCTGTCTTTGAAATCCATCTCAAGCATCGACATATTCTTGATATCAATATTTTGCTCAAGCCCTTCCTTCTTTGACCTTCTTGCGAGCTCATCAAGAAACCCCTGATGGTTATCCAGGGCTATGATCTTGCCTGCTGAGATCCTGGCCAGCTCAAGCGTCTGCATGCCCGGCCCGCATCCTATATCTAAAATATATGGCTTATCCGAGGGTTTCGGTATATATCCAAAAGCACGCCTGGTAGACCCATCATCACCGGGACCGCAGCGCGGCAGTTTTTCACTAAGCTCATATAAATACTCCATGCCTTCCATGATAAACTCCATCGGTCAATTATTCATGCCTGCCGGCAATATCCTCTTTTGATATAAGAACATCCGTCATCCTCAGCCATTCGATGACAAGCTTCTTGAGCTGTATCTCATGGGATATCTTGTTGAACTTATTCTGCTCGAGCTTGTTTATCTCGTCTATTAAGTCATTGAGCGTAGCCCTTGCTACCGAATAATTCTCTTTTTCGTCTTCCACTACAGCCTGGGCAAGCGATATTTTTTCATCAGCCAAGGCTATTAGCTGTTTTTCCCTTTCTATCTGGGCGTTTAGATTCTTCAGGTCGGTGTAGAGCCGTATTATACTGCTCTTTTTGGACAGGAGTGTCTTCTCAGACTCCAGTTTGGCAGTTTTATGACGTGCGCGGCTTGCACTTCCCGGAATCGGCCAGTCCAGTGTAGCCCCTACCGAGGCTAGCTTATCATTATCCTCTACCCAGTGACCCGAGCCCTCCATGGAATAGCTTGCAAAAAGATCTATTGACGGAAGAAGAGCATCGGCATTTTTTTCGACCTCGAGCTTGCTTTTTTCGCCGAGCATCTTGAGTATAAGCGCCGTGCGGCTCTTGTTCTTGAAATTCTCATAGTCATCTGCAAAATTTATAACAGTTCCCGCATAAAGCGAGGAAACCTGCGGTATGAGTTCTTCGTCACCGCCGTAGCGCAACGCCTGCTCTGCCATGTTCCTATACTCTTCATACTGGCTCTTTTGAAGAATCACGCTCTCCTTCTTGGCGATCACCTGCAGTTTGACCTTGTTGACATCTATGGGAAGGGCAATGTTGCTCTTGGACTTTTCTTTAATGTTTTTCAGAAGCTTCTCGCTCTCCCTGTAAGACGCCTCGGCGGTCCTTAAGTTCTCATAGGAAGAATACCAGTTATAATAGAGCTGTATGAGTGTCGCCAGGTAGTCTTCGTACGCCTCCACAACCTGGTGGCTCGCAATATCTATTTCCATGCCGACGATGCTATCCAGCAGGCGGTTGGTACCCCCGAAGGCATTGCGGGCTATGGGCTGGGAGACTGACACGCCGAACTCGCTAGTGACGCTGCCTGAGACGGCGCTAAAGGAAGACTGGTATTCGGCCGATATGTCCGTTCCCGTGTACGGGAAAAGCTTACCCAGCGAAACGGTGTTCGAAGAATCTGCGTCATCGCCGTCAATTATAAAATCATACTGGGACCTCACGCCAAGGATAATGTCTTTGGCCTCAAGTGTAAGCGCCCTGCGGTACTGAAGCGTGAGCTCGTCTATCAATATCTCCTGGAAAACCTCGTCCTTCTCGCATACCTGGCTTATGAAAGAATCAAGCGATACAGAAACACTGCCGGGCTCTTCGGCACAAATCCTGCTTGAGAAAAGAAGCGAGGCGAAGCATATCGCGATTATAACAGTTACCCTGGATGCCATATTCCCTTTCACCCTGCTCTTCCTGTAACGCCTTTGTTTTATGAGAGTGTAAGTACACGGGATCAGCAAAAGCGTTATCATGGTACCAAAGAACAATCCCCATGCAAGAGCCAGCATCATCTGGGCGAGCATCGAGTCATATCCTGCCCATCCGTAAGCGGTAGGTATGATGGCAACTACAGTGGTAAGCGTGGTAAGAACCACCGCGCGAAGACGTGTCTTGGCAAGATTTGAAACCTGGCTGTGAAGCTGCTGTGGCCCCAGAGACGCGTCAAAATCACTGTCAAGCTTTACCAGCATTATTATGGCGTCATTTACCACTACCCCGGCAAGGCCCAGGGCCCCTATCACGGCAAAGAAGCCGTACATTGAAATCCCGTGGATCCAGAACGCCAGTATAATGCCCACTACGCTAAAAGGTATGGTGATCATTATGAGGAGCGGTTTATACAGCGAATTAAACAGAAGTACCAGTATCATATAAATTAGCACAATTGTCATCACAATTGCTACCATAAAATTCTTGCGCGATTCACGCGTGTCCTTGACCTCCCCGCCGAATTCCAAAATAGCCGAAGGATACCTGGATAAGATTTTCCTGAAAACCTCAGCCTCAAAATACCTGGCCACATCAAGCGGGGTCTGTCCCGAACCCGGGCGAAGATCCGCATCGACGGATGTTACGCGCTTCATATCTTCACGGACTATGGAATCAGGCTTGCTCACGCTTTCAACAGTTACGATATCCTTGAGCGGAACAAGGTAACTCCTGTCATTTTCAACGGGTATCTGCAACACCTTATCTATATCATCCCTGGCATCCTTTACAGTGCTCAGGCGAACCTCTATTTCCTCGTCATCCTCCACGAAATCATAGAGAACAGTCCCTTCAAGGGCTGCGCGAAGAGTCCTTCCTATATCAGAGGGACTTATACCAAGCCTTCTTATCTTGTCCCTGTCAAAACCTATGCGGTACTCGGAAAGAAAACGGGGCTGGTCAACCTCCACGTTCATAAGTGCGCTGTGCTTGCGCATGAAACCCGCAAGCTCCTCCGCGATCTCTTTACGCAAGATGTCATTGTTCTCTTTTACAAGGATCTCTATGGGACTGCCACCGGACTGACCGTGCCACGATTTACTGAAACGCACATCGCTTATATTTTCAAAAGATTTGATTTTCTCAGTCCATTCGCTTATGAGTTCATCCGCTGACTTAACACGTTCCTCCCTGGAGACTATCTCTATACTCATTCTCATCCGGTTTTCCTGTGACGCGGAGCCACGCCTGGTCCTGGCTATCTGGTTCCTGAAGCCTACGACTTCCTTGCCTATATAGCCGGCGAGCATATCCTCAACAGGCTGAGCGAGATCGGCTGTTTCATAGCGTGTTGCGCCTTCCGGCGCTTCCGCGCTAAAATTGATCTGTCCTGTTTCCTCATCGGGAAACATCACGAATTTCATACTCGAGGATGCAATATATCCTGCTCCCACCAGAAGAACACCGAATAACACAAAAACAGCCCATTTCCAGGGCAGTATCTTCTCTATGAATCTCCCGTATTTATCCTCCCAGCGGTCAAACCAGTGCTTCTTTACTCCTGAACCATTATACGCAGCCTTCGCCCTGAAAAGATTATTCAAGGAATTACCCAAAGGCAGTATCATATGCCCAGGTAGTATAAAAAGAGCCTCCAGCAAACTGCCCCCGAGCATAAAAACCACGATAGGCGGGATGAACTTGATCATAACACCGAATCGGCCGGCAAAAAACAACAGAGGGACGAACGCGACACAGGTCGTGAGGATACTGGCTATAATGGGCAAAAACACATAAGAGGTTCCCTTAAGAGCGGCTTCCTCTTCTCTTACCCCGCATGCTCTAAGCCGGGAGATATTTTCAGAGACAACTATGGCGTCATCCACGACCATACCCATAACTATTATAACAGCCGCAAGGGTAATATTGTTGATGGAATACCCCACCAAAAGCGCCGCGATCAAACTGAAACAGAAAGTGAAGGGAATTCCCAAAGCCACCCATATCCCAGAGCGGAAATCAAGAAACACGAAAAGCGCCAGCACGACAAGGATAAATCCTATTGTACCGTTTAGGCCTATGATAGAGATGCGGTTTTTGACGTCAACTGATTCATCATCCAGGGATACTATCCTTATCTTGCCTTTACTTCTCTCACCGTTGGAGAAATCAGCTACTACGCGGTTTACAGCCTTGACAGCGTCTATAATCCCCGTCTGCGAACTTTTAACAACGTTTAAGAAAACGCCTTCATGGGCGTTTATCTTAAGAACCGTGTTACTCTTTTCATAGCCCCTATCTACATCGGCAACATCCTTCAAGCGCAGGACCTGCCCCTCGAAACTCCCTTGTATTGAAAGTTCCCTGAGATCATCCACGCTTCTTAGTTCCCCGTAAAGTGTCACCTTGGGCTCTTTTATGTTCTCTATGCTGCCCACGGGCTGGCGGACATTATTATTCTGGATCTCCCTTATCACCTTGTTGAAGGGGATCCTGTATGAAACAAGTTTTTTGGGATCGACTTTTATCTGCAGTTCATCCTTAAGGTACCCCGAGCGACCTACGGAGCTCACCTCTGAAAGACTCAGAAGCCTGTTCTCAAGCGCCAGGGCATATGTCTGCAGAATTTCCCTGGACTGCTCATCGAGTAAATGCTCCCCCTCAAGGAAAAGCCCTATGTCAAGAACTGCCATGCGCGATGTCTTAAAAACCCCCACTTTCGGGTCATCCAGGATATCAGCCGGCAGCTTAACATCCAGAACGGCATTTCTTATATCGGTAATAGCCCCTTCCTTGTCAGAGTAGTTGTTTTCAATCTCAACTGTGATGCTGCAACTGCCCCCTCCGGTCTGGCTCCTGATGCTGTATACCCCGTCCATGCCCCTGATTGCCTCCTCGATGGGCCTTGTGGCGTAATACTCCACCTCTTCGGCGGAAGCACCCGGATAGCGTACGCTTATCCTGAGTGTGTCAAACGTGATGTCGGGAAGCTGTTCCTTGGGTATCTGGTTCCATGCGATAATCCCGCCGACAAATACAGATATGAATATTAAATTAGCAAGCAAATGCCTCTTCAGAAAAAATCTTATAATGGTGTCTCTCATAATATATCCTTCATTTCTCCTTTTAGTTATATCTTAATCCTAAAGCCGAATTTAGATACTAATACAAACGGATTCCCTTTTTTCCTGTCCCCATAAAAGCTATCACCCTTTAAGCATCCTCTTTATTTTTGCCGGCGGTCTAATTACAAATACCACTATAGTAAAAACAGCAATAAATATAGTAGGCACCAATATTATCAATGGATTGACATCCGGATAAACTAACTTCTCGATATAGTGAACTATAAATGAACCGGGAATTACACTTAATCATTTTTAACCTCTTTTTCTCTCAGCCAAGAGGATAACGTGTTTTAATTCCTCCTCGCCTTTTGCCTCAAGCCATTTCTTTTCAAAGTCGTGACTTTGGATGATTGTAGCAATAGCTGCCAAAATTTTCAGATGCAAAACACGCTCACCGGAAGAACCAACAAGGACAAAGGCGGTATGAACTAACTGATCCCCAGGAAAAATAATCCCTGCTCGCGCCCGAACTAAAACTAACCTGTTAACATTCTTACCGCCAACAAAGATGTGGGGGATGGCCAATCCTTTCGCTATCACCGTGCTTGATTCTTTTTCCCTCTCTATAAACTTATTGAGAATCTCTTCGGGATCCAAATTCAGGTTTTTGCCTAAATCATCCGAAACTTCCTTAAAAAAATCTTCCAGATTTAAAGGTTTCTCTATATCCAAAACCATGCTTTCCTCAACAAGCCTGGAAAACCTCTCTTCTATAATACCCTCCCTTTGAATAACAATATCCTTAAGCTCTGTAAGAAGATTTTCTGAATTTAACTCTTTATCCTTAACTATCAGCCTTTCCAGAACATAAATCAAAGCAGAATCCTGCGCCGCTCTTTTTTGGGCATATAATTTATACCAGATAAATCCTAATAGAAAAAAAATCACTGTCAGAAAAACAATAAATGCGCCCATCTCTATTAAAAGGAATCCTCCTCCCAGCACCCCTAATATCTGCAGATATGGATAAAAGGGAGAATGAAATTTTGGTCTATAGCTTAAAATCTTGCTTTCTCTAAATAAAATTACCGTTAGATTAGCCAGGATATAAAGTAAGATTAATATACTTGAGGCAACCTTAACCAGCAATTCCAATCTGAAAAACAAAATAGCGAAAATCATAAAAGCGCCGGTAAAGAAAATAGCGATATAGGGTGTGTTGTATTTGGAGCTTATTTTTTGAAAAACGGCGGGTAAAAGTTTATCCCTGCTCATACCCAAAGGGTATCTTGAAGCAGTCATAATCCCTGCGTTAGCAGTAGAAATAAAGGCCAAAAACGCGCCTATGCTTATTATTATCTTAAAAACATCTCCGCCAAAGACTCCTGCCCCGTCTGAGATTGGGGTAAGAGTACCTTTTAGGCTCTCAGGATTCAGAACCCCTATAGTTATAAAGATAACCAAAGCATAAAAAACAGAAGTTACAATAAGGGAAAGAATCATGCCTAAGGGTAGGTTTTTGCCTGGATTTTTTGTCTCTTCAGCCAAAGCGGCCACTTTAGTTAATCCTCCGTAAGAGATAAAAACAAAACTTGCCGTGGCAAACACAGCAGTCATTCCCTTAGAAAAAAATGGCGAAAAATTCGAAGGGTTAACCGTTTTTATCCCCAAAATGACATAACTAAGGAGTATTCCTAAAAGTCCCAGTACTAAAAATATCTGAAACCTTCCTGCTTCTTTTACGCCTATTAAATTTAGCACAACAAAAAATATGCACAGCCAAAAGGCAATAACATTTATAGATAAGGGGGTTATTATGCTTAAATAAGCTCCCATACCTATTAGAGCGAATGCTCCTTTCAAGCTCAAAGAAAACCAGGTACTGAAACCGGCAAGAGTACCCAGAAGAGGACCAAACCCTCTCATGATATAAAAATAGTCCCCTCCGGCCTTAGGCATCGCCGTTGTTAATTCTGCCATGCTTAAAAGTGTAGGAATACAAAAAATTCCTGCTATCATATAGGATATAATGACTGCCGGGCCTGCCTTGACAAAAGCTAATCCTGGGAGTATAAAGAGACCGGAACTAATCATTGCCCCGGTAGCTACACAAAAAACATCTAAAAGAGTAAGCTCTTTTTTCAAGCTCTTTTCCATTTTTTATCCACCTCTCTTTCATATTCCTCATTTATATCTCGATTTCTTTCCCGGCATCGCCTTCTACAAACCTTTCCTGATAAAGGTTTTTTATCTTATCCTTATATTGATGCAATGGGTGGCACAGATTAAATCCAAATCACTAGCCAAGTCAAATGTTTTAAATCCGTGTAAACCTCCGATTAAAGTAAATACTTCCCGAACTCTTTTGCACTGTTGAGTATATCTCCAACACCCGGATGGGAACAGCCGGTAATAACAACCAAACCTCTGTCAGTTTTTACTACCATAGATTATTCTATCTTATTAAGTTCAGCGGAGCATCCTCGATTTCTACCAAACAAGGAAACCCCCATTCCTCTCTTAATCCTGTTTTATGCACTCTATTATCAGAAATTATGGTAATTTTTATGTATCCTACATTTTTCCTTATTATTTCCTATATTCCTTAACTTTCCAGTTGAAGTGGTATTTCTTAAAAAGCTTTATATTAAAATACAGCGCCAATATCCTGGCTTTTAATTTTCGCTTAAACTTTATGGACGGGTTATTCAGCACGTCGGTTGAGCTGTAAAACACGTCCCTTCCCATCTCCCAGAGCTTAACGTAGCACTGGTGCCTTAGATAAGGCGCTATATTCTTTCCCCTGAAGGGTTTTAGTGTATACATGTCATAAAGGTATGCTTCGTTTTCTTTTAGCACCAGCTTGTGATCCCTGCAGCTGTCTCCGTGAAGGTCTATCCATGTAAACGCGGCTACTTGCCCCTTGTATTTCGCCCCAAGGCATTTCCTTCCCTTCTTAAGATGTTCAAGGAGTTTTTGCTCATTCTCATCTCCTCTGCCTTTGATATTACCTATTATCTTCATATCCCCGGGACCCAGAAACTCAAATGAATATCCCTGGAGCCCGTCTTTAAGCTCGGGAAAGTCGTCTTTACTAAGGCCTTCCCGCACCCAGTGATAGATTATAATATCAACCCCCAGTGCTTTAATAATTGAGCTCTTAATAAAAAGAAGCACAAGCCCGTATCTGAATTTGGATCGTATCTTTTTTATTACATCAACTGCCTTATTCATAAATTTTATCCTTAACTAAAACCCAGTATTTGCCTTGCCTCTTTGTGAGAATAGGGCTCACGTCTTAGCGCCTTGGCAATATCCAGTATACGCTGAACCAGTTCACGATTTGTCGTTAGAATCGTCTTATCTGTATCAAGATAAATGTTATCCTCAAGCCCAATCCTAATGCCGCCACCCTCAACAAGGCTCATAGTGTTCATCTTCAGCTGAAACGCTCCTATACCCCCGACAGACCATATGGAGTTATCGGGAAGCTCATTTATCATAAGCCCGAGACTCAGTATATTAGCCTGGGCACAGGCAATGTTTCCTAAGATAAGGTTGAAGTAATATGGAGGATTGATTAGTTTCTTTCGTATTAGATACTTCGCGTAATTTATCATCCCGAGGTCGAATGCCTCAAGCTCAGGCCTTATCCCGTTATCAAGCATCTTTTTAGCCAGTGCCTGTATCATCTGGGGACTATTGACACTCGCCTGCTTGTTAAAGTTTACCGAGCTAAGTGTTAAACTGCCGAAATCAGGCTTTAGCTCGCCTTCAAGATCAAGACACTCTGAGCGTTTTTCGAACTCGGAAAAATCCCTGCCGCTCGTGGAAACACAGAGAACAAGGTCCCTGTGCTTCTTTCTTATGCCCCCTATTATCCGGGCATAAAGCTCTTTCTTGTAAGTAGGCTGGCCCGTCTCAGGGTCCCTTGCATGTAAATGTATCATATTGGCCCCCATATCAGCGGCCTCGTTCACCTGCTCTATTACCTCTTCCGGAGAAACCGGTACGTTCTGGGTCATCTCTTTGGTAGGTATCATACCGGTGGGGGTGAAATTCAATATGAATTTAGACTCCATAAACACCTCTACTTCTCAAAAAGTTTATTGTACTCCCCGTAACCCTCTTTTTCAAGATCCTCTTTAGGAATAAACTTAAGGGCGGCTGAATTTATACAGTAACGCTTGCCCGTGGATTTGGGACCGTCGTCGAATACATGGCCCAGGTGGGAATCGCCCTGCTTGCTTCTTAGCTCTGTTCTTACACTAAAGAGTTTCTTGTCCTCTTTCTCCACGATATTCTCCGAGTTAAGAGGCCTGCTGAAACTCGGCCAGCCGGTACCCGAATCATATTTATCAATCGAGGAAAAAAGAACTTCTCCCGAGATTATATCAACGTATATCCCTTCCTTCTTGTTGTCCCAGTATTCGTTGTTAAAAGCCGGCTCGGTGCACTCATTCTGGGTCACTTCATACTGCATGGGTGTTAATACCACCTTGAGCTCGTCATCAATAGGCCTGGTGATTATTTTTTTCTTCTTAATATCTTTCTCTCCCATATTGTCACTCCATTTATTCTCCAGGTAGTCATCGCGTCCTGAATTGAACCTGTAATACTTGTATTTTTCAGGACTTTCCTTGTAATAGTCCTGGTGGTAGTCCTCTGCCTTGTAGAAAACCGAGTACTTGAGTATCTCGGTAATTACAGGCTTGTCGAACTTCCCTGATTTCTGCAGATTCTCTTTGGAAAGCTGGGCCGCCTTCTTCTGATTTTCATCGTGATAGAATATGATAGTTCTGTACTGCTTGCCCCTGTCAACGAACTGTCCTCCCGCATCGGTAGGGTCTATCTGGCGCCAGAAGATATCAAGAAGCTTCTCATATGTTATCTTGGAGGAATCATATGTTATCTGGACGGATTCGATATGCCCTGTCTTTGCGCTTGAAACCTCTTCGTAGGTAGGATTCTTTTCTTTCCCGCCTGAATAACCGGATATAACCTCTAAAACACCTTCCTCCTTCTCGAAAGGATATTCCATGCACCAGAAACAACCCCCGGCAAAGGTGGCTTTTTTAATATTGGTATCAGCGTGAAGCTGTGAATACAAAAGTATCGGGAACATAAATGCTATAACCGCTATAATTTTCATAATTTACCTCATATCTTCATAGAATCCCTTTATAAAGAAAAAACCGGGTTTATCTTCCGCGAACACCTAATCTATAGATCGAAGCGTTACCGAATTTGCTTTTTATTTTATCAAGGGCCCTGTGAAGCTCCTCATTTTTTTGGTCCTGGTGGTAGCTAAAAAGCATGCCCTGCGCCGGACCCACAGAAAGATTGCAAACCCTAACACCCACAAGACGGACTTTGCCGCCTATACTAAAATCCCTGTAAAGCCTTTTTACTTCTGTGTATATCTCGTCCACGAAATTAGTGGCCTCTGCTATAGTCGAAGATCTTGTATAGGTGCGAAACCCGTCCAGGCGTATCTTGAGCGTTACGGTAGTACCCTTAAGATCTTCTCTGCGGAGCCTGCCGGAGACTTTCTCGCAAAGTCCTAAAAGAACACCTTCTACTTTTTTCTTATCGCAAACATCCGTCTCGAATGTAACTTCGTTACTGAGAGACTTTGCTTCTCGACTTGTCTGGACTTCCCTCTCATCTATGCCGCGAGAAGCGTTATGCAGGTAAGAGGCGCTCTTGCCGAAAAGAGATGTGAGTTCCCTGAGCGATCTTTTAGCCAGATCCCCTATGGTGTATATCCCCATGCTGTTTAACTCTGCCTGAGCTTTTTTTCCAAGACCCCATATCTTACCCACATCAAGAGGCCACAGGAAATCCAGCAAGGCTTCACTTGTTACTTCCACGAGCCCGTCAGGTTTGCCTATATCAGAGGCGATCTTCGCAGCCATCTTCGTGGGGGCAAGCCCTATGGAGACTCTAAGACCCGTTTTCTCTTTTACCCTCTCTTTAATAGATACACATACTTGTCGGGGCGAGCCGAAGAGATGATAGCTGGCAGTTATATCCAAAAACGACTCGTCAATACCCACGGGTTCAACATCAGGGGTGAAGGTATTGAATATCTCGTATATTTCATCCGAGGCCTGCGCGTATTTTTCAAAATCCGGCCTCAGGAAAATAGCTTCCGGGCATTTCTTGTATGCGATAGAGATGGGCATTGCGGAACCAATGCCGAAGGCCCTTGCCTCATAAGAACACGTGGCCACAACACCGCGCCCCCTGCCTCCCTTTGGGTCAGAACCCACTATAACGGGTTTACCCTGATATTTAGGATTATCACGCTGCTCCACGGCCGCGAAAAAGGCATCCATATCCGCATGGATAATATATCTCTCACGTTGCATAGTCGTACTGCTTTCCTAACTCCAGGATTAGCAAAACATTAAAATAAATCCTTGACTATAGCGTAGAACTTCTTACAAACATCCCTCATTCCCACTATACCGACCATCTTCCTGCCTTCTACCACGGGAATGGTATGGACGTTCTTGCATTGCATTATCGAGAAGATCTCATCAAGGGATGTATTCTTCCCCACACAGGTCACATCGCTGGACATGGCGAATTTTACCCTGGGATGCCCTCCTGACTTGCTGCCGTTTTGAACTATGTCTCCTTCTTTTATCATGTCCATGACAAGGAAAAGGTCATTGGCTGTAATAAGGCCCGTGATCTTTCCCTTCTTGCCCACGACAGGCAGCCCGCTTATCCTTTCATCTATTAAAATCTCGGCTACATCCGCAAGTTTGGCGTCTTCCTTTATCGCAGTCACCTTTTTAGTCATGATGTCCTTTGCTTTTATGGACCTGAGTCTCTTTCTAAGGATGTTGAGCACGGGTTTTACGGTCTTGGCCATATTACCCTCCTTCCTTGATTTACATGTATTCTAAAATCCTGCTAGTTTTTCCGGATAAATCTCTTTATTTTCCTCAGGAAATGGTCCATGGAACAGGGTTTCTCTACAAACATCTCTGCTCCCATTTTTTTAAATGTCCCCTTCATGCCGACCTTGTCACTGTAGATCACAACCGGTACTCTGGAAAGTCTCTTTCTCTTTTTAATCTCCTTGAACAGGTGGTAGCCGTACATATCCCCGTGAAGCACTACCGAAAGGATTATAAGGTCTACCCAGCGTGTCTCAAGCACGTATAACGCTTCGTTGCCGCTTGAGGCGCAGTCAATAAGACATCCCATGGCCTCAAGCCTTCTCTTTAGCACCTCGAGCATTGTTACGTCATCATCAACTATCATTATCCTTTTGTGCTTTTCCATACTGAGCTCCCGGGCAACACCACTTATAGTTTTTTAAGCAATATCGTATAATCCTTGCCGAATACCAGGTAGTGTAATCTACCCTGTACTTCTACAGGGGTAGTGAACGGTTTTTTATAAGAGCCCTGTGCGCGAACAGAAACCTTGTGCCTTGTAACCGATACAGTAAGCCACGTTCCCTTGTAGGCGAAATTGAATTTCACGGCTCTCCAGTGCCTTGGCAGGCGCGGGTTTATGCAGATCTTATCATGAAAAAGATTTACACCGGCGAATCCCCGTACTATTATGTCTATCGACCCGCCCATGATACCCACGTGTATGCCTTCCTGGGTCGTGCCGCCCTGCGTGTCGTAAATATCTGACTTCAATACCTTGGAGAACCAGTCCCATGCCTCGCGGTCCCTTCCAACCATATGGGCGATGTAGCAGTGTACAACCTTGCTCAGTGTAGAGCCGTGTGAAGTCCTGCTAACGTAGTATTTGTAGTTCTTATCAAGGCTAGCGGGGTTGAACCTGTAGCCGAGCATCTTGAACATGGCCTGGATATCATCAAGAGGCAGGATGTAGAAGAGCATGAGCATATCGGCCTGCTTAGCCACCTTGTATTCATTGGCGGATTTGCCCTCGGCTTTGAGTATGCGGTCCATGCGTTCTATGCTCTCGTACTTCTTCCTGTAGGCCGCCCAGTCAAGTTCCTTCAGTTTGAAATATCCCTCGAACTGGCTTATTATGTTCTCGCTGTTTATTATTACCTTCATCTTCCTGGATATATCCTGCCACCGCTGCAATTCCTGTGGGGTAATGCCGAGTTTTTTGATAAGCTGCTTCCTGCGCAACCGCGGCAGGATATCAAGTATCTCAAGGGATTGCAGGATCAGCCAGACTATCAACATATTACTGTAGGTATTGTCCCTGAAACCAGGCTCGGAAGCATTTGGCAGCTTCTCATGGAATTCATCAGGTCCCATGATGCCTTCCGTATGATACCTGCCGTCCTTCTTGTCGTATTTTGTCAAACTTGACGCGAACTGAGAGATGGAGAGTATTATCTCGGCTCCGTAATCAGTGAGAAAGTTTATGTCACTGGTCGTCTTCCAGTACCTCAAGACATTGTATGCTATGGCAAAGGAAACATGGCGCTGCCTGCGACTGTAGTCAGGCCCCCATTTACCGCTCATGGGATTGAGGTGTATGACCTGTGTCTCCTCTTCTCCTGTAGAACCGCTCTGCCACGGGAACATGGCACCCCTGTAGCCGTTTTCCCTGGCGTATTTTCTCGCCTTGCCGAGACGCCTGTAACGGTACATGAGAAGCGCCTTTGTAACTTCCGGCAAATGAAGGTTAAAAAGAGGCAGGACGAATAGCTGGTCCCAGAATATATGGCCGCGGTATGCCTCGCCGTGGAGCCCCCTTGCGGGAAGCCCGGCATCTATATTTGAGTTGTGCCTTGAAGCAGTCTGAAGCAGGTGGAATATGTGAAGGCGGACTATCTTCTGTGAAAAAGAATCTCCGGTTATCTGTATGTCGGATTTCTTCCAGAGTTCATCCCAGGCCCTTTCGTGGGACCTTAGCATTATATCGAAACGATCGGCCCTGCGTGCTGAATCTATGGCATCCTCAAGTGTGTTCTTATTGTCCCAGTCTTTTGAGGTATGTATGGAAACTGTTTTTTCGATCTCATAATGCTGCTTTTCTTTTACGAATATCTCAAATTCCTGGCATACAAAGTTCTTTTCCTTTGTCAGGACACTTATCTCAGGCTTTATCTCCCTGCCTTGCGAGAAAACCCTTATCCTGGAGGCCTCTGCTATCTCTATGGCCGACTGGCTGGTCTTCATAGAAAGGTAGATGCCGTTCTTGCCAAATGAGCCAAGAGCCGCGGGTTTTAAGTGGTTGGATTTAAGCTGGCTGTAACGGGCAACGCCCGTATTCTGCACCGCGCCGTCAAGGCCCGAGCGTATGACAAGCCGTCCTTCGTAGTTCTCGGGTATAATAGTGTATTTTATGGCCCCGTAGTGAGGATTGTCCATATGCACTATGCGATGGGTCCTGATAGTCACTCTCTGATGTTCTTTGTCCTCAAGGCTTATTATGCGCGAAAGCATGCCCCTTCGCATGTCAAGTTCCTGATAATATGAACGGACCTTGCTTGTGAGGGGATCTATCCATTCACCTTTTCCCATCCTGAAGCTCAGAAACAGCCAGTTGGGACAATTGACAAGGTCTTCGTTTGATACGGTGCGCCCTGATATGTGTGTTTCGAGCTTGTTGTAGACGCCCGCTATATACGTTCCCGGGTAATGAATGCGGGAGGTGAGCGATTCGGTGGAGGCGCCGCGGGTTCCCATGTAGCCGTTACCAAGAGTGCAGATCGCTTCTCTGAGGTTCTCGTGCACGGGCCTGAACCAGTTGTAGACTATTTTCCAGGAAGACATGTCGGCTCTTTTCTTGCAGGTCTATGAAATTTTTATTATATCCTGAAATAACTTCTTTACTTCATCTGGGCTGGATAGTCGAAAATCAGCCGCCGATGCCCTCTTCGTATCAGACACGAGAACAGCACAGCCTCTGGTGCGCACTGCCCTGAAGGCATATTCATCCGTCACGTCATCGCCTATATAGGTGACGCACACATCACCAAATGAAAGATTGAGGGCTTCCATGATCCAGCGTATAGCCCTTCCCTTGTCCCAGTCTATGTCGGGCAGTATCTCGAAGACTTTCTTGCCGCTCATGAGCCTCAGCTCTTTATGGGAAGCTATAACATCATCCACAACGCTTTTTATCTGAGGAAGGTCTTTTTCGTTAGCTAAGCGGTAATGCACTGCAACGCTGAATTTCTTCTCTTCTATTAAAACACCCTCTAAACCCTTTAATTTATCCTTTAGGTATTTTATAACATCATCAATAACAGGGATTATGTCCTTAACCCTTGGCTCTACAAGTGAAAAATCAGGACCTTTTATATCAAAACCGTGGGACCCGGCATAAAGCAGTTCCTTTATGCCCACCAGGTTCTCTACATCTTCTCTCATCCTTCCGCTTACAATCGCGACCATGTGCTTCTTTGAGAGCTCCCTTACGACATTTCGCATTTCCTCGTTCATGACAGCCAGCTCCGGACGCGATACTATGGGGGTGAGGGTCCCGTCATAATCAAGGAAGAACACTTTCCTGCTTTTTCCAAGAAGAGCTTCTCTGGCAGAACGACCGAAGGAAGGATTTATCAGGATATCCCCTTCTTCCTGCTTTTCCTCTTTCTCCCAGGAATCAAGAAGCAGCCTTGGTGTTCTCTTGAACCACTCATTTACAAAATCAATACTTATATGGGCCAGGTCTCGGACCACCACATCAGCCCCGTTTGCAAGCAGTTCCTGCTCGTTGTTCTCGCGGGCAACACCGAGCACCAGGCCAAAGGCGCCGTTTCTGCCTGCGGCAACACCCGATGTAGCGTCCTCCACAACGACCGATTCCGCGGGCTCTGCCCCGAGATTCTTTGCGGCTTTAACGAAAATATCCCCTTCGGGCTTGCCTTTTAACCCCAGCTCGACAGAGTTCACACCGTCAATTCTTGTTTCAAAAAGGTCCTCAAAACCCGCCCTCTCAAGAATAGCCTTGCAGTTCTTCGAAGATGACGCCACTGCCACTTTTATACCGGCGGTTTTTAGTTCTTTTATGAAATCTATGGAGGATTCGTAAACATCCGCTCCTTCTTTTTTAAGAATATCGTTAAACAGCTGGTTCTTCCTGTTGCCTAAGCCGCATACAGTCTCTTTTTCCGGCGTATCGGAAGGCTCCCCGTAGGATATGTTGATGCCACGTGAATCAAGAAAGCTCTTTACACCCTCATAACGTGGTTTGCCGTCAACATAAGGCAGGTAATCCCCCTCATGGGTGAATTCCTTAAAAGACTCCTTATCTCTTTTCTCCCTCATGCGCATGTACTGGTCGAAAGTCTCCTTCCATGCATGTGCATGAACACGCGCTGTCTGGGTAATAACGCCGTCAAGATCAAAGACAACACAGTCAAAAGCATATTTAGCCATATTATAATAGTCCTTTATTAGATAGATAGTTTTTTATTTTACCACAACTTTAAATAAAATACAATAAAAAAACCGCCCCTTCAAACCCGGGGCGGTACTATATATGATTCTATAAATTAAAGAATATTATAAATAAGCGTTTAGCACGTACTGCTGTATCATACGGTGTGTGTTGAAGAAAGAACCGTTGATTGCAATGGAATGGCGCATTAAGCCTATCCACACATCCCTGTTAACGTAAAATGCAGGAAGTATCGCCCCTTCGAGCTTCTCATAAAGGGAATGCGAATCCGCTTCATCATTACTTTCGGCGTCAGAGAGCGAGTCTATAGCCCACCCGGTAAGCCCCTCTATGCAACCCTCTATCCACCAGCCGTCAAGAATGCTTAGGCTGGGTATGCCGTTATGCGCGGCCTTCATGCCCGATGTACCTGATGCCTCCCTGGGCTTTCTGGGGGTATTAAGCCACAGATCAACACCCGAGACCAGCATCTTGGCAAGAGACATATCATATTCCTCAAGGTAAACTATCTTAACATGCTCACCGAGCTCTCCTGCCGACTCAAATATCTTCTTTATCAATTCCTTGCCGGCTCCATCCTTGGGATGGGCCTTGCCCGCAAAAACTATCTGTATCTTTCCCGAACGCTCGGCTATGGCTCTTAGCCAGTCCACGTCGAAGAATATAAGGTCAGCCCTTTTATAGGCTGTGGCTCTTCTTGCAAAACCTATTGTAAAAGTGTCGTAATTCATCCCTGATTGTGTCTTTTCGTTTACATAATCAATAAGAGCTTTCTTGGCCTCCTGGTGCGCCCCCCATATCTCATCCTTCGGGATGCTGAGGGCATACCTCAGGCTGAAGGGATCCGTCCTCCACCCCGGCACGTACTTGTCATAGAGTCCCTTGAAGCTATCACATATCCATGTAGAGGAATGTACACCGTTTGTTATTGAACTGATATTATATCCGGGGAACATCTCCTGGGACACCTTGCCGTGCTTTTTCGCTACCCCGTTTACGTAGTGACTGAGGTTAAGCGCAAGAAGGGTCATATTCAGGTGTTCCTCTCCTCCGATCTTCTTCAGGAAATCCAGCGGTATAAAATCCCCCAGCACAGAGTTTACCAGCTCATATGAGAACTTATCGTGACCCGCGGGAACGGGTGTATGCGTGGTAAACACGCACATGCGCCTGACAGCGTCAACATCCCAGGTGACATCTTCCGGTTTTCTTCTTTCGCGCAAAAGCTCAAGTGTAAGCAGACTGGCGTGCCCTTCGTTCATATGATAACGGTTCAGGCGGTGGTATCCCAGCTCTTTAAGCATCCTGACCCCGCCTATACCGAGAATTATCTCCTGTGCCAGCCTGTACTTCTCGTCCCCACCGTAGAGATAATTGGTAAGACTCCTGTCATACTCGCTGTTCTCGACAACATCCGTATCAAGAAATATCACGGGAACATGATAGCCGCCCACCCCGCATACGTGATACTGCCATGCCTGGATATATACCGTTCTCCCCTCTAAGGTCACAGTCACGCGTTTTGGTATATTTTTGAGGTATTTCTTCGGATTCCACTCGTAAGGCAATTCCTGCTGCTGCCCGTCCTTGTCTATTCTCTGGTAAAAATATCCCTTGCGGTAAAGCAGACTTACTGCAACCACTGGAACGCTAAGATCAGCACAGGAACGTATCGTATCCCCGGCAAGTATGCCCAGTCCGCCGCTGTACGTCGGTATACTGGCATCGAGGCCTATCTCCATGGAAAAATATGCGATGCGTTTTAACTGCTTTCTTATCTTTACCCCTGAAAGCCTTTTTTTCTTTGCGCCGTTTTCATTCATATGTCTTATCTCTCCCTGTTGTTTGAATTGAGCATTATTCTATCATATTAACCAAAAGTATACAATAAAAAACCACCACGAAATAACCGCAGTGGTTTAATGCAAAGGGGTTCTCAAATCACTTTTTTACTTTTTTCGCATCACACAGGTGTTCTTCGCTTACAGCCGTGCGCCCGCAGCTGTTGCAGATATAAGCGAGCTCCTTTAATTTATCGTCGCAAAGATGCCTCTGGTCCGCTATTAAAGCGCCGCACCAGTCGCATTTCTCGTCTTTCTTCTTGACCGGTACGCACAGGTGCCCGCCTTCTTTTGTCTCTTTCATGCACGTAGGGCATTTATGTCCCTTTTTATTATCACACATCTTTATTTCTCCTCATCACGCTTTATTTGCAATTTTTTCTTTCTTTTTCCCGGTTGCTTCATTTGTATCAGACGTCTCCCCGTTCCAGCAATACAGGCACACTTTCTCGCGCGGAAGCCCGATAGCCTCTACCATATCCTCTATATTCTGGTATCTTAGCGTAGTCACATCAATATCTTTTCTTATCCATTCTATCATTTTCTTATACTTCTCGGATTTCTCATCAAGGTATTCTGAGATATCCTCTATATCTTTACCCTCCATATCCTTTATGGCCCTGCGCGCAACCAGCTCGGCAGTGGTCCTGGTTGAGAGGCAGAACTTGCAGGGAAACATAAGGGGCGGACAGGCAGGACGTACGTGGATCTCTTTAGCCCCGCACTTCCAGAGCTTGTCAATAGTGAAATTCTTGAGCTGTGTGCCGCGTACTATGGAATCCTCGCACACTACAATCCTGTTGCCCTCGATAATATCCTTTATAGGGATAAGCTTAAGGCGGGCTATAAGATCACGCATCTCCTGCGATGGAGGTGTATAGCTTCTTCCGTAACCCGGTGTGTATTTAACCAGCGGACGCCTGTAGGGCTTGCCGGATTCCATTGCATATCCTATGGCATGGCAAGTACCTGAATCAGGCACCCCTGACACAAGGTCCACCTCTATATCCTTGTCCCTTTTGGCAAGCGCCCTGCCGCACCTCTCACGCACTACCTCCACACTTATATCCTCATAGGCAGCTGCGGGAAAACCTGTATAAATCCACAGGAAGGAGCATATCTGGTTCGTATCTGTGCCCGTTCTCTTATCAAGGAGTCCCTTTTCGGTCATAAGAACTACCTCTCCCGGGGCAAGGTATTTAACTATATCGAGCTCTAAATTCGGGAACGCATTGGTCTCCGATGTAACAGCCCAGGCGTCCTTGCCTTTTCCTATAACAAGGGGTGTGTATCCCAGGCGGTCACGTGCCGCGTAAATACCGTCCTTATGAAGGACAAGAAGGGAACACGAGCCTTCTATTACCTTAAACATGCGCTCTATACCGTCTACAATGTTGTCTCCCTGGTTTATAAGCTTGGCTATCAGTTCTGTTACATTTACTCCTCCGGAGCCTACCTCGCTAAATGATATGCCTTTTTTGAGCAGTTCCTCCGTCAGTTTCTCCTTGTTCCCTATAAGCCCTGCAGTTACTATACAAAATGGACCGAATTTAGAATTAAGGTATATTGGCTGCTCATCAGAATCGCTTATAGCGCCTATTCCCTTGTTTCCCTCAATCTGCTTGTAGTTCTCATAGAATTTTGATTTGAACTGGCTCTGGCTTATATTATGTATGTGGCGGTTGAAATCCTTGCCCAGCATAGCCATGCCGCCGTACTCCGTGCCCAGATGGGAATGATAATCAATCCCGTAGAATAAAAGTTTGCTGCAATCTCCTTTAGATACCACCCCGAAAAGTCCGCTCATTGATTACTCCTTTTCCGTTTATGACAAAACCTTTTTTATTTCATCCATTAATTCCTCTTTTTTGATGGGTTTCTTTAGGAAATTAGCCTGGCCGAACCTTTTCAACAGTGCCAGGGAATCATGGTCCAGGACACTGACAACAATTATAGGAAGATCCTTTAGTTTATCATTATCTCTTATGGAAACAAACACGGAATCACCCGGAAAGGGCTCCATTATTATATCCAGGATTAAGAGATCATAATGCGTTTCTTTTATCTTCTCAAGCGCTTTGAACCCGTTGTCTTCGAGCTCAATCTCATATTCATTCTCGCCTTCAAACATATCCTTGTACAGCACATGCATATCATGGTCATCGTCTACGATAAGTACCCTCTTCTTTTTAGCCATTCTTTCCTCCTTTGGGCAATTGCACTATGACCGTAGTGCCTGTGCCCTTTCCTTTTGATGTAACTTTAATACTCCCATTGTTATTCTTGACGACCTCCCTACAAATAGCCAGTCCCAGCCCGACTCCCTGGGAAGAAGCTGTCTCCTTGTAAAATTTTTCAAACACTTTTTCCCTGTTTCTTTCTGATATGCCTATTCCCGTATCACTTACCCTTATTTCAACATATTTCCCCTTGGGCCTGCTCACAAAGGCTACCTCGCCCGCATCCGTGAATTTTACGGCATTGTCCATGATATTGGCCAGGAGGGTCTTTATCTCGTACTCGTTACCGAAAACCTGCCGTGCATTTGCGGGTATATCAACCGTTAAACGTATCCCCTTCTGGCTTGCTGAATATATAACATATTCCATGAGCTTTTTTGAAATTTTCTCAAGGTCAAGTGTCTTCTTTTTTATAACAGTCCTCTCCTCTATAAGGTAAATTTTACGGATATTGTCAATATCTTTCCTTATAGTTTCAAGACTGTTGATCAAAATATGCCGGGCCTTAGCGATTGCCTCGGAATTGCCTTTTGCCATAGCTCTTAGCAGCATATCCAACGCCATCTCAGCCGCCGCGACAGGCGTGCTCAGGGTATGGGACACGTTTCTGATCAACTCCGCTTTCATTTTCTCTATCTTCTTGCGCTCGCTTATATCATGCTGGGTGGAAACCAGGTGCTCTATATTGCCTTTTTCATCTCTTACAACAGTAACAACGGCATAGGATGTAAATTCGGAGCCGTCTTTGCGTCTGTTGAGCACTTCACCTTCCCAGAAGCCTCTCTTAGCAAGGGAACTTATTATATGCTTCATAGTTTTACCGGGATCATCGCCCGCATTAAGCACGGAAGCGAATTTCCCAATAAGCTCCCCACGTTCATATCCGTATAATTCGTCCATGGCCTTATTTGTGTATGTAATCTTTCCGTCAGCATTATGAATGCTAACCCCTTCTCTGGTAACCTCGATAGCCCTGAAGAGCCTGTCCTTCTCGTGCCGGGCTTCCCTGTGCTCTGTCACATCCCTGAAAACCCCCATGAGATATTTCTTCCCAAAGAGATATATCGGTGTCGAATAAATATTCGCGTAAAAGATACTTCCGTTTTTCCTTAACACAGGAATATTGCTTACATAAGGGACTTCCTGTCTCATGAGCCTGTTAAATTGTTTTACTGCAAAAGGGAGATCCTTTTTGGGATGTATATCCATAATCCCCATATTTTCCAATTCATGCAAGGTATAACCGAGCATTTTGCATATTCTTTTGTTGGCTGTTAAAAACTTCCTTGTTTTTGTGTCGGCTATAAGTATACCGTCTACTAGATTGTCCAGAATAGCTCTGTGCAGCTCTTCCGATGTTCTCCACAGCTTTTTTGTCTTCCTTAGCATCTATTACTCCCGTCTTCCAGCAACTATTCAAAAACATCACTGTCTATCTTTAACTTTGTAACGTAAAACACTTCACAGGAATGGTTGCCTTTATCCGAACGGCTGGTACTGGTATTCCACCATACTTTCTGCCCCTTGTATGTCCCCTTTATATTAACCAGGTAACCTTCGAGTATTATCTCGTCCCCTTCGTCAACGCTTTTCGCCGCCAGCATAACATTGTCGTTTGCCGGGATAATATGGTTGTTGGAGGTATGTGTGCTGATATAAGGGTTTTGAACAGGACTGCCGGCCTTGTAGTTCCAGTAATACCACCTGCCATTCTGCCTGTAGCTCATGAACTCGTCATAGTCGGAATCAGCCATATCCCCCCATGCCATGGCGAAATCCATGGGAGAGAGTTCCGACTCCCAGCCGCTGTTGTAATTCCTCTTGCTCACCATGACACCCGCAAGAGTATACATGGCAACAGGAGTGATAGTAAAGGTGCCTTTGGCAACTTCCCTTATTATAGGATCACCGCTATAAGAAACCTGTATGGGGTCCTTGGCACTGTCTATATTGGCATAATCCGAGGCTGTAGGAGCAGGTTTTCTGCATGCCGTAAGAGCTAGTAAAATAATTAATATAAAGGTCTTATACATAATGGAGAAATACTCTCTAAATTATACTCTCTTTTACGGCTTTGTCAACAGCTTAATAAGCCTTTTTCCCCTGTTTAATACGGCGGGACTTGCGTTTTTCATGGTTGATTGTATCTTCTTTATGACCTGCAACTTCATACCCTCGTTCTTCATCGCAAACTCTGCCAGGGTCTGCATGAAAAATACTTTTACAATATTGCTCGTGTCAGTGTCTATATATTTTAGCAGTATTTTTATAACCTGGTTCTTTTCAAGCCTGCTAAGATTAACGTATGAGAGCATCTGCGCCACGTGCCAGCGCACTTCTTTCTGGTCTATTTTGGAGGCTTCCTTTATCAGCCTGCCCTTGAAGGGCTCCAAGTACTCGGGATGCCTGAGTGAGACTTTCTCAAGCGTATCGGCGGCCCTTATACGCAAAAGCTCGTCATCCCCCACCATGGCGTCAAAAACTTCCTCAAACAAAGCGGGATTCTTCTTGATCTCCTTTGCCACCTCATTTGACTTCGCGATAGACCTGAAATCCCCGCCTTTTAATTTTTCTATTATTTTGCTCATTTAGAGAGTCTCTTTTTCACGGCACTGCTTTGGAGTTCCCTGAGTGCGTCTTTTGCTATCCACCTGCTTGAGCTTGAATCTATTCTCTCTATCTGGTGGGCCTCTTTTACAGCAGTTTTATTTAGCGCTATACTTCGTTTTCCTATCTGCCTGAGCGCCCAGTTTACAGCTTTTTTTACAAAATTCCTTTCATCTTTTGAAGCTTTCCTGATAAGAGGAAAGAACCTTTTGAATTTCTCATCGCAAGCTCCTTTGTCATGTACGGCAAGAACGGCCATCATTACAAAACCAGCCCTTTTGGTAAATTCCATGGGGCTTTTGCTCCACTGGATAGCTTTTCTGTAAGAAAACTTTGTCTTATCAAAAAGGTTGCTGCAGCACTGGTCGCAGATATCCCAGGAATTAAAATCTCTTACCCACCTGTCCATCTGCTTTTCGCTGAGAGCTTCCGGATCATCCACCATACCTGCAAGTATCCTTGCTTCATGAATTCCGGTTTTCCACAAGGCAAGAGCCAGACGATGATCCTTTCCTTCTTCCCTGGCGGTCTTTCTTAAGACAGGTATTGAAACGCCCAGTGCAAATGAGGTGTTGATTCCATAACGCGCCATAGCTTCTTTTGCCCCAGGTTTTGCCTGTTTTTTTAGTTTGCGGATTATCACATCCACATTGCTTATATTACTGCCCATTAGAGCTCTAACAGCTTGCTTATACTATTAAGCAAATTGTCTGGATCAAATGGTTTGGCTATATAATCTTTAGCTTGCGTTTTTATCATAATATCCACCACTGACTTTCGATCACCTTTTGCTGTAAGTATAATAACCGGGATAGGTGGCTTGAGATTTAGATCTTTAATTTGTTTAGCTGTCTCTACCCCGTCCATGACAGGCATCATAATATCAAGAATAATTAAGTCCGGGGGCTCCTCTTTTATCTTTTCCAGGGCCTCATCACCATTAGCTGCAAGTATTACTTCATAGCCGCTTGCCTGCAAGCGCCCCTTAATCACTTTGCAAATATTTTCTTCATCATCTACTACCAATATCTTTTTTGCCATTGCAGGGTTCCCCTTTTTTGATTATTGGAATTCATCAGGTGATGATGGTTTAAGATACGCATCCACTACTTTTAACAGCTCCTCCGCCCGGCAGGGTTTAACAAGAAAATCCTTTATCCCTTCCGCCTTAAAGAGCTCGCTCATCCTGTCCTTTGCACTGAGAATTATAACAGGGATGTCCTTTATGTCATTATCGCCTTTAGCGGTCTTGACGAATGTATAGCCGTCCATAACAGGCATCAGAACATCCATCAGGATGAGGTCCGGACGTTCTTTCCTGGCTACTTCAAGAGCCTCCTCACCGTTGGTTCCTGTAAACACCTCGTAGCCGTTCGCCTGGAGCCTGGTGACTATTAGTTTCACGATATGGGGCTCGTCATCAACTACCAGTATCTTCTTTCCCACGGTTTTCTCCTTTCAAGTAATACATTAATCAGCTTTTTATTCCTCCGCTGCTTATACCAGACCCATCTTCCACAGAAGCATCTTCCCGGTGTTTCCGTCTTCCGGGAATGTTGTAACTTTGTAGTCTATATCTATTGTGACATGTATCTCCTCTTTTGTCAAATAATCGCGGAACACTTCCTTGAGACGCTCCGAAACAACCACCGCGTGTTCCTTGCTGGTGTTTGGAAGCATTACGAATATGTACGGGAAGTCATCAAGGGATTTATCCTCCCTGCGACGCAGGCTGTTTCTAACAAGCCGCGCGAAAGTGTTAAACATAGCGCTTGCCTCTCCCTCACCCATTTGACTTGTTATCTCATCCATATTCTTAATCTGGCAAGCCAGTACCGACACGGGAACTTCCTCTTCCACAGCAGCCCTGATAGCCGTGTCCACCTGTGCCGCGAAGATATCTCTGGATGTGGTATGTTTCGGGAAATTGAAGGAGAACCTCGTTCCCTTGTCCAACTCGCTCTCCACCCACATGTTTCCGCCGTGCATTTCCACTATTCCCTTGGCAATGGAAAGTCCCAGCCCCGTACCTTTCTCACCCGGACCGGCAAGGCGTCCGAACTGCTGGAACTTGCTGAAAACATTAGGAAGGTCTGCTCTTGCTATACCCCTTCCCGTATCAGCCACACTGCACAGTACCAGTCCTCCCTGGTCCTGGATGGAAATTTCCAGGTATCCCTCTTTGGTGAATTTTATTGCATTGCTCAGGAGATTATTGAAGACCTGAACTATCCTGTCCTTGTCTATATATACTTCAAGTTCTTCCGACGCATAGACCTCTTTTAACTCCAGACCCTTCTCCCTCGCACTAGTAGAAAATTCTGATGCAATTTTTTTAGCAACAGCAATTATATTTACTTTATCGCGTTTTAGCTCGACCTTTCTGGCCTCTATCTTGGACATATCAAGCAGGTTATCTATAATTCTCCTGAGCCTGTCCACATTTTCAAGGCACATACCCAGGAAATCCCTCTGTTGTTCCGTCGTATCCCCGAGGATGCCGTCAAACACCTGAGATACCGCTTCCCTTATTATGGTAAGCGGGGTGCGCAGCTCATGGGATACAGTCGAGACGAAGTCCGTTTTCATGGTATCGAGTTCTTTTTCCCTTGTCACATCCCGCAGTATAGCCACGGTACCTATATACAGACCTTCAAAGTTCTTTATGGGATTGAATTCACAGCGTACTATCATATCACGTTCCCTGTGGATCGTAACCTCGCGCATTACGAAAACACTCTTTTCCCTGCAGTGCGTAAAGGCCTGTTCCAGATCTATTTCGATAAGGCGCTCGCTCAGCAGCTCTCTGGTTATATCATCATCTATCCAGAAACCCAGCATACCGCGTGCCTGCGAGTTCAGGATGACAATATCACCCGAGAGATCCAGCATGATTACGCCTTCAATCATACTCTCTACCATGATGCTTATCTTCTTGTTTGATTCCTCAAGCTGGTCCTTTGCCTCCTGCATATCCTCCATTATATTAAGAGTGGCTTCCTGGGAATCATGGATATCCTGCGTTCTTTCCTCCACTTTCTTCTCAAGGTTCTGTGCCCACCGCTGTATCTCTTGCTTTGACTTTTCAAGGTCGTTTATCAGGGCCTGAGTGGGTCTGATATCTCTTGCCACGCAAACAACACCCATTAGTCCTCTCTTCTTGTCTTCCTTACTGTCTTCTGCACCATCTTGGTGTTCATATATGACACTTCCAGAGAAATCAACGGGGATCTTTTCACCA
The DNA here is from genome assembly GCA_043821115.1 of bacterium. Lineage (GTDB taxonomy): Bacteria > CAYTYR01 > UBA6262 > DAOVJB01 > DAOVJB01 > JBDRDD01. The sequence continues at coordinate 66,552 of JBDRDD010000007.1, read as the reverse complement.
TCCTTGGTAATATATGAGAGACTTACCCCATGGATGGAACCGTTTCTTAAGAGTTCAGCATACATTTCCTCAAGAAGGTAGATTTTCTCATCACCTGAATCAGAGACCTTCCTGGCTTTGCCCATGAATATCTTCCTGAGCGGATGGCCCCTTAAATCCTCCTCTTTATAACCGAGCAGTTTGAGAGCTGCCGGATTAACACGTATTATCTTTGAACTCTCATCAAGCACGATCAGAGTATCCACCATTGAGCTTATGATACTCTCCGTGTAAAGCTCTTCCTGTATAATTCTCTCCCTCTCCTGTTTGAGCTGGCTCAACATGTCATTGAAAGCCTCCGAAAGCTCCTGGACCTCGTCACCGGTTTGTATTGAGAGCTTGTAATCCATGTCTCCCTGAGACATTTTCATTATCCCGGCCTTAAGCTCACTTATGGGCTCCACGAATTTCCCGCCTATGACCGAACCAACCGGCACAAGAACAATGACCAAAAAAAGAGCCAACAAAAGGTCTCTTTTAAGAACAGATCGTACTGACGTAAAGGCTTCATCTGACTCCTGCATAACCGCTACGTACCAGTTTATCCCTGAAACAAGCATCTGTGGCTGTGTGAGCGGCGAGAAAGACAGTATTATTTCTTTCTTGTGAAGATTCGTGTTCTTGGCCAGTCCCCAGTCCAAGAGTTTTATCCGGTTCAGCTCTTCTTCACTGCAAAGAACTGAAGACATAGGGGCAACACCTGGGTAGAAAAGTATTCTTGCCTTATCATCAATTATTATGGCATGGCCTGTTGTTCCTATCCTGAAATTGCGAAGAGGTTTAAAAAAGGACTCTATATCTACTATCGCTTTGCATATGCCTATGACCTCACCCTGATTGTTACGTATAGGAAACCCTATGGGTATGCTCCATATCTTACTCGAGTCATCAAACTCTATGTCCCCTACAAACAGCCTTCCCTTGCCGTCATAGTATGTTTCCTGCCACCAGTCCTCATCCGCCTGGTAAAAATCACTGGTTTTCCCTGATGCCGCAACAAGGCCTCCCAGTTTGTCAGTCAGGAATATCTCACCTATGCTTTTTTCATCCGCTATTAAAGCTTTAAGCCGGACACTAAGCGGGTGCCCCAGGTACTGCCTTAAAAGCATATCTTTTCCTGTGGCTTTCTTCCACTTATTGTCCATCTCAAGGAAAGTCCTGGTTACCTGTGCCTGATCCTTCCCCTGATAGTTCTTATTGTGGCTTATAATAAATTGATGCCATATCGGACTGTTAACATGAACCCTTATGTCCTGTATCTGCTCTTCTATCATCTCAGTTACGGAAACCGACAAAAGATCAGCCATTTTCCTATAACTCCTGCCTATGTTTTTCTTCTCAGTATCAATATGTGTCAGATATTCTATCAATGTCCCTATAAATATTATGCACAGGCTTATAACGATAATTATAAGAGTTATCTTGTGCCTTATGCTTCTTCTCTTCCTTGGCTGGTTCATCGGGAATCCCCGTCCGAAGTATTCTTTTCTTCGAGCTCTTTTTCAAGCTCGTTTATTCTCTTCTTCATCTTAATCATTTTCATCTCACGGCCTACCGAGGCTTTCCGGAAAACCTCAAGGTCATGCATCTTCCAGCGCAGTTCATTCTCTGCCTTTTTGATATCCGAGATATCCTTTGCAATATGCACTATACCAATCATCTCCCCTTCCGCATCGAAAATGGGGGAAGTGGTAACAAGCAGAGGAACTCCTATAGAGGGATCATCGACCTCTTCGGTGTGTGGATTGCAGTCTGCCTTGGTCATCTCAAACGGACATTTGGGCCATGGCTTCTCCGAGTTGTGGAGCAACTCGTAGCATTTCCTGCCTATAATTTCATCCGGAGCCATTTTCATAGCATCTGCAAAGGATTTATTAACCTTTCTTATCGTATGGTCTGTATCCTGAACAAATACCAGGTCTGATATGGCGTCAAAAGTATCCTTCCATTGCATTGCGGCGGTTCTCAGCTCTTTTTCTATGCTCCTCTGCCTGGTAACGTCATGGAAAATAGCACGGGTGGCAACGGGTTTCCCATCTACAAAACGACAATTTGCAGAGCCCTCTACCAGGATCTGCTGCCCTTCTTTTGTTACAAAGGTAGCACTGATGTTATCTACGCTTTTGCCGGATAGAACTTCATCAAACATCGCCCTGCAGTGCTGCTTGCTGTCGGGATGTATCACATCAAAAAGAGTTAGTTTTGTGATTTCGTCTGGTGTATAGCCGAGTTTCTGCCGCCAGGCCTTGTTCACATACGCGAAAGTCCCGTCGGGACGAACGCTTTGTATCAGATCCTCCACGTTCTCCCACAGGTCCCGGGCATTCTGTTCGCTTTCCCAGAGCGCATCTTCGAGATTCTTCTGCTTACTCATGTCTATCAGAAGTTCAATTATCACATCTTTTCCGGAGATACTGGCGGAACTTATATTAATCCATACCGGAAGCCTTGTCGAGTCAGAGAGTTTTATCTCATCTTCGTAGCTATGTGTCTGGCCACTGTAGTAAATCTTCTCATGCTCGGCGTGATCGTTTTCCCTGCTGCAGAGCTCCAGGCGCTTCATGCCTATTAGTTTTTCCCTCCCATATCCCGTCAGTGTCTGGGCCTGGAGGTTACAATCGATTATAGATTTTGTAAGGGCATCGGTTATGAGTATAGCTGCCCCGGCTTTGTCAAATATGGTTCTAAATATTTCTTCGCTCATAGCTACCCTCTGTGTTTCATTTTGAATTCATCAAATTTTTTCTTAAGCTCCCTCATCCTCAGCTCCCTGCCTACAGCTATCCTGTTAAAGCGCTCCAGCTGCTGCACTTTTGCCTCAAGTTCCGTCTTTGCATTTTGGAGTTCTTTCATTCTTTCCCTGATCTGCTCTTCCAGGCCTTGCCTGAAATCCCTGAGCTGCTCGTTCGCCTCTCTGAGTTCTTCGGTGGTGGCCTGCAGTTCTTCGTTACCGGAAATCAACTCCTGGTTACTTGCCGCAAGTTCCTGGTTCTGGGCCTGGATCAATTCCTGTGCAGCCTGGATCTGCTCAACCATACCGTTAAACGAATCAGCAAGATCACCGATCTCGTCATTTGATTTAATCTCAACAAACGTATTGAAATTACCCGCGGCTACCCTTCTTATGGCATCGCGCAATAGCACAATTGGATTTGTTATAAAGCGTATGATGCTAATGACTATTATAATACCTACAATCGATATCCAGAGCAAAACAAAAAGCATCTTCCTGCCCAACTCCACCGCCGGAGCAAATGCCACTTTTACCGGCAGATGCACAAGAAGGGTCCAGTTGTTCCCCCTGAAATCCGCAAATCCCTTTTCCCTGACAAACGCGTAAAAATCATCTTCCTTCGATACAGGGTCAAAATGAATGGAAATACCACCCTTTACTCCCTTTAGAGACTTCTGCACTGACTCCAAATAGGAATAATTTTCCTTAAGAATGCCTGCTTTATTCTGTGTTGCAAAAAGCAGCAGCCCCTTGTCATCCACAAGATCAATCTCTATGGCATCTTTCTCGTTTTGCCCGTAGACATCTATGCTCTCCCGGGCTATCTCGTATATCTGCTCAATGGGCATCTTGGAAACGACAACACCGCGCAATTTACCCCGGGCATCATTTACGGCTGCCGCAAAATGAACATCAATGTTTCCGCTTGAGCTCGATATGTAAATATCCGAAGCGATGCTCACACCGTTTTTCTCCACCTCTTCCCAGTATTTTGCAAGCTCATGTTTTTTGCCTATATTCTCATCCTCTGTATCCGCAATCTTTATCCTGTTTGCGTCAAGAAAATACAGGGACGAATATGCATTATGGGTGTCTCTATACTGAAGCAGACGCCGTTTTATCTGTTTTGGGGTTGATGTATTGGAAGTGACTACAGGATCCTCCGAGAGCATCTTTATATCAACATAGCGCTCGTAAATATACCTGTCTATCTTGCCCATCAGGTGGGCGGCATGCTCCTGGAGCCTGACGGTGATAGTCTCCTGGAGTGCATTCCTGTTACTGGTGTAGATAAAATAGCTCATTGAACCGCCCGCTATTATCCACACCGAAAGCAAGCCAACCGTGAATTTTACACCCATCCTCACCTTCATAATATCACCTGTTTTAAGAATGTATTTCTACGCTTTTGCGGACCTTAGAACATTTATTTCCTCTATGTTGTGGTTGCAGAACTCGGCGTTAAAATCCTCGCACAACCTCATCTGTTCCTCGGGAGGCCTTTTCTCAAGAAGCCTTGCGGCATTTGCAAACTCACGCTCGGCCTGGGAGAGTTTCTTCCGGTACAGGTATATGTTACCAAGGTTAAAATATGCTATCACTATTGACGGATCCATGTATATTACTCTCCTTGACCAGACTTGGTTATGCTTTTGTTAAGATAAAGAACCACAACAATCCCAAGCAGTATAGATATCGCAACCGTAACCATTAATACCACTTTGAGAGTAGCATGCGCCTTCTCCCTGCTGGCAGAGACGTCCTCCACCTCCTTCATTGTACGGGCTTTAATACGAGCAACTATGCTCATGAGCTCTTCCATGAAAGGTTCTGCTTCCTTTTCAAAAACAACAATTGCCCCTTTTTTGTCTCCTCTTCCACTCAATTCTTTTATCCTGAGCGCAGCATTATGAAGCTTTTTATGGGGCTCTTCAAGACGGGCATGAATACTCATAATATCACTGTGTTCACTATTAAAAGATTTATACCACTTCCCAAGAACACACAGGCGAGGATCAAGTTCACCTTCAAAACTGCTCCCCCTATACACGTAATCCGAAAGTGATATCATCCACTCAAGATGGTCACTAACAGACTCATCCAGCATCATATCGGCATTAAGATTATCCTCAAGCTCATGTCCGGTCTCATCCATTATGCCTATTGTAACAAGCGAGACGACACCAGAAATTAGCATAAGAGCTAATATAATACCAAAACTTACAAACAACTTCCCTTTTATGGTCTTCATTTAGTACTCTTATCTTATTTATTACCTTTTTCTATAAAAGCCTTTATTTTTTTGATGAATTCCTCACCGTGAAACGGCATGCTGACAAACCCGTCCGCCCCGCAGGCTTTTATGTCTTCCTTGAGCTCATCCTCGCCTTTAGCGGAAATAAATACGAGAGGCAGTTTCTTCGTATTCTCATTGTGCCGGATAGTATTGCAGACCTGACCCCCGTTCATCCCGGGAAGCTTGTAGTCCACCAGCGCAAGCTGGTAATTTTCACTTTGGGCCATTTCAACCCCCTCCTCCCCGGTCTCAACCGCATCAACAGCAAAACCGGCCGCCTCGAGCCTTGACTTTAGCATAATGCTTATGGAGAGGCTGTCCTGAATCACCAGTATTTTATCCATCGCTTCTCCTTTAATAAAAAAGCCCACACCCCTGCATAATTAATGCAGAGATCCGGACTCTGTATTTAGACTGCTTCGTAGAACACATTTTTGATTGCGCTTTACCGTGCATGTCATGGGCACCACTCTCAAGCTTTTTTATGCCGCAAATCATGTGTTTCTAATAACCAAATTCGTTTGTTTTCCTATATATAATATAGAGAAGTATGAATATTCTACACCCAAGCGGGCTTTTTTGTCAACATGTGTTTTGGGGAATTTTATGCTTTTTTGGGAAGGACATTCTGGACTTGCTGCATATAGAGACTGCGGATGGTGTTAAATACTCCTATATACTCAGGAGTCCTGTAATCAGGATAGGTGAACTCGCACTCCGTGAAACTATTCTTCTTATATTTTAAGGTTATTTCGGCATATATCCCTGCCGTGAGATATATCCTGTGCTGGAAGTTCTTGGTAGTGGCAAGCACGAGCTTGGCAGCCGTAACATAGCCCGGGTCGATATTTACTGTCCTTCTGGTGCCATCGGCAAGGAACTCTTCTTCGAGCTTGTTCGCGAGGAGTTTTATAGCTACTATTTCATCAGGCATTATAAGGTTTTTGAAGCTGTAAAAAGCGCGCTTTAAGCCCTCCCCCATCTCCTTCTTATAATAATGCGTCTTATCGAAATCAAGGATTTTACTCTCATAATCTATTTCCCCGAAGCGTTCAATGAGTATATCCTTTATCTCATCAAGCATACCCGTATCTTTTATAATAACTCCCGTTATTAATTTAACCCTACCCGGCACTGAAGTACTTCCCATTTACTTCCTCACTTAAGCATTATTAAAGATAATATCCTGCCCGCCTTATCCTTTTCCTTCCTGAAGGAGAAGAATTTATCATTGTCACAGACTGTGCAGAACCCGCAATCCAGTATGTTACCAGTAAGTATGCCAGAGGAAATAAGCTGCTTGCGGTTCTCATCTATGAGATTGCAGTATAGTTTGCCCTCTCGTTCTCTGACATGTTCCGGGAAGTAGTCCTTGAATTCATCCGTTACCTGGTAGCAGCACTCTCTTATAGCGGGTCCTATTCCAACGAGTATATTGTGGACCCTGCAACCGTATTTCTTATACATCTTTTCTATCGTATGAATAGCTATTTTCTTCATTGTGCCCTTATATCCGGCATGGGCCACAGCAACTACCTTCTTCTCCTTGTCAAAAAAGAACAAAGGCACACAATCCGCGGTAAGAATCCCGAATGGGACATTCTTATCTCTTGTAACGCCGGCGTCAGTTTCTCCAATTGCGCTTTCCTTCTCCAGCGCCCCCTTACCCCTGTCCTCTATACCAAGCTCTGTTATGGTATTTCCGTGAACCTGGTCAAAACATATAAGGTGACTGTAATTTATCCCGAGTTTATCACAGAAACTTTTCCTGTTCGAAAGCACATTTTCCTGCGGGCCGTCCCTAAAAGACATATTCTCGCGCCCGTTACTGAAAGCGCATACTACTGCGTCATCGTTAAAATCAATTCTATAATATCCGTTCTCATGTTCAATCTTCATTTCTGCCTCTATGCTATACTGACCGGGTCTACGTCAACGCTTACCTTAACACCGGTCATAGCGCTTTTTTTATTTTCCATCGTACTCTTAATGAGCTTATGCAGAATTTGCGTATTTTTTGCCTTAATGAGAATCTGCCAGCGGTACGTCCCGCGCAGCCTCAGAAGCGGTGCCGGGGAAGGCCCCAGGATGAGAGTATCCGAACCCTCTTTTTTTGCACAAGCTTCGAGCTCAGCTCCAAGTTTCTCAGAGGCTTGCGTAACTTTTTCTTCTTTTTTTCCCTTGAGTACAATATTGGCTATTCTGCTAAAAGGAGGATATAACAATTCTTCTCTTAATGAAATTTCATTCTCATAAAATAACTTATAATCCTGCTTCTTAACAGCATCTATTGCATAGTGCGTGGGATTATATGTCTGGATAATGACATCCGTATCGAGCTTGCTCCTGTGGCAAAGGTCGACCAGCTGGCTGCACAGAGAGTATGTATACTCCGCGGAATGAAAATCGGGAACGTTTAGCATGGTATCCGCTGAAAGTATTCCTATAAGGCTGACCCCAGGCAAAGCCGGACTTCTCAAGATAGCCTGTGTACCAAGCAGAACATCAGCGCCTCCATTGTTGAACCTGCTTAGTAACTCATCAAGACTATTATTCTTAAGCGTATCCAGGTCAACCCTTATAATGCGAATACCGGGGAAGAGCTTTTTCAATTCCCCCTCCGCCTTCTGAGTACCCCTTCCGATAAAGTTCATAAGGGGACTGCCGCACTCAGGACAGCGATTCTCCCTGCCGTGAGGCTGTTTGCTGTATGTGCAATGATGACACCTCAGCTCATGCGCATCAATATGATAAGACAAAGCTATATCACACTTAGGGCACTTTATGACAAAGCCGCATTTCCTGCACACGGTAAAATTGGCATATCCTCTTCTGTTTAGAAAGAACACAGCCTGTTCTTTTCTCTCAAGCCTCTGTCTTGTGGCTTCCCTTAGCATAGCAGAAAGAACACCCCTGTTTCTTTTCTGAACTTCTTCCTTTATATCCACTGTCCTGATTCTGGAAGGCTTCTTTATATCATCCGGGGCCTGTACCTCCAAGAGCTCGTATTCGTTCTCTTTGGCCTTGTGGTAACTATCGACAGAAGGATAAGAAGAGCTAAATACAACAGTCGCATTAAAATGTTTTGCCCTTTCTATAGCAACCTCTCTTGCGTTATACATGGGTTTTTGTTCCTGCTTGTAGGATGTATCATGCTCATCGGTTATGACTATAAGGCCCAGGTTGTCAAAAGGCGAAAAAACTGCAGAACGCGTTCCGATTGCAACCGACACTTTGGCTTTTCTAACCCTGAGCCACTGGCCATAACGCTCTTTCTCGCTCATGTGACTGTGAAACACCGCTATGTTCTCCCTACCTATCTTTTCCCCGACTCTCTCTGCCAGATCCTCGGCAAGTGATACTTCCGGCGCAAGAAGGATGACTTGCCTTTTTTTATCAAGAGTATGCCTTACAGACTCTATGATAATCTGTGTCTTCTGGCTTTCTTCTAAACCATGAAGAAGGAAAACCCTGTGACTGGAAGCATCCAGGCTTTCTTTTATCTTATCAAGACACAGCGTCTGGTTATTATTAAGATCTCTTGCCGGTGATTTTACAGGAAGTTTACCAGAGCCGGATATCCCCCCGGATGAAGGTGTCCTTGCCTTAAACGGGAGTATGGCATTAAGTGCTTCACCGCGAGCGCAGATATAGTAATGCGATATCCACTCTGAGAGAGATATAAGCTCCTCTGTTGCAAGAGGAACTTCATCGAGAACTTTCGCTATGCTCTTGAGGTTTTTTTGTGTGGTGGGTGCCGAGTGGGAAATAACGCAGCCTATTATCTTTCTTGTGCCAAAGGGAACAAGAACCCTTTTGCCTGTATCTATATCTTTTCTAAGCTCAGGGGGAACAGAATAATCAAGGACTTTATCTATGGGAACATTCACAACAACCTGTACTATTTCTTTTGACTCATTATCCATAACGCACCCAGGTAAACCTTCTATTTCATTCTTTTTAGCTCATCGCGTATCATCTTCATGTCAGCCCAGACATATTTTTTGTTACTCGCCTGATACAGGCAGCTTGCCGGATGCAGTGTCGGCATGATCTTTATGCCGCTGGCATCATAAAAACGGCCTCTAAGACTCCCTATGGATTGCTTGGTATTTAACAGAAGCTGCGCGGAATAGGTCCCCAGCGCGCACACGATCTTGGGCTGGATTATCTCTATCTGCTTGAATAGAAAAGGTTTACAGGTGTTTGCCTCATCCTGTGTTGGAGGTCTGTCGTTTCCCCTTTTATCAGGAGAACTCGGATCCTTCATGGGATGGCATTTAACGATATTGGCAATATACACATCGGGGCGCTTCATGTCTATGGCCTCTATTATCTTCGTGAGAAGCTGGCCTGCCCTGCCGACAAAAGGCAGTCCCTGCCGGTCCTCATCATAGCCTGGTCCTTCACCGACGAACACTAGCTCTGCGTCGGGATTGCCGTCCCCGAACACTGCTTTTATGCGGCTCTTGCCTAAAGAACACTTGCGGCATGCTGACACCCCGGCAGAAAGCTCATCAAGTAAAGCATCCTTTGAAAGAGAAACTTCTTCCTTGCGCTCGCTAACAACAGAAGCAATATCCTTTACGCCGTCAAGCTGCTCCTGGCGTATGTAATCCTTGACCATATTAACAACATCATTGTACTCTTCGTATAGTTTGTTCATGAGACTTTCTTTAATTTAGGATTGTACAGGGTGTTTTTAGAACTTAACGGCGAGGGAAAAACGGTGAGTGTATCCAAAATCGCCAAAGGACGCAAGAGCGTAATCAAAACCTATCAGCACGTTGCTGAACTCCTCCGACTCATACCCCTTGAAACCGCAACCGAAAGTAAAACCACTCCCGGCACCGATATCTCCGACATCCTCGTAACCTACCCTCAGAGCAACAAGCTTCCTGAACCAGTACTCCACCCCTGAATGAAATTTCATCTTGTTATCAACGGGTTGGTCAATATCCACTGCTATGATAAGGCCTTTATCAACAGATATAAAAGCTATTCCGCCCTTTATATTAAGAGGCAGGTCCTCATCTGTCGAGCCTGTCTTTAACTTCGGCCCCAGGTTCTGCACGTTCACACCAAATGACACCTTTTCCCTCTCCAGAACTGGCTGCACAAAGAGAAGTCCGCAATCCGCAGCCATACCGTTACCTTTTTCATCATCGAATTCCTGGAAAATACCTTTGAGCTTTATTCCTGCGGAAAATCTTGGACTCACGGGATAGGCATAGAGCACGGCATAGGACATACTGTTAACCTTGGCGGTTCCGGCCTTGTCGCCAGAGGAATCCCTCTTCTCTATGCTTGGAACACTCATGTATAGAAAATCCGCACCGGCAACACCCATTTTATCGGGCAGAGGATGGACGTAGCTTACATATTCGCTTCTTATATCCTCAAACCACTGGTTATGCGTAGCCGCTATCTCGGGACTATATATCTGTGTCATACCCGCTGGATTCCAGTAGGTGGCGTTGGCATCATCGGCAACAGCGACAAACGCACCGCCCATACCGATAACCCTGGCCCCGGCACCCAGCTTCAAAAAAGACGCTGTGCTTGTGCCAACATCAGAAGAGCTCCCGGCAAACGCAACACTTGCCAAGAAGATGCTAAGCCAAATAATCGAAATATATCTCAACTGAACAACCCTCATTTGAATCCCTTCTACAATTAATATATTAACGCACTATAATCAGTTTCTTCGTTGTCTCATAAGTGTTTGAGCCTTCCTTTACAGTCAGCTTGTAAAGGTACAGCCCGGTAGCAACATCGCCTCCGCCGTCATTCTTGCAGTTCCACACCCATGTCCTGTCCCCGCTTACGTCATCCTTGGAAGACGAATAGACAAGCTCTCCCATCAAGCTGTAAACCTCAAGCTTAACATTAGACGCGCGGCTGAGCGTATAGGCGAAAGTCGCCTGACCGCTCTTTGCGGGATTAGGATAAACATACACGGTTTCCTGGAATGTCGTCTGTTCGCTCGTAGTGGTAACGTTAAGTGTAAATGTTGCCGTATGATCGCTTCCCGTATTACCCGTATTATCTTTTGGTACTACCTTTATCGTATAAACCCCGTCCGTTGACTGTGAGGCAACTGTAAGGATAAGGGTATCTGTTCCGTTGTTTGTTGTCGTACCGGACACGGCGTTTGAACTTGGATCAGTAAGTGAAATGGTGGAATTGTCAAGATCCACTCCGGAGCCGCCGCTCTCATCAGCCAGTACGGCGCTTACCTGCGTAAAAGGACTTGTAACAACACTCCCGCTTGATGGACTTGTAGAACTGACAGTGGGAGCGGTTGAATCCGTCGCTATCTGGCTCGTGGTCCTGTCTATTGATACGGTGGTTCTAAAAAGATTGTCTGTACCGCTGGTGTTAAAGAAGAGGTTGCCTTCAACATCAGTTGCAGTGATGACCACCAGGTAGAGCCCGTCATCCGAGGCAGTACCGTTCTCGTCATTGCCGTCCCATGTAACTTCCTGCTCCCCTGCTGCCTGCTGGTAAAAAGTAAACGTCTTTACAAGATTCGTGGATGGATTCGGTATTGCCTCGCCGGTAGTGACATCTGTTGAGAACGTAGTTCCGGACTTACATATCTTTATGGTCACGTTAGCCGGTTCTGTCGGAGTATATTTTATCTTTGCTAGCGGATTATTCTCACTAATTCCTTCCGTACTTATATCAACTATTCTCTTATCAACCGCGAAAGACCATCCTCGTGTCGTGGCTATATCCCTGGTAGCTAAACCCGTGTGATCAAAATAAGCGTCTATGGCAAACCTGTATATGCCTGTAGGAACAAGTTTGTATTGAAGACTTGCACTTATACCATCTTCTGGTCCTCCATAAGTGCCATCCCAGGACTGGTGTTCTCTGAAATCCCTGGTCTGTCCTTCGCTGTTTCTCGGAGCCTCATCTGTGAAGCTCTTTACAAGCGTGTCGTCAGCCGTAGAACTGGTTCCATTGGTATTGTAAATTGCAAGGGTAGTATATGCATCCTCGGTAAGCTGGTATGAAAAAAGCATGGGGAGACCATGTGCTATAGTGGTCTGCCCATAATCTGTAAATATCATCTCCACGTCATTTACGTGAACAACGTGGACTGTAATTGTGAGTTGCGTGGGATATTCAGGTGACATGCCGTCAAAACCGGTAGGTGTAACCTGGACTGTATATGAGCCGTTATGCTTGGTAGGCTGCATGGTATTGAACCAGCTGCCGTCCCACGTATAGTTACCTGAACTGATACCTGTAGCGGAGTTGACGACAACGGGTTCCTTGAATATACTCGAATCACTGTAGTTGTCTATAATATCTATCGCTATACTTTGAGCAAGATAACCGCTGTCCACAGTATATGTTATAACAGACTGTGCCGGAGTACCGTTAGTCTCGTAATCTATGAGCTGGGTGTCGGCACTGAGACTTACAGTAAGGGTTACATAGAAAGCCGTAACTATGGCCTCGTTTGAAAATGTGGCACTTTCCCCCGTGGCATCCCACGCGGTAGTCACGTAGCGATACGTTATTGTATCCTCCGTATTTATATCCATGAATGTCGTAGATGTGCTGACACCAGCCACCTCTACTCCCTCATCGGTAAGTGCGGTAATTGTAAGGGTACTTCTGTAAACTGTGTAGGAAGTTGCGCCGACTGCGGCGGTCCATGAGAGTGATATGGGACCACCGTTGTTTGTGGCTGTTAGGCTTGTGGGAGGTAAAGGTGCACCATAGGTGAGCGGGGTTCCAAAAAAAAGCAGTATAAGGAAAAAGAATAATACCCCTATGATACTTTTTCGCTTGCTCATGTGCGCGAGTTCCCCTTAAAAAAGTTGAAGTATATTATTTTTACTTATACTATCATAAATCATATAATAATGTCAAATATTTTCGTGCAAAGTGCGGCCTTGGTCATCTTGGGAAATTTGTAATGGCTGCCGGATTTATCGAACACGCTGACAATATTGGTGTCAGTTGCGAATCCCGCCCCTGGACGACTGACGTCATTGGCAACGATGAAATCAAGATTTTTAGAAGAGAGTTTCTTAAGCGCGTTCTTTTTTAGACTGCCTGTTTCGGCGGCAAACCCTATCATTATCCTGGCGCCTTTTTTCTTCGCCATCTCTTCAATAATATCGGGGTTTTTTATAAGTGAGAGGTTTATCTTTTTGCGTGATTGTTTTTTGATTTTAAGGGGACTTTTCTTGACGGGCCTGTAGTCGCTGACAGCGCTTGCTGCTATCATGATATCAGTTTTTGTGAAATATTTCTTTACAGCGGTATGCATCTGGAGTGCTGTCTCCACACGCACCAAATTCACTCCAATGGGAGGTTTAATATGAGTGGGACCGCTTACAAGTATGACCCTGGCACCTCTTCTGACTGCTTCATGTGCCATGGCATAGCCCATCTTTCCCGTAGATGGATTGGATATGAACCTGACGGGATCAATGTATTCCCGGGTCGGGCCTGCGGTGACAAGAACCGTTTTTCCTTTAAGTGTCTTCTTTATAATATTCGTAGTACCTCTTTTATGATTGTATCAATATCCGCCAGGCGTCCTTTTCCCTTGATACCGCTTGCAAGCCTTCCAATGGTCGGCTCCACGAAATGGTACCCTCTACCCTTAAGTTTTGCTATGTTCTCCTGGACTATGGCGTTTTTATACATATTGACATTCATTGCGGGGCATACGATCTTGGGGGCATTCGTGGCAAGGCAAATACATGTGAGCATATCATCGGCTATACCGCATGCGAGCTTTCCTATGACATTTGCTGTAGCCGGTACAACCAACACGGCATCAGCCCTGTCCGCGAGAGATATGTGCTCAACCGTAGGGGTGTAGTTAAGGTCGAAAAGACCTTCGACGACCTTGTTCTGGGAAAGATTCTGCAGTGTGAAGGACGTTATGAATTTCTTGGAGTTCTCGGTCATGACAGCAATGACATCGGCACCATGCTTTTTAAGCCCTGTTATTACAAGACATGATTTGTACGCGGCTATGCTTCCTGTCACTCCTAATATTACACATTTTCCCTTAAGGTTTTTTTGCTTCATAATGCACCTTATTTCTTCTTTTCTTCCTTATCCCGCTGCTTCTGCTGCTTGGTATATTTCTCCCTGAGTACTTCGTCAAGGGCAAGCATCGTCATTTTTTCTTTAGGGTCCAGGTCTTTTTTCTGTTCCTTAAGCAACTTTGCACGTTCCGCGGCGCGCAGCACAAGCGTGTACTTGCTGCCTTTTGTATCCAGCAGTAGTTTTTCCAGTGGCAATTCTAAAGTCATGCTACCTCCTTGAGTCTTTTCTTTCTTTTTGTATGATAGAAGCGACATCCTCTATTGCATTTTTCAGCTCGTCGTTTACCACCACGTAATCATACTCATTAAGCAGTTTTAACTCTCTTTTTGCCGTATCAAGCCTCTTTGTTATTTCTTTTTTTCCGTCCAATCCCCTGTATTTTAGGCGCTCTTTGAGAACCTCAAACGATGGGGTTTTTATGAAAATAAGCACAGCCCCGGGATACATTTTTCTTATATTTATCCCGCCCTGAACATCAATTTCAAGAAGCACGTCATGCCCCTTGGAACGGATACTCGATATGGACTCTTTCGGCGTACCGTAGTAATAATTGTGGACTTTTGCCCACTCTGCAAGCTCAGCTTTTTTTATCTTATCCTTGAACTGGCGCTCTAAGAGAAAGAAATAATCACGTCCGTCAACCTCGCCCCGCCTGATCTTTCTCGTAGTGGCCGATACAGAAAAGCTAAGCCTCGGCAAAGAACCGAGCAACGCTTTGCATACCGTGGTCTTCCCCGCACCCGAAGCAGCGGATATAACAAAAAGCAATCCTTTTTTTTCCATCTGGGCGCACCTATTTCTTATGGGCAGCACTAAACCTCTGCGTGATGGTCTCAGGCTGCAGAGCGGAAAGCACTACATGGTTGGTATCGGTAATAATGACACAGCGGGTACGCCTGCCTGATGTCGCGTCGATAAGCTTACCGCTTTTCTTGGCAATCTCCTTCAGACGTTTGATAGGTGAAGAACTGGGCGTTACCAGGGCAACTATCCTCTCTATCACCACTACATTGTTAAAGCCAATGTTTAGTAATTTCAATGCCATAGAACCCCCTCGCGTATATAAAAAAAACCTGGCAACGACCTACTCTCCCATACCGTTACCAGTATAGTACCATCGGCGCAGAAGGGCTTAACTTCCGTGTTCGGAATGGGAACGGGTGTTTCCCCTTCGCTAATGTCACCAGGAATTTTTTATACATTGAGTAGTGTACAAGCAATGGTTTTATACCATTTTCTTATTCTGAAGCCCACATTTAGATCTAATAATGCGGTCAAGCCTCACAACTTATTAGTATTCCTAAGCTCAATCCATTACTGGACTTACACCTGGAACCTATCAAACCCGTAGTCTACGGGAAGTTTTTAGTTCACCTTACGGTGAAAGGGATATCTAATCTTGAGGCGAGCTTCACGCTTATATGCTTTCAGCGTTTATCCCATCCAGACTTAGCTACCCAGCGATTGCTCCTGGCGGAACAACTGGAACACCAGCGGTCTGTCCACTCCGGTCCTCTCGTACTAGGAGCAGCCCCTCTCAAATATCCTACGCCCGCAACAGATAGGGACCATACTGTCTCACGACGTATTGAACCCAGCTCACGTACCCTTTTAATTGGCGAACAGCCAAACCCTTCCCACCTACTTCAGCAGGAGGATAGGATGAGCCGACATCGAGGTGCCAAACCTCCCCGTCGATATGAACTCTTGGGGGAGATAAGCCTGTTATCCCCGGGGTAGCTTTTATCCGTTGAGCGACGGCCCTTCCATTCGGAACCGCCGGATCACTAAGCCCTGCTTTCGCACCTGCTCGACTCGTTTGTCTCGCAGTTAAGCTCCCTTATGCCTTTACACTCGTTGTCCCATTTCTAACGGGACTGAAGGAACCTTTGGGCGCCTCAGTTACTGTTTATGAGGCAACCGCCCCAGTTAAACTGCCTACCAAACACTGTCTCCCCGCCGGATTACGGCAAGGGGTTAGAATCACAGAATAATGAGGGTGGTATTTCAAGGATGGCTCCATCCCGACTTACGTCAGGACTTCATCGCCTCCCACCTATCCTACACAAATCATTCCATAATTCAATATTAAGTTACAGTAAAGCTCCACGGGGTCTTTCCGTCTAGTTGCGGGTACCCTGCGTCTTCACAGGGATCACAATTTCGCCGAGCCTCTCGTTGAGACAGCACCCAGATCGTTACGCCATTCGTGCAGGTCGGAACTTACCCGACAAGGAATTTCGCTACCTTAGGACCGTTATAGTTACGGCCGCCGTTTACTGGGGCTTCAGATCAGCGCTTCTCCTCTTGCGAGGATAACACCTCCCTTTAACCTTCCAGCACCGGGCAGGCGTCAGACTCTATACTTCAACATAAATTTTAGCAGAGTCCTGTGT
>JBDRDD010000007.1:0-45000 GCA_043821115.1 bacterium | reverse complement strand
TCCCCATTAGCCAGATCTATACCGATAACAGTGGCAAATGTAGCCTGATCAACAAATTTGTAATAAAGAGCTGTCCCATGAACAGGTGATGTAGATGATCCCACAACCCATGGCTCTGAAGAGATACCTGTATTAATCCCGCTAGCCGCACCTCTGCCAGGGATGACATTCCCAAATGTTAACCCTGATTCCGGACTAAGAGCCATAGGCATATTCGCATAAACACTTTGGGAAGCCACGGGTGTATCTTCTAAACCTATTGTTACATAATATGGCTGTGAGAAACTATGTTCCTGAGTATCCCCGCCTAATTTCTGAGGTTCTGATGAGCAATGTGGCCTGGTATAATCATCCTGCAGCACAACCATATTGAAAGCCGTTGCCAGATCCGGAGAGCCTGGTTTTGACCAGAAACCTTTTTTCCTTACTCCATCAGCAAAAAGCTTGAATTGCCACCAATTCCTATCATTTCCCCCTAAACCACTGCCATCTTCATCCCTCAGGTTAAAATAATATTGAACTGTGGTCCCTTGAGGCAGATCTTTAAGACCTTGTGTCCCCGCACCCCCATAAACCGTAGGCTGCAGAAACTGGTGCTTCAGGTGATATCCCTGATGTTTTTCCGCCTCAGTATATGTTGCCTTATCTGCATTAATACTCTCGGTTACCACAGTCCTTGGCCCCAGAACCACCGCCCTACTGGAACTCCAGACATTGTATGAATAATCAATCGTGGATAGGCCTGATACCACATCAGTGTCCGCTGTTCTTACATAAATGGTAGGTTCTTCTCCATAGAGTAAATCGGAAAGTCCGTCACTGCCCGGCACTGCAAAGTGTGAAGCATCCAGCATGAAAGTATCCACTGGAGGAGTAATTTGGGCAGGCATAAAATAATAATTGTTATACATATATGGAGTGGACGCAGTCGTCAGCGATAATCTTTCATTTGGTGAATGCCTCAAAGACACGTAATTGCTCGTGGTCGCGGTAGAAAAATTAACCCCGTCCCACTCAAGAGGATAAGGGTCGGCATTTGGAATAAACTGTCCATAGCTAAACATTACATTATAATCCCTGTCACCAGGAGGATTGCCTGCTGGTTCATTATATGGTACACCAACAGTACCTCCGGGACCGCCGTCATACGCAACGCTCACTGGGGTACCTGTTGAGTAAAAGACATTTCCTGCAAAGTCTCCTTTTGCAAACGGCTTCCAGATAAAAGTAGAGGAGGCCGAGGCAAGTTCTGGCGGAACAATTGTTTCAAACTCCCTCTCATCAAAAGGAACTCCCGCTATAACAGTGGTAGTCGAGGTCGGTACAATGTAAAAACTTGTCCCGACATCAGTACATGTGGTCGTACTTGGACTCGTATCAAGCCATGTAACAGGATCTGTTCCGTCAGTCGTATAATAGAACCTGAGTTCATAATCTGCCTTATCGCTTAACCTTGCAAACAACTTCACTTCCTCATCATTTCTAATAGACCTTCCGTCATCAAGATCTTTCCATGTAAAAGCCCAACTTGGAGTACCAGGAGGATAAAAAGTATCATTCTGATACTCCATCCTCTGTCCATAAATAGCGGGCTCAATTACCATAATATCCTTAGTTGTTACTACGGATGTATCATTCTCGTTAAAGTCTGTACTAACTGTACGATTATATGGACCGTTCCCGCTGTTATCATATGCTTCAACAGTAATCGTGAGATTTCCAAGGCTTGTCCATGTGTGGGTGGCATTCTTTATCCAGTTAGGGTCACCCCATACTGTTTCCTCTGTACTTCCATCACCCCAGTCAATGAAATATTTAACTTTCTCATCGGGGTCAATAAAATCTCCATCATCAGCCTGGAAATTATATGTGCGCACTTCTCCCAGAGGAACCGTGACAGGCCCATTAACAACTGGAGCATCAGGCTGGTCATTATAACCGATTTCGATAGTATCTAAAACCGGTTTTCTACCTGTCAAATCCATAGGATCACTTTGAGGGGTATAGTTGATGTTCTGTGTTAGACCGGCAAGATGTCCCGCTTCGGGCCAAAGGCTCCAGTGCCAGACGAACATACCCTTAAACCATGATCTATCCTTGAAGACACGCATTGCGGCCTCAAACGCCATCGATTGTAACGGACCGTTATAGTTTCCGGCCTGATTTCCCCCTACCAAATTCTCACTGGTTGAACTCCACCCCTGCCAAGGTTCATAAGTAGCATAGTGCTTACTCGGATAGCCAAACTCCCCGAAAACAACTTTCAGGTCCGGATCATAGGATGTAGCCCAAGTGTCAAGTTTTGTTAACCAGTCCTGCGATATACAGCTATACCCATCAGTATTAACAGCGTCATACCAATACCAGTGGTATGGGTCAAAAGGAGGCTGTGTCCTAATGCCTGTTGCATTTGCGCTCCAAAGTGCCTCTATTGCAGCGACAGTGGCCGGATTAAAATTCTGAGGGCCAGAAAGTGGGAAATATGCATCAACGGAAGCATAATCAAGATCAGGATTGTCCCAAAACACGACATTCTCAAATTCATCCCAGTTGGAATTGTACATCAGCTTTACTCCAGCAGGGAGATCGCCTTTAAGTGTTGTAATAATATCATCCCATTTTGCTTCGAAATCATACGTATCCGGGATAGTGGCACGTGGTATGGGTCCCGTCATACTGCGTAATTCGCAGCCTATACTGAATATATCACCCGCTTCTAAGTTATTAAATAACTGCTGAGCATAGTATCTTAAAAAATTCTTATAATTGGTAAACCAGGTATCCATCTGGGCATCTGTCCAAGTTCTTGATTGATTTCCAGCATTATAAAAGGTTCCTATAGTAGCCGCCCAATTTACCTCCCATCCTACGCGTACCTGAGGGAATATCATAACGTTTGTTACACCTATCCCATTTGGGGGATCGGTGTGGAGATAATCAATAAGCTGTTTAACCTCATCTATATCCGGGGTAAGCCCTTCTTTTCTTGTCCCTTGAGGCGGGTCATCCCAATACCAAGGTTCTATAACAAGGTCATTATTATCGTCCATCCCCCAGGCAACCTGCACTCCTACATAGTTCACCTTAGTGGACGGCAACTGGTCAACAGCCTGTTTGCCTCGCCCTCCTTCCGGAGGAACACCAAAACCCTCAACGGCGCGAAAATAACCGTAGTCGCTGTATCCATTCCCCCAGTCATATTGCTTGTGATACCAGTTTACGAGTGTAATTCCCTGGACCTCAATGTCCTTGGCTTCAGCAAAAACAAAAAATAACACCATAAATATAAATAGAATTCCGATAAACCCTATTATTTTCTTCATCAAATCTCTCCACCCTTCTGAATGTTTACGGATTAATCTTATCAGAAATCTCCTGGGCTTTCTGAAGATCTCCTTTCTGCTTGTATGCTTGGCTTAAAAAAGCAAGTACGCTTCTCCTGTTTGCCTTAAACGGATATTCTTCCCGAGCAATTTCCAACAGCTCTATTGCAGCGTCACTTTTCCTTTCTTTTATATAAATACTGGATAATTCGACCAGCGAATCAGGCATCCTACGATTCTGGGGATATTTTTTTCTTAGCTTAAGTATTTTCTCGTATCCTTCTTTTGCCTTAGCAATATCATTTAACTGGTAACGGTATATGTTCGCTTTTTTAAATTCAGCTTCAATATAATTGGGGTTATTTTTAACCTCAGTAGCTCTTTCGTATACCTGTACCGCTTCTCTGAAGTTTCCCTTCTGCTTTATCTTTTCCGCTTTTTCAAAATTAGCGATTGCAGTATTTCTTATTCTTTCTCTTTTCTCTTTAACCCTTAGATACAAAAAAACACTCCCGACAATAAGTACAATTAATGATATACTAATAATAAGTAACGGTTTCAAATCCTTCATTATCGCGCTCCTGTATATAAAAAAATAAAGCCGTATTGCCTAATATTTCCTTCAGCAACCCGGCTTCCCTCTGTCGTATTACCAGGGCCCGTGGCTTTGCGTCCCCTGATTTCTCAAGGTTTGCCCTTTTTTGAAGTAATACCCATATACTAACTATAAAACATGGTTATCTATTATAAGTATACCTCAAAAAACCCCTTTGTCAAGACGACAAACAGCCTAAAACCTTACCAGTAAAGAGACGCGGTGATTGCTGTCCAAATCCTTCACCGGAGCATAGGCATAATCAAATTCAACACCGCTATATGCAAAACCTATTCCTGCAGTAAGGCCTTCTGCATCCCTTCCAATTTTATACCCGCTTCTTAGGGCAAATATATCCCCAAACCAGTACTCTATCCCTACATTAGATCTGGAATCTTCGTCATTTGGCTTTTCTGCGTCCGCCGCTATAGTAATGGCATGTATAACAGAAGGACTCTGCGGTTTTTCTTCAAAATTTGGAAAGTATTGCTCAAAAATACTTTCTTCCTTCTCGATCTTTCCTTTTATGAAAATCGTATATGCCAACCCTACCCTGCTGGTCACTGGCAAGGGATCCTCTTCAGAGATATATTTTATCTTTGATCCAGAGTTCTGCATGACCGCACCAAAGAAGAGGTTCTTAAGGGGCGTTTCATACAAAAGACCAACATCAAATGCATACGCGCTTGCCTTTTCCTGTTCCGCAAGCTCGCTCTGCATTACCTTCACATTTAGTCCTATAGAAAGAGGCTCAACAATCCGGTTAGCATAGGATATAATGCCCACGTAGTCACTTTGTGCAATAACTTCCCTTGTCGGCTCAGTTAAACTGTAGATTTTGGCTTTCCCGGCCTGAAGAGACGTTATACTAACAGCTAAGGTTCCAAATTTCGTAGGAGAGGCAAAACCAACAAAACCATACCCTGTATCAGATAACCCTTCAAGATAAAACATTAGTAATTCATTTTGAGTTAAAAAGCTTAATCCCGCGGGATTCCAGTATACAGCAGAAACATCGTCTGAGATGGCTGTAAAAGCTTCTCCCATGCCAACGGCTCTTGCTCCCACAGGATACCGAAGCACTATAGCGCCTGAGGTACCCGTGCTGCCTGCAAACGCTGGATTGATCATTAAAGGCGGCAAAATGAGGAAAGAAATAATGATACTGAGTAAAGTTTTATTCATGTTTTCACCTCATTTTATAACTATAATTTTCTTTGTGGAAATTGTTTTTCCTGTATCCATTTGCATGATATATACGCCACTTGCAACTCGGTCACTGTTTTCATTTTTACCATCCCATGTTACTACATGAGTGCCCGCTACCTTGTCCTCATCAAGCAGCTTTTTGATTAAACGCCCTTTCAAATCATAAACCTTGAAAATCACATGCAGAGTTTCCCCTATTGTATATGTGACAGATGTCTGTTCACCTGTCGCAGGGTTAAATAAATTGTTATAGGGGATAAAAGTACTGGGAATTATAGGGACTGCCGTAACAGCAGATGCCTCGTTTGAATACCCTGAATCATATGAAGCTATATAAGCCCGTACTCTGTAATAGTAGGTCGTGCCTGAAGAAAGGCTTCTGTCTTCATATGATGTTGTACTGGCACTTGTAGTTGCTAACTCAGTATAAGAGCCAGTTGTCAATTTTCTTTCGATCTTATACCCTAATTCACTACTCGCATTATCTGTCCAGCTTAGATTTATCCCACTGTCTGAAACAGAAGTAGCGGATAATCCTGATGGATCACTCGGCGCAGTCCCCGTAGGGGTAAACTTCTGAATGCGATGGTTATCTGTATCAGAAACATAGACATTTCCTGACCCATCAACAACAACCCCACCCGGATATCTAAACTGTTCGCTTTCCGTCCCGTATCCACCCCAGTAAGAAATAAGGGTTCCACTGTTACTGAATTTCTTCATAACATGGTTTGGTTTATCTGCAGCATAAACATTGTCTGATGCATCAACAGCTAATTGATATGGTATGGAAATAGTTGTTGCAGTTGCGGAAGAACTCGTATCCCACTGGGTCACAAGAACGCCATCTGAATCAACTTTTTGTATTCGATTTGCATAGGTTGCGCTTCCAAATACATACGCATATCCTTGTGAATCAACAACTATTCCTACAGGACTAGCAAAGGCGGATGTGCTTCCTGTCCCATCCCAGGAAACAATAAAGGTTCCATCATTATCAAATTTCTGTACACGGTCGTTACCGCTATCGGCAACATATATGTTATCACTGGAATCAACAGCAATTCCACCAGGACTAGTGAAGGAACCATCACTTGTACCCGTACTGCCCCATTTGGCAATAAATGTTCCGGAACTGTTAAATTTTTGTATACGGTTATTTCCCGTATCAACCACAAACACATTATCCGAAGAATCGATTGCCAGCGCATTGGGTGAGTCGAACTCACCATCGCCAGTCCCCGTACTTCCCCAAGAAGTAACAAAGACTCCGCTGCTGTTTATCTCCTGTATACGGTCATTGCTGGTATCTGCCACATAGAGATTGTTAAGTGAATCAACAGCAATCCCACCAGGATAATGAAACTCACCGTTATCATCCCCAAAGCTTGAATATGCTGAAGAAAAGACACCCGCACTTGTAAATATCTGAACACTATTATTAAGGAAATCCGTAACATATACATTGTCATTTGAATCTATTGTAACCCCCCGGCAAGTACCAAACTCCCCGTCTCCTTCACCTGCACTTCCCCAAACAGCAGAAAAATTACCGCTACTATCAAACTTCTGCACCCTGTCATTACCAGAATCGCAGATATAGAAATAACCTGAAGAATCAATGTCTATGCCTAAAGGACCGGTTAGATAACCATTACCTGTACCTGTTTGCCCCCATTGGCTTTGATAAACCCCGGAGTTAGTAAATCTCTGCACACGATCATTACCTGTATCTACAACATAAATACTGCCTGAAATATCCGCGACTATGCCCGCTGGAGAGCTAAACCGGCCATTACTTGACCCCTGCTGCCCCCATTTAGTTACAAAAGTTCCCGATGAAGCAAACTTCTGCACTCTATGATTGCCTGCATCGGTAACATAAATATTATCTGAACTATCTGTCGCTATACCAGCAGGCGCACTGAACTCACCATCCCCGGTTCCTTCCACACCCCAGCTCTCAACAAATGTTCCTGCACTTGTAAATTTCTGTACACGATTATTGCCGCTATCGGCAACATAAACATTATCAGAGGAATCTACGGCTATACCTGTTGGAGCATTAAATTCCCCATCTCCAGACCCTGAATTACCCCAGCTTGTAAGCACTGTACCGGTACTGCTGAGCTTTTTTATGCTATTGCTGCCAGTATCAGCAATGTATAAATTGTCTGATGAATCAACAGCCACATCAGCAGGCGTGTTAAGAAACCACTCATTGGCAGGAAGCTTCCAGTCCAAATCATATGCATCCGCCAAAAATACAGGGCACAACACAACCAGGAAAAAAACAAATATCAAACAAAGATAAGATATCCTGTTTTTTTTCATCTAAACACCTCTTAATTTTATTATCTGATCTCTTCCACCGTCACATGTATGCGCACATCGTCTATAAGCAGCGTATAAGTAGCCGGGGTAGCCAAGTTTAAACCATCAGTAAACTGATGTGCCCAGGTATCATCTGTCTGCAGGCGATGTATAGTTTTCTCAGCACCCATTTCGGCATAAGAAATATCCTTAACAGCTATCCTCTGCTGCGTGGAACTTCGTGATTCTATTCTTATCCAAAAGATAAAGGATACCCCAATAAACAAAAGCACAATAAGAGTAATCATTACCATTATAAAAGCACTGCCTTTTTCTTTTTTTCTACGCAGCATATACTCTCCTAGTTACGGCACATTAGGAAATACTGTTGTTCTCATATCATAGCGTTGTGTCCCTGCTACTCCCCCGGCGTCAGGATCAACAAGATTTAATAAAATGTCAAACGATGTCTGATTGTTGTTTATAATCATAAAACTCTCTACATCCGCGGTCAGAGGATTTAATCCAAAGCTATTAAAGACGCCCGGACTGTCTTCCTTTTGTCGTAAGATATGCGTAGAATCTACTCCCCCTCCTGCAGGATTAAGCAAAATCCTATAAGAATCATAACCCATAGCCATAGGTGTATTAGGAGGACGTTGATAATTAACAGCCCCCCCAACATATCCAAAACTGGACGGCGCGACACATATGTCATCAAAAAACACTTCTGTTCCTTCTGAGAAATTGGTAAATCTTAGAGCAAAGTTGATATTTTGCGTTTGTGGAAAAGTTGTACTGATAAAAACCCAGTAGGGATTGGCATTCTGGTATGTTGGTGTACTTATAAACACAGGTCCGGAAGGCGCTCCCAAATCAGCATTACCTGGAGTAACAACCCTTACTTCCGCTGTGCTTGAAGATATACTTACTACTGAATTCATTATCCATCCAGAAAGTACATAATCCTGGGTATAAGTAAAAGTCGAGTACATCCCTCCATCGGCCATTGGTTTATAACTTCTATACCCGTTCGCGATTGAGGTGTCATCAACAAGCTTCAATGCGCCAAATCCGCTTCTTGTCTCAGTACTGCCAAATACCCTGAAAACTTTCCCTCCTGTAAATTCTGTGCTGTTCCAGGAATCAAGTTCCCCGGCATTTCCAGGAGGATTTTCAAAACCGACATTAAATGTCAGGTTCCCTATACTTGAACGTTTTGAGTTTTTTAGATCCTGTCCTATTATGGACATAGCTTGGCGTGCTTCCTGTTGAAGGGTTAACCTGGAAGAACCCAGAAACCATGCATCGTAACTATATTTAAGAAGCCTAATGATCCCATAAAAGGCGATACCTATAATTGCGGCAACTACTATAATCTCAATTAAAGTTACACCTTTTGCATGTCTCTTTTTACGCATTAATATCCCCTGTAATTTGCACGTATTGTACTAATAAAGAGTGGTTCCGCATTAGGATTTTTTCCTGTCCAGTCAATCGTGATTGTTATCCGTTTGTAGGCACTTGTTGTCCCCAGCGGCAAAGTCGGGGTTATTGTAGCCGGATCTGAAGCATGAGGTACATTAACATAGATCACTTCTACTGTTCTTGTGAATTTACCATCCACAACATCATAAGCAAGAGGAGCTGTATTATAATCATCAACATCATCATACGCAGCAGGTGTCCCCTCTCCTGCATCAGGACCAAAAGGCCAGGAACCATTGGGAGCCGGACTGCCATCAAGTGATGAAAGTTCATCCCATCTTTTAGATTTTATCTCTTCCATTAATTCCTGTGCTAATTGAGTAGCTATTGATATATCGGAGAAGGTTTGACTGCCGCGCAGGCTATCCCCAAGCATTTTCATTAAAGGGATAACCGCCATTACTAAAACAGTAATCGCTAATACTATCTCTATCAATGTTAAACCATGGGAATTTTTGAGATTCATTATAGGGATGCGTTTCCTTAGGATTTCCATTATCTATAATATAATATAAATTATAAGTAAATGTCAAGAAAAACAACAATAAATAAGGAACTTTTGGTAGCGATAACGGGATTCGAACCCGTGTTTCAGCCTTGAGAGGGCTACGTCCTGGGCCAGACTAGACGATATCGCCACTTATTTTTCAGCGCTTGGAGCGTGCGCGTGGAAAGCGTGCTTCTATGGTGGAGCAAAGACCTCCGCGCGGGGTAAATTCACCCCTCACGATAGCCCATTTGGGCTTTACGGCCTTTGTGAAATCATCAAGTATCCTGTTTACTGCATTCTCGTAGAAAATACCGAGATTGCGGTATGCTAGTATGTACATCTTAAGAGATTTTAGTTCGGCACAGTACTTCCCGGGCATATAACAGATTGTGACAGTTCCGAAATCAGGAAGCCCGGTCTTCGGGCATATTGACGTGAATTCCGGTATCTCTACAGTTATTTCATAGCTTGGAAACTGATTAGGGAAGCACTCTACTTTAGGAAGTTTGTTTTTCAAGCCTGCCTTGGCATGTTTTTCTGTATATTCTGACATCTTAACTCCTTGGGGTATACTGCCGGGGAAGGATTCGAACCTTCAATCTACGGTTCCAGAGACCGCTGTCCTACCATTAGACCACCCGGCATTATTCTCTTATTTCTTTTTCTCTTCTTTTTTCGGTTCTTCCGGCTTTGACTTTTCACCTGAAACCTTTTTTATTTCATCCGCGTAATTGAGATAGATATTCTGAAGTGTGGCAAGAAGCATCTTCTCCTCTGTAGGAACAAGATTACCTTTTGTCTTCTCCTTTAGCATTTCAAGCATATCTATCGTAAGCTTCGCCTGGTCCAGGTTCTGTTCCATCTTGCCTGTAGCAGGATTCTGTATCTTTCCAAGCAGAGCCATAATTGACTGTGATAGCGAGAACACCAGACTCATGAAGTGATGATTCGGAATATCTTTTTTATCTGGCATCATACCCTCCTTATGCATTTTCCTGAAATATTTCTTTCTGCACCCTGGTTATACGCTTAAGTACTTTTTCTTTTCCAAGAACTTCCATCATCTCAAACAGTCCCGGACCTGTGGTTTTCCCGCTTATACTAACACGCACTGGATGAAACACCTGCCCGGCTTTGAAACCAAGAACCTCTGCAACATCACGTGTAAGTTTCTCAAGTTTATCACAAACGAAATCCTTCTCATCCATCTCTTTAAGCTTAGCTGCCATAGCTTCAAGGGCTTTCGGAGCATGCTCTTTTTTCAGGACCTTGTTCACGGCCTTTTCATCAAACTCTACATCATCTCTTAGAAAAAAGTCAACCAGGCCGACCACATCAGAAACAAGCTTCATCTTCTCCTGTTCGAGTGATATTATCTTCCTTAAATATTCATACCTTGTATCCTTGTTTACCAGTCCTTGCTTCTCAAGGTAAGGTATTGATATCTCAACAAGCCTTTCAGGCTCAAGTTTCCTAAGGTATTCCCCGTTCATCCATAGCAGTTTCTGCGGATCAAATACAGCGGCGCTCTTACCACAGCCATCAAGGGAAAATTTTTCTACCATCTCATCAATCGTAAAAAGCTGCTGGGAGTCACTTGTTGACCAGCCCAGAAGGGCCAGGTAATTAAGCAGTGCCTGCGGCAGATACCCCTCTTGGTGGTACTGCTCCAGCGCTGTCGCGCCGTGACGCTTACTGAGCCTGCCTCCGTCAGAGCCGTGGATCATGGCAACATGAGCGAACTCAGGAACATTAAAACCCAGGGCTTCGTAAAGCAGTACCTGCCTCGGGGTATTTGAAATATGGTCATCGCCTCTTATAATGTGTGAAATTTCCATGAGGCTGTCATCTATTACATTTGCGAAATTATAAATCGGGGTGCCGTTTGATTTCATTATAACGAAATCATCGAGCACCGCGTTGTCAAACTCTATATCGCCCTTAACAAGATCTCTTATCTTTGTCTTACCCGCTCCGGGCATCCTGAAGCGCACTACGCGCCTTCTTCCCTCTTTCTCATACTTGGCTTTTTTCGCCTCATCCAGGTCCCTGCAGCGACCGTCATATTTCGGGGGCTTTTTTTCTTTTATGGTTTGTTCGCGGCGTTCTTTTAGCTCTTCCGGAGTGCAATAGCAGTAATATGCCTTATTTCCTTCTAAAAGTTTCTGTGCCTGTTTCTGGTAAATATCAGCGCGCTGCATCTGAAAATACGGGCCGAAATCCCCTCCCTTTTCGGGGCCTTCATCCCAGTCAAGACCGAGCCACCTCATGCCGTCAAGGATTGCGTCAACAGATTCCTTGGTGGACCTTACTTCATCTGTGTCCTCTATCCTAAGGATAAAGACACCCTTATGGTGTCTTGCGAACAACCAGTTATACAATGCGGTCCTGACAGAACCTATATGCAGAAAGCCTGTCGGCGAAGGTGCGAATCTCACTCTTACTGTCATTATATCCTCTAAAAGATCAATAGATAACCTTGTTGAGCGGATACTCTATAATACCCTCTGCCCCGGCTCGTTTTAATTCAGGTATTATCTTCTTGACTATGTTCTCTTCAATTATGACTTCTATTGCTATCCATCCCTTTTGATTGAGTTTAGAGATGGTCGGCTTCTTAAGAGCAGGCAGAACCCTTGAAACCTGCGCAAGCTTTGCTTCAGCAAGATTCATCTTAAGGCCTACCATGCCTTCTGCTGCAAGCGCCCCGGTAAGAAGAAGGGAAATGTTCTCTATCTTCCTCTTCTTCCAGGGATCCTTCAAAGCCTTCTTGTTGGCAATAAGGCGAGTGGTGGATTCCATCACGGTATCTATGATCCTTAGCTTATTTGCCCTAAGAGATGCACCTGTCTCTGTCAGTTCCACGATGGCATCTGCCAGGTACGGGGCTTTAGCCTCTGTGGCTCCCCAGGAGAATTCGACCTTTGCATTTACCTTGTTTTTGGATAAATACTTCTTGACTACATCTACTAGTTCCGTTGCTATGCGTTTGCCTTTTAGGTCCTTTACCTTCTTGGCCGGAGAATCCTGGCTGACTGCGAGCACCCACCGCACAGGCCTGTATCCCTGCTTGGCGTAGATGAGCTCAGTTACCTCTTTGACATCAGCCCTTGTTTCCTTTATCCAGTCATAACCCGCAAGCCCCGCGTCAAACACACCGTCTTCCACGTACTTCGCCACTTCCTGCCCGCGCACCATCATTATATCCAGCTCCTCGTCATCGCATGACGGGAAATAGGAACGTGATCCTACTGATATCTTTATGCCGGCTTTTTTGAAAAGCGTAAGGGTTGACTCCTGCAGGCTTCCCTTGGGCAACCCAAGTTTTAGTTTCTTCATATCTTCTCACCTCAAATAAAAATATGATAAGTAAAGCTGTCTTTACTTATCATATATAATACCAATCTATAGTGTTATAGTCAATTAGTTTTATTGCTCATAAACACAAATTTTATTTCTTCCCAGTTCCTTAGCCCTGTAGAGCGCTTCATCCGCCCTTCCTATAAACTGGTCTTCCGTTATATTCTGACGGTACACAGCCACGCCGCCGCTTATGGTAATTTTTCCCAAGGGCTGCTTTTCCTCTCCCTCGAACACTGTATCCTCCACTGCCTTTCGTATTTTCTCAGCTACAGCCTGGGCGTCAGCAAGATCTGTTTCCGGCAGTATCACCACAAATTCCTCACCACCGTAACGGCTGAGTATATCAACGCCTCGGGCACTGTTCTTAAGTATCTGCGCTATACCGCGAAGCAGGATATTCCCCTTAAGATGGCCGTTTACATCATTGTAGTTCTTAAAATAATCTATATCAAGCATGATCAGCGACAGCGGACGAACGTAACGCCTTGCACGGTTAATTTCCTCAGCCAGACGCACCTGGAAATAGCGCTGGTTGAATAGCTCCGTTAACGCGTCAGTAATCGCAAGCCAGCTCACCTTCTTGTATAACTTCGCGTTCTCTATGGCAACCGCACCCTGCTGGACTATGATGGATAGGAATTTAAGGTCCTCGTCAGTGAATACACCGTTGGGACTCTTGAGCTTATCCGTAAGGTTTATCACTCCTATTACCTTATCCTCAAGCTTAAGAGGAACGCTCAAAAATGATTTTGTGATATACTGGGGTCTGTTTTTCCTCTGAAGACGCAGGTCCTTTTCAACATCTGCCACGAGCAGCGGTTTCCCCTCCTGGGCAACCCATCCCGAGATCCTCTCTCCCAGCTTAACCTTGGTGTCTTTTACTATATGCTCGCTTAAGCCCTTGGCGCTTTTTATGAACAAATGCCTCTCATTACTATCAAGGAGCATTATGGAACCGCGCTTGGCTTCAAGAACGTCCATTGATTTTACAACAAGAAAGTTCACCAGCTTATCAAGGTTTAGTATGGAGCTCATCATTTCACTGACCTGCAGTATAGCCTCGAGCTTCCTCTTCTCCCCGGTCAGACTTTTAAGCAGTTTTTCATTCTCTATGAAGAGGCGCTGGCGTTCCACGCCGCGCTTGACGACAAGCTTTATGTGATTTATGTCAAAAGGCTTTCTTATATAATCGTAAGCTTCCGCTTTTACCGCGCTTATAAGGGTATTAGTAGTCGGATGTGAGGTGATAAGAAGCGCGCATATCAGGGGATTTGACTGCCTGATAGCGCCTAAGACCTCAAGACCGTTCATGTCCGGCAATTTTAAATCTATGATAGCCACGTTGAAAAACGAGGTTTTCCCAAGCGCTATTGCTTCCGTACCTGTAGAAGCAACCACCACCTGGTAGCCTTCGTCAGTAAAGATACAAGCCATGGTATCTCTGATGATGGGCTCATCATCAATGATTAATATACTTATCGGACCCGAAGTCATAACGCTCATCTCCTGAGAACGTTTTGTTTGTTCCAAGTCTCGCAATGTAAAGTTATTCGTCATATTCCCTGTTTCTTGCTACCTCGGTCATAATGACCAGGTCTCTGTTTTTGTCATTGTCCCTGGAGCTGAATATAGGTTCGAACACCCTGTCATTGTTGCCTGAGTCAACTATCTTAACCTCCAGCCTGCCTGCATTCTCTGCTGTACTTATGGTAAGCTCCCCTCCCTGTGGCATACTCTGGAAGACGTTAAGAAGCAAGTTAATAAATACCTGTTTAAGCTGCGTATCATCGGCAAGCATTGCGGGAAGAGACGGATGAAGGACCTTCACAATCTTTATCTTCTGCAATATGGCCTGCGAGGTTATAAGAGCAATGGCTTTCTCAACTACCTCATTTATATTTGTGGGCTTAAGGCCCGTATTTGTAGGACGCGCCAGAGAGAGTATGTTGGTCACTATATTGTCGGCGTACTCTATCTCTGTTTCAATGTCGCGTATTATATTCGTAAGCGCCGGGTTATCCTTGCTGATCTTCTCACCGAGGTAATAAGCGGCGGTCTTTATACCGGTTAAAGGATCTTTCAGATCATGCGTCACGGATGTAACGATCTGCTTCATTGTGGAGATTTTCTCAAGATGAAGGAGTTTCTCCTGGCTTTTCTTCAGCTCGAGGCTCGCCCTCTCAAGTTTATCCTTGAGGGTGGTGTTGTACTCACCCAGCTCTACTATCTTTCGCCTCATGTCATCCGTCATCTCGTTAAACGAGTTGGTCAGGTCCCCTATCTCGTCATTTGACCTCACGACAAGCCTGTGCTCGAAATCACCGTCCTTTATCTTTTCAGATCCTTCATGGAGCTGCTCCAGCGGACGTATGATGCTGTGGTTAATAAAGAACACCGCGATTATTACAGCTATAATGACGCTGTACGCTATGTATATCACAGATCCCAAGTCAAATTTATTGGAGGCAATAAGCAGTTTAACGCTTATCGCAAGGATAGGGATAGTGACAAGTACGAATAACCCTATAAGCTTATTTATCAGTTTGCTTCTTTTCTTCATATTGATCTTCATTGGCTGAATCCTTCTTGGTTTATTTCGGAACCACCGGCAGCTTTATTATGAAAGTGGTTCCTTTTCCAACCGTACTCTGCATCGCTATGTTGCCTCGATGCTGCTTTATTATCTCCCTAACTACTACCAAACCCAGCCCGAGGTTGTCTTCCCTGGTGGTAAAAAACGGTGTAAATATCTTACCCCTGTTGTCATCGCTTACGCCGACTCCCGAATCCGTGATCTTTATCTCTATTTCACCGGGCACGGCGCTTGTCATAACTATAAGTTCCCCCGCCCCGCTCATTGCCTGGTATGCATTGGTAAAGAGGTTATCAAGGGCAATTTTCATGTACCTCGCGTCAAGAGGAATCTGGGGAATACCCCCCTGCAGCCTGCGCACTACCTTGATGTCATCGAATATACCTTCTTTTTCCTTCATCATCAAGGTTTCCTGGATGGCGCGGTTTACATCTGAAAACTCTATATTCAGGACAGGGTGCTTAAAATACGCTAGGATATTATTGCTTACCCTGGTAGCCTGGTTAACACTTCTTACAACATTTGTCATATCTAACGAAAGGGCCTTCTCTTCTTTTGGAATTTTGTCTCTCATCTGGTATACAAGCGCCCGGAGGTTACTGAGTTTCATGGTAAGCCCGGTATCTATCGCGTTGACCAGCTGCTCGACCGCACCCTTTCTCTCTGACTCTATCGTATCAGATTGCTTATCCTGGAGTTCCTTTGTATGCCTGGCAAGCTGTAGCTCGAGATCTTTCTTCCCGTCGGCAAGGGTTTTATTCGCCTTAAACAGTTCATGGGAGAGCTTGTTTACGACAGCAGCTATCTCCCCTATTTCATCCTGGCTTATTACAGGAACTTCCTGAGATATATCACCTTCGGCTATCTTGCGCGCGCTTCGTGTCAGTTTCACAAGCGGTTCAGCTATAAGCCTGGAAAAGAATACAGCACCACCTACAGAGACTCCCGCACCCACAAAAAAGGCGACGAGAAGTATTGATGAAATCCTCTTCTGGGTGTCACCAGCTTTATTCTGAACGCTTACAACTTTTTCCGAGACAATCTTTCTCGCCTCATTGCCCTTATCACGCAGCGTTTCTATTGTTTTCTCATCAAGAGTGTCCTTCTCCAGTACCTCTGTAAAATAATCCGAGTAAATTTCTATTACAATTACTATTTCTTTGTCACGCCTTGACGCATCCTTCGCACTATCGACAGACGTGAAGAATTCCTTTTCATAACCGGCACCCAGGTGCGGAATAAGCCCTTTGCGTTCAAGGACGTAATTTTTCTCTGCTTCCTGAGCCTCTATGATTTTTAACTGGGCCGTGTTCCACTGGCTTGTAAGCTCTATTGCCTTGTTCAATGTTTTGCCACTATCGATGAGAACTATACTTGTCACAAGAACAATAAAAAGTGATATGCCTAAAAATGCTAAAAGCAACTTTCTTTTTAAAAGCATACAGAATCCCCCTTTATAATATAATGTCATATATCATTATATTATAATGTTAAGGATACTTCTATGCATTATAAGTATACCATAAAAATAAAATAAAGTCAAGGCTAGTATACTTTCTAAATGCATACAGTATTTTAACATTATATAACACAAACGCCAATAAATATTAAAGGAAGTGTACTATTTTTTTACCTTATTCCTCTGGTCCCACTTAACTTCAGCCTCAGAACGCCGGATATATAAAGGCAATATCTTATTCCAGCTCTGAGCCCTGCGATCAACAACTGCCTTTGCCCCCAGCTCTGCCACCGTACTTGCATGAGGGAACAAGTCTTTTTTATTTCCCATAACTGCGGTCTTCTTAAACTTTTCCCTGAGAATATTCTCATATTTGTCCAGCGCGGGCCCAACCAAAACAATGTGCTTATACCTTTTCTTATTTTTGGAATAGATCCAGGATTTTAGTTTATCTACTTCCACTATAGAATAGTCAGTTAGTTTCTTTAGTTTTTTTTCTTTACCACTATATTCAAAAAGCGCTGTATAAACCTCTGCGCGAAGGGCATCAATAACCGGGCATATCAATACGTCCGACACTGCAACGTTATGAGCCAGTACATCCAGCGTTGATATACCTGCCACGGGTTTTCCAAGCACTTGACCCAGCGTGCGTGCGATTGTTACGCCTATTCGTATTCCCGTAAATGACCCGGGACCCAATGACACTGCGACTGCATCAATATCGCTTGCATGCGCTTTTGCTCTGATGAGGATCCTGTCTATACTCCCAAACACAGCATCCGAATGAGCGCTCCCGACGTCCCATGCCTCTTCATGACAATTCCCGTTTGAGTCAATAAGGGCCACACTTCCTATCAAGGTCGAGGTTTCCAGTCCCAGTACTTTCATTTGCCTACTTTCCTCACAGTGATCCTGCGTATGTTCTCACCGGTGCTAACGAGTTTTATCAGCCAATAGTTTCCTGGAAGAATTTCTTTTGCCTTCTCAGCCCATTCTATGACTGTCACCCCGCTGCCAAAAAAGTAATCCCCGTATCCCAGGGATTCTATCTCGCGGATATTCTCAAGCCTGTAAAGGTCAAAGTGAAACACCGGTAATTTACCGCTGTATTCATTAATCAATGTAAAGGAAGGACTTCTTACATAGCCTTTTACCCCAAGCCCACGGGCAATACCCTGTGTAAAAGAAGTCTTGCCTGCTCCAAGAGCACCCGTCAGAGCCACTACATCTCCGGGCTTGAGTTTTTTAGAGAATTGTTTTCCAAACTGTACTGTCTGATGGACGCTGCTTGTTAGTGTGGTGTGTTTCATGATTTAAGTGTGGATTGAAATAGTATTTTTCTGACCGGACCCCTTAGCCTGCAACAGTGCCTGATACGCCCTGCTAATAAGCTCTTCTTTGTCCATGCCTTTTACTAGTTCCGCGATTCCCCCGCTTATGGTCACCCGTCCCGCAGGCTGCTTCTGCGATTCCGGGAAAGGATACTCGCTTATTACCTTTCTTATCTTTTCCGCTACCGCGTATGCACTTTTGACATCGGTTTGAGGCAGGATAAGCACGAAACATCCGCCTTCGTAGCGCGCCATCGTGTCCACACCGCGTATGTTCTCCTTAATTATCTGAGAAAACTCCTTTATTATCGTATTGCCCATCATGTAACCGGCTCTGTCATTGTACTGCTTGAAATAATCTATATCGAGCATTACGACTGAAAGACATCCCTTGTAACGGTGTACCCTGCTTATCTCTTCTATCAGTCTCTGATTAAGATATTTCTGGTTGAACGCATCGGTAATGTTATCTTTTATGTCAATCTTTGCTATCTTCTCGTTAAGGTAACAGTTCTGCAAAGCGCTTGCCGCCTGGCGCATTATTATCATACTCAGGCGCAGGTCCTCCTCCGTGAAACTGGAGGCCCCTTCAGTTACCCTGTCGGAAATATTCACAACACCCCTCACCTTGCT
Organism: bacterium; assembly: GCA_043821115.1. Classification (GTDB taxonomy): domain Bacteria; phylum CAYTYR01; class UBA6262; order DAOVJB01; family DAOVJB01; genus JBDRDD01. The sequence goes on along the minus strand of JBDRDD010000007.1, from coordinate 26,200 downwards.
ACCTAGCTTAATGGGTATACTCATGAATGATTTGGTCTCATATGAGGACTTGTTACGCTGTCTGGTCCTTGAGTCCTGCTCAATATCCGTGACGACCCATGGCTTACCTTCCTGTGCTATCCATCCCGCTATGCCATCACCAATACGTATCTTGGTGGCTTTTACAATTTTCTCATCTATACCTTTTGCAGCTTTTATAACCAGATACTGCAACCCTTCCTCAACCAGCATAAGAGATGCTTTTTTCGCACCTAGAAAACGCGAGATTTCGCTAACAATAAGATTTACAAGCGTTCCCATATCATTGGTCGAACTCATCGCCTCGCATATAGATAGTATATCCTCTGTCTTCTCCTTCTTTTCTTTGAGCTTCTCAAGTAACTTCAGATTAACCAGAATCTGTTTCTGGCTTTCGATACCCTTTTTTACCATGACCTTGAATTCGTCGCTATTGCAGGGCTTCATTATATAGCTGTATGCCCCTCCCTCTACCGCAGCCAATACCCTTTCGAAATCACCGCCACCCGCGGTGGCAAGAACAAAGACAAAAGGACTTGACCGTCTAAGAGCCCTGAGCAGGTCAAGACTGTTTATATCAGGCAGACTTACATCCAAGACCACCATGTTAAACACAGAATCCTTCAGATGTAGCAGCGCATCTTTGCCAAGTGTGGCCGATTCAACATTATAGCCATCCTGTGCGAGGATGCCTTTTAGGGTATCACAAACCGAAGCTTCATGTTCGACTATAAGAATATTCGCCTGTTCTTTCAAAATTAATCACCTCTTTTGTCTGTTTTGCGTTAATATTTTTTATAAGGATCTGAAGTGCTCAAAGCCAGCTAAGGGAAATGGTCTTAATCGTTTTCCTTTTTCAAAAAAGTTCACACCTTTTTTCTTGCCTACAATTTCACCTATTGTGCTTACACCGACACATTTCTTCTGGCTTAGCATTTTCTTAACGGCCTTTTCGCTCTTTTGTGAAACAGTAAATACCAACTCGTATTCTTCCCCTCCGCAAAGAGCCATGTAAGAAGGTTTTTCCTTTTTCTTTTCCAGAAAGCGCTCAAGGGAAGCTGACAGCGGTATACGCTCCGTATAAACCTTCGCACCTACATTACTCTGGCGACACAAATGGTAGATCGACTTCATAAGCCCGTCACTTGAGTCTATCATGGAACTTACGAAGCCGCTTTTTGCAAGCACCCCGGACTCCCTTACCCTGGGATACGGCCTTAAGTGCCTGCTAACAAGCTTCCTTTCCCAGCTGCTCGGTCTTCTGGTAGAGTTCTCACCGAGAATCGATAGTCCTGCTGCGGAATCGCCCATGGTACCGGTGACCATAATTAGGTCGCCTGCCTTTGCCCCGCTGCGCCTTATGATTTTCTTCTTCTCTACGCTTCCCCAGACGGTGATACTCACCACAAGAGCGTTGGGTGAACTCACGATATCCCCACCTATGACAAAAACGTTGAATTTACGGGATAAATCAAGGGTTCCTTTTATGAGGTTATCCACAGTTTCCACAGGTATATTAACAGGTAAACCTAGTGTAACCAACCCATACCTGGGAGCAGCCCCCATAGCAGCAATGTCACTGAGGTTGACAGCCATGGCCTTGAGGCCAATTTCATATGGGGTAAAAGTGCCTATATTGAAATGTATGCCTTCCACGAGCATATCCGTACTGGCAACAAGCAGTTTGCCTGCCTCAGGCCTCACTACTGCCGCATCATCACCTATGCCTACAACCGGCCTGAGAGTACCCTTAGCACCCTTGTATGCACGTGTAATCTGCTTCTTTATCCTATCAATTAACCGGATTTCCCCTATATCACTAACAAGCTTCCTGGTCGACAAAAGCTCACTCTCCCTCAGTCCTTGCTCCGCAGGAGTTTCTTAAGCCTAAGGATCACATCATGGAAACGATTATCATGTGTGACCAGGGCCATCCTCACATAGCCTTCCCCGTATTTACCAAAAGCTATGCCGGGAGCCACAGCTATGCCGGTCTTCTGAATAAGAAGTTCGGCAAACTCAAGCGAAGGCATATGTTTGAATTTCTCCGGAAGAGGCGCCCACAGGTACATGGTGGCTTTGGGCTTAGGCACTTTCCATCCTATCTTATTGAGACCATCTACAAGCTTTTCACCGCGCTTCTTGTAGCGGTCCGCTATTTCCTTAACACATTTCTGGCTCGATGTTATAGCAGAAACCCCTGACAACTGTATAGGCGTAAATACGCCGTAATCCAGGTAGCTCTTTATCCTTTCAAGGGGTTTCACCAGATCGGCATTGCCAACGGCAAAACCGAGCCTCCACCCTGCCATATTGTAGGTCTTGGAGAAAGAGAAAAATTCTACACCCACATCTTTTGCCCCCGGGACTTCAAGAAAGGAAGGAGCAACATAATCATCAAAACATAACTCTGAATAAGCATTATCATGGCACACTAATATATCATACTTCTTGGCAAACTTAACCACTTCCTTGAAGAATGAAAGATCCTCCACAACAGCTGTGGTAGGATTGTTAGGATAATTAAGGAACATGAGCTTTGCACGCTGGGCAACCTTCTGGGGTATTTTGGTCAGATCCGGAAGATATCCGTTCTTCTCCAGAAGCGGCATCTCGCTTACTTCTCCTCCGGAGAGTATCACGCCGTTAAAGTGACCCATGTATGCAGGATTGGGCACAAGCGCAACATCACCGGGATTAAGATATGCCATGCACATGTGCACGACACCTTCCTTGGACCCTATAAGAGCGAGCACTTCATTCTCGGGATCAAGGCTCACACCGAAGCGCTTCTTGAACCAGCTTGCAACTGATTTTCTAAACTTTGGCATCCCCTTTGCCTGCGGATAACGGTGTGTACTTGGATGATTGGATATCGTATCGCACAAACGCTCCACGATATGCTCCGGAGTGGGCATGTCAGGATTACCCATTCCAAGATCAATCACATCAAGCTTCTTCTTGTATGCTTCCTGCTTGAGGAGATTGATTGCCCCGAACAAATATGGCGGTAGTTTCATGAGTTTATCTGCAGGCCTCATGGCGCCTCCTTTTGTGTACTGTCTGTTCCGCTGTTTACAATCCAGTCATAAAAAAATAAAAGTCCGTGTTATGATTTTGCAACCAGCTGCTTGAACCCTTCATACGCTCTGTATGAGCTCCTTACATACGGAGCGCTTGCAACAAAAGCAAATCCCATCGACTCTGCCATTTGCCTGTAAGAATCAAATTTCTGCGGAGAAATATAATCCCTTACGGGATAATGATCGCGGGAAGGCTTAAGGTATTGACCCAGAGTAAGGATATCGCATCCCACGCTGCGCAAGGAACGCATAACTTCTTCAACTTCTTCTTCCTTTTCCCCTAGTCCCAGCATAAGACCGCTTTTCGTATAGATAGAGCTTTTTATTTCCTTCACCATACGAAGCAACCCAAGTGAATTCACGTAGGATGCCTGGGGCCTTACTGCCGAATAAAGCCTTGGTACTGTCTCCATATTATGGTTGAACACATCCGGACAGGCTTGCACTACAGTCTCAATGGCACACCTGTCGCCTCTGAAATCCGGGGTGAGCACCTCTATCTTACTTGATGAAACACTTCTTACGGCAGAAATCGTCCTGGCGAACCCAGACGCACCGTAATCCTCTATATCATCGCGGGATACTGATGTAATGACAACATATTTTAGGCCGAGCTTCTTTACCGCCATCGCGACACTTTGAGGCTCACTAGCCAAAACATCGCATGGTGTGCCTTTTTTAACCGCACAGAACCCACATGAACGCGTACAGATGTCCCCAAGTATCATGAATGTTGCATGTCCGCTTGCAAAACACTCAGAGATATTCGGGCAATGTGCACTTTCGCAAACCGTATGAAGTCTGAGCGCTCGAAACATAGTCTTGAGACTGCGCGTATTGCGCAAGTCTGTTTTCTTCTTGAGCCATCCAGGCAATCTCTGTTTCTGCATAAAAAATATTATCCTACTGCTTTTGCAGGTATCTTCTGACAAAAGAAAAGATAGCTTCCCCTATCAAAACACAAGCAAGTCCGTAAACCAGCTCGAAAAAGGCAAACCTCATCCAGTTCTCGGGGGTAACAAATTCCGAGGAGGGAGCCAGAAAAATCATATCAGCTGCTCCCTTTACAGCAACAAGCACGCCTATTATGACGAAAATCCATCCAGCAGTTTTAGCCAGTCCCCTCATTTCATCGTCTTGCATATTGTCTCACTCTCCGCTCTCAAACAATTTCAGCACTTCTTAACCTTGTGGATCGCCTCGCCTGTTACATCACCCGCTGCTTCCTTGATACACTCTGAAAGCGTGGGATGAGCAAAGACACTATCGGCAAGCTGCTTCACCGTAAGGTTATTTTTCATAGCCTGAGACGCCTGATTTATCAGCTCGGTAGCTTCTCTTCCTATTATGTGCACGCCCAGTATTCTGCCTGTTTGTTCCTCTCCCACTATTTTTACAAATCCTTCCGTGTCACCGAGGGTTTGCGCGCGGCCGTTGGCAGCGAACATAAATCTGCCGACATTTACCTTATACTTCTTTCGGGCATCCTCTTCCTTCAAGCCTACACTCGCCACTTCGGGTATGGTAAAAATACAGTTGGGAACAGAACTATATTCAACACCCCTACCCACATCCATTATTATCTCGGCTACCGTGATACCGTCCAAAGCGGCTTTGTGCGCATACATAGGCCCCCTAACAACATCACCTATTGCGTAAATACCTTCGATGTTGGTCTTAAGCCTTTCACTGACATGTATTTTTCCATGTTCTGTCTTGACTCCTATTGCTTCAAGTCCGAGACCTTTTGTGTTTGGAACCCTCCCCATGGCTACAAGCACTTTTTCGGCGCTTATTTCCTCTCCGGTTGAAAGCTTGCCTACCATAGCATCTGAATTAGCAAACAGCTCATCAAGCTTTACCTTAGTGTAAACTTTTATGCCGGCCTTCTCCATCTGGGCAAAAAGCCTGCTGGTAATTTCCTCTTCCTCGGACGGCAGTATCTGGTTCATAATTTCAACAAGCGTAACTTGGGCCCCGAGCGCACTAAATATAAACGCGAATTCACAACCTATCGCGCCTCCTCCTATTATCATGAGGCTTTTTGGAATCGTGTTGAGGTTTAATAGCTCATCGCTGGTAATGATCTGATCACCGAAACGTATCCAATTTGGACGATCAGGTTCGCTTCCCGTGGCGATAACTATATGCTTTGCATTAATTTTGATTGTATTTTCCAAATAGCTTACTTGGACGGTATCCGGGGAGATTATCTTTGCAGCACCCTTTATTATCTCCACCTGGTTGTTTTTAAGCAGGTACTCAACACCTTTTACAAGGTTTTCGACTACCTTTTGTTTTTTCTGTATAATGCGCTCAAAGTCCAGAGATACTCCTGCAACCTTGATACCCATATCATCTGCTTTCTTCAAAGAGGATAAAAGGGCGACGCTGCTTAGAAACACCTTGGTAGGAATGCATCCCCTGTTAAGACAAGTCCCGCCGATCTCAGCTTTCTCGATAATGCAGACCTTTGCACCCAACTGTGCAAGCCTTATGGCAGCACTGTACCCAGCCACACCTGCCCCTATGACAATAACACCATATGCGCTCACGGATTTGGCTCCTTAATTTGTACTTGAACCTTAGATTCCTGATGCCGGATTTACTTTACAGCGTTCTTCAAGGTAGCACTCGCCTTAAACACTGGCACTTTTCTTGCCGGGATGTCAACTGCTTCCCCTGTTTTCGGGTTCCTTCCGACGCGTGCCTTGCGGGTTTTAACCCTGAAAATTCCAAGACCGGCAAAATTAAACTGGTCACCACTCTTGAGCGTCGCTGTGACATGCTCGATTATGGAACTGACAGCCTTTTCGGCCGTAGCCTTGTTTATCTGCACATCCTGGGCAACTTTCTCGATTAACTCGATCTTATTCATATGTGATACACCTCCTTCCTTATTTATAAATATAAGAATTCCTTTGATTTTATAGCATATTTTGGATTAATAGTCAAGAAGTATTTATCTGTGCCTAAGAGATTTCGGCAATGGGTGCGGGTTCCCTTTTGTACTGTGACCCCTTGATCTTATCCCTAACAGTTTTTATAAATGATTTATCGAAGCCTTTGCTGAGGAGACCTTCCGAAGACATTTTATTGTCAACCATAAGCTGAAGCAGTTTATCAACTTCCGCGTAGCCAAATCCCAGTTCCTTCTCGTCCTCCTGTCCCTCCCAAAGTCCCGCGCTCGGAGCTTTCTCTATAATGCATCCGGGAACACCAATTTCAGTTGCAAGCTGTCTTACCTGTGTTTTGTATAGTCCTCCCAGGGGATTAAGTGCGCAGGCTACGTCACCGTGAAGTGTTCCATATCCAAGCAGTAATTCACTCTTATTGCTTGTTCCTATTACCAGAGCCTTGTTGAGAGCCGAGAGGTCATAGAGTATGCTCATTCTCTCTCGTGCCATTTTATTTCCCCGTCTCATATGGTCGGCTTGGGGGAAACTCTCGAAATATTTATCTACCATGGGAGTGATCTCCACCGTATCCGAATTAATCCCAAGGTTATCTATAACCATACGCCCATGATCAAGTGCTGAAGCAGAGTTTGTCTTATACGGCATCATAATACCCCATACATGTTCCTTGCCCAGAGCACCGGCTGCAAGATACGCCACGACACTTGAATCAAGACCTCCGGATAACCCGATGATTGTATTCTTAAAACCACGGCCGCCAACTTCCTGTTTTATAAAATCCATAAGTTTTTTCTGCACTTTTTTGGTGTCAATTAACAAACCGTCCATATTTCTGTTCCTTTCCCCGCACATTCAGTGTTAGTATAATAACACAAAAAAACACCTTTTTCAATGCAATAAATGATTTTAGATAAGCTACTAATAAAAAAACGCTAAACACTTTAGCGGTAACCAAAGCATATACTTTTTCGAGAATTATATTCTCTTGTGCTTCCATCTTCCAATCTTAAACCACACAGCTGTCGTAATACCATTTATTACAGAAGCTATAACAATCGCCCAGAAAACACCGGTCACACCGGCTCCTGTTATACGTGGAATCATTATTGCAAGCGGTACCTGCAGGCCCCAGAGCGCAAAAAGATTTAAGAATACGGGTGATACCGTATCCCCGGCCCCCATTAAAGCCCTACTAAGGACAAGACCCATTGCTGTAAAAACATACATCACTGCTGTTATTTTAAGAAACTCCTCGCCTATCGCTATTACCTGCAGCTCCTTGCTGAAAATCTTTATTATAGGAGCGGCGAATATAAAAGACAAAACACCTACAATAAGCATTATGATCATGTAAATACCCGTAGCACTCCATCCACTCTTTTCCGCCCTTTCTGGTTTTCCAGCACCAAGGTTCTGTCCGACAAGCGTACCTGCCGCATTGCCCAAGCTGAATCCCGGCATAAGAACCATCATCTGAAGGCGAACACCTATGCCGTATGCGGCAACAGCATATGTTCCATACCTAGCCACAATTCCCATGAGAACCACAGCCATAAAACTCCTGAGACCCATCTGAAGAGATGCCGGGATCCCTATAATAAGGACCCTTCGTATCATGGAGAAATCAAATTTCAGCATCCTCATGTTTACATGTATAAGAGAACGGCCCTTTGCAAGAAGGTAAATGCCTATAAGCGCACCGAAGCCCTGAGAGCAGACAGTGGCAAGCGCCGCGCCGCTGACTCCCATTTTCGGGAAAAACGATATTCCGAATATAAGCAAGGGATCAAGAACGGCATTGAGCAGTGCAGCTATAATAATAAGCTTCATTGGAGTAACTGCGTCACCGGCACCCTGAAAAATAGAACTTATGAGAAACAAGAACACCATGCTTATACCGCCTAAAAAAATGATCCTCATATATCCCGTACCGAGACTTATTACGCCAGGCCCAGCGGCTAAAAGATTAAACAGAAACGGGGTAATTAAATAGCCTACTATTGCAAGCAGAAATGATATTACAAGGGCCAGAAAAATTGACTGCATTGCCACCCTGTTAGCCTCTTCTACCTGTTTGGCGCCAATGAACCTGGCAACCATGGCACTTGTTCCCCTGCCGAGGCCCATAACAAAGATAACAACGATCATTATGACAGCACCGCTCATGGCAACCGCCGCTATCGCCTCTGAACCGAGCCTGCCCACCCAGAACATGTCCACTATGTTAAAAGCCGTCTGTATGATGCCTGAGAACATCATAGGCAATGCGAGTACCCATACATTTTTTAGAACGCTGCCCTGTGTGAGATCTTTTCTTTTTCCCATTACACCCTTTTGCGTACATATAAATTAAGTAGCAGCAACCAACGCTGCTACTTTTGTCTTAGCTTCCAGAAAATAAAAATTTATTTTCTTCCCACAACCTCGTATATCTTAACGGGTTTCTCTATACCCCTTATACTCACCTGCTCTATATCCTTCACTTCAACGACATTTTTTACCTCTTGATAGGTATCATCTGTTATCAGCATCATGGTACCGAGTTTCTTATTAAGCTTCTCGACCCGTGATGCAAGGTTAACGGTATTTCCTATAACTGTATACTCCATGCGGGTCTCAGAACCTATGTTCCCAGCGACAACATCCCCTGTATGAATGGCAATGCCTATCTCCAGAGGGTCCTGATTGTTCTTATGCCTCTCGGCATTGAATTTCGCAAGCTCTTCGCTCATTTCTATTCCCGCAAATACTGCTCTTCTTGCGTCATCCATGTGGGCTATAGGCGCGCCGAACACCGCAAGAAGCGCATCGCCTATGAATTTGTCGAGAGTTCCCTCGTACTTATTGATTACATCCACCATCTTCGTAAAGTACAGGTTTAGAAAGTCCACGACTTCCTCGGGAGGAAGTTTCTCGCTCATTTTTGTAAAACCCCTTATGTCAGACATGAGTATCGTAACCTTTTTTCGCTCCCCTCCAAGTTCGAGCTGCCCCTCAAGGATGGCTTCGGCAACCTGCTTTGTCACGTATTTCCCGAAGGTATTTCGTATAAAATCCCTTTCCTTAAGACCTTTTACCATTTCACTAAACGCCCTGGCAAGCTGTCCTATCTCATCTTTACCTTTTATATTTATCTCCTGGTCCAGCTTTCCCTCACCTATCCCGCGCGCGGCCTTAACAAGCGTATTTATCGGGTTGACCATTAGTGTTACCACAATGCTTGTCCCTAACACACCAATCGCCAGCATGACAATGGTGATACTTATAATCTTATTCCTTTTCTCTGCAAGCGCGGCATTTATGGAAGATTTGGAAAATCCTATGCGTGCGGTTCCTATCCTGTGATCCTTTCCGACCATGATAGGAACAGAGATGTCATATAATTCTTCCGAGCCTTTTTTGTAGGGTTGGGTAAGAACCTCTGAGCTCTGCATCGCCCTAAGAGACACAGAACTCTTATCAAGCGAGCCTATTCTCTCCCTGTCGTGATGTGAAACTATCTCTCCCTTTGTGTCAAGCACGATGGCATAGAGCGTAGCCTTGTCTTTTATCATCTCGTTAACACTGAAGAATAACTGAAATGGATCCGGCTGGGGGAACATGGATTCCCTGACATCGCGGGCAAAAAATTCTGTTTTTATCTCCATCTCTTTTATCAATGACTGCCTTGTCTGCTGCAGTATAAGGCTTGCCATAAGAAGCATTATGAGTAGGATAATAAAGCAGACAATCGCACTGAATTTCAACGCGATCCTGCTTATGAGTTTTATTTTCGCTTTTGGAGTAGCCATCCTGTATTATACCTGTGTGCTATTTTGCAACCGCTATTTTGAATTTTATATTAGAATTGGGCTTTTCAACCACGCATATGTAGCCACCATTGCCCACTACTTTTTCTTCCCCGTTCTTACCGTCCCATACGACTTTATTTATTCCCCTGCTGCTGTTTAGAGACCATGTCTTCACCAGCCCCCCTACCAGCGTATAGATCTTGATATTAACCTTCCCCGCGCTTTGCATGTAAAAAGTTATGTTGGTGTTCTCCGCGCCGGCCTTGAATGGATTCGGGTAATTAAAAACCTCGCTGTCATCGGAATCAGACGGCCAACGGTCTGTAATATCAAGTGTATAACAACTGTTCAAGTTACTGGTCCCGCTATAGCCACCGAAAATAAACATCCTGTTGTTATCAGTATCGTATACTGCAACATGATCCGTACGTCTTGAAGGCGGAACAAGCCCCGGCTCCACTTTTGACCAGGTCAAAGTGGCAATATCAAGAATGTAGGTATCATTTTTGTACTCTATAGCAAGGGGATCCATTCCCCCGAACACTATAATAGAGCCTTGTGTTCCCGTATCAGGGTCAAAAACTATTGATTGCCCCGTGCGTCCGGGAAAAGTATCTCCTGTAGTAGAAAGCTGACTCCACGCAAAAGTCCCCGGATCCGTCCTCAGGTCAAGTGCCCACAGATCACTATGGGCAAGACTAAGAGCAGAACTGCCTCCTAGCATCAGCATACGGTTATTAGTTGAGTCATAAATTGCCGAATGCTTGAACCTTGACTGGGGCGCGGTACCGCTTGTCGTTATTTGGCTCCACACTGCCGTAGCCAGGTCAAGACTGTACACATCATTTTTATAAAGACCGTCGTCTCCGATGCCACCAAATACGATCATACAATCATTAGCGCTGTCATAAATCGCAGAATGGTCTATCCTGTCCATGGGAGCAGTACCTGTTGTAGTTATAGCACCCCATGCCGGTGTAGCAAAATTCCAGTAATACGTTACATTCTCATAGCCGTTGACATCTTGTCTTCCTAGCGTGCTTCCCCCGAAAACAAGTGCCCTGTTTCTGCTGCTGTCATAAACTATAGAATGGTCCGCCCTGGCTACGGTAGCCTCCGAAGAGCTCTTTATTATCCATTCTCCCGTGCCTAGGTCAAGGGAGTATATATTTTGATCCGTAGCCCCCGCTTCTCCCATAACGACCATCGCATCCGAGTTAGGATCGTATATGGCCACGTGCCCTATCCTCGCGTTGGGAGCGAAATCTGTCCGGAATTCCTCCCATGTGCCCGCATTAGCAAAACCCCATCCTAACGTAACGACCAGTATTGATATAATTAGTTTTTTTTTCATCGTTTTCCAAGCACCTCCATAACACTCTGCACTTTATCCATGAGCTTCAGTGCGTTTTCATTGACAGGATCCATAATTAAAAGTTCGTCCAGAACCCCTACAGATTCCTGGTAGCTTCCCTTAAGATACATATCAGCAGCCTGGTAATAAAGCCGGTTGACTTGATGCGGGTCTACCTTTTTGCGAATCTCTTTTCCCACAATCTCTGCCTTAGACAGATAATCTTTAGCCTGCTCATTATCCTTTTCATAGGACAGCACAAGCTTTAACTCACGGATAGCATCGGCTGTCTTCCCGGAATTATAGAAATCTATACCATTATCAAGATGTGATTTTATAGAATCCTTTATCTTATCCTCTGCCTGACGTATCTTGCTTGAAGCCTGCAGGTGATCCGGACGTATGGCAATTACTTTCTTCCACTCTTTTATAGCCTTGTCATACTGCTTCTTCCTGTAGAACCCCTGACCTTTCTCAATATGGCCTGCTATAATCAATATTTCTTTTTCTTTCTGACGCTCCTGGTAAATCTCCTTTTCCTCTTTTACGAGCACATTGTTTATTTTCTCAATATATTCCTTGGCCCTGTCGTTAGCCGGGTCCAACTTTGAGACCTCCTGCCAGTGTTCCATTGATTCAACCATATTTCCTTCTTCGTAGGAAATATATGCCTTGTCAATACGATCCTCAAGAAGCTTCTTATTGACTATGGCTTCGAGCTGGTTATTGGCTCTTTCGAGCTTTGCCTGTATTTCTTTATCAGCAGGGTTCCAAATGAGAGCTTTTTCCCATTCACCCAGAGCCTGGGAATACTTAGCTGCTTCGTAATGCATCTGTCCCTTCATATCGTGATCCTTGATCTTCTTGCTAATAGCCTTCTCACTGTACTTTGATTCTCCTATGTACCCGAACCGGTAGGTAAGTGAAAAGCGATGGGTGAGACCAAGCTCATGATTGGCAAGCGCGTAATCTAACTGAAGGTCATTGTACGCAAAGCCGAAACCGAATGTAAGATCGTCATAGGTGTCCTTACCTAGCCGCAGAGCCAGAAAAGGCCCTGTCCAGTACTCGACACCAGCTGCTGTCTTTAAGTATTCCGTGAAAGCGGAATAATCCATCTCAAAGCATAAAGTAAGCTTTCGGTTACTTTCGGATTTTTCAGGTTTGAAAGTATACGCACCGCCCATCTTGGCGATGATAGGATATGTGTCATATTCATCTCTTAATTTCATCTTCGGCGGCATTACGTTCTGCACGTTGAAACCAAGCGAAAACTTCTTATCAAAAGACCTGTACATGGCGCCTATATCCACGCCCAACTTTGAATCACTGTAGGTATCTATCTTCTGATTAACCATCTTAAAACTCGCCCCGGCTGAGAACTTCTCAAGAAACCCTTGGCCGTAGGAGAGAAAATATGCCTGCTCCACAACATTAAAATTAGTCGGGCTGTCACTTACGGTGAGTCTCCTCTTGAAATTCTTGCTTGATATCTGCGTCACTCCCGCTGCAAACGTTCCCCAGCTAACCGTGGGATGCGCGTATCCCAGAAGACTGTAATTAGTATCCTCCCATAACGGCGCAAAAAGCGATACAAATTCCATCTTATTTAACTCATGTAATCCCGCTGGATTCGCCCAAAGGGCCGAAGCGTCATCCGCAAGCCCTACAAAAGCGCCTCCGAGCGCCAGTGACCTCGCACCCTGTGCCATGGTCAAAAAAGAACCAGGTTCACCACCTACTTCTTTCTCAGCGTATCCTGCTAAAGGATATAAAACCACCATCAGAGTTAAAATTACTGTTAACGATATAAGTTTTTTGTTTTTCATTTTACATTTTCTCCGGGGAATTTACTCCTATGAGTGCAAGACTCCTTGATATCATGAGCCCAACAGCCTTAAGCAGATACAGCCTTGCCCTCGTAAGATTTTTATCCTCTGTAATAACCCTGCACTTCTGGTAATAGTTATGGAATACCTTGGCAAGCTCCTGAACGTACGCAGTAACCCAGTGAGGATCATAGGTCCTGACGCTAAGAGCCACCAGTTCCGGAAAGTACATTAATTTCTTTATAAGAGCTATCTCCTCAGGTGCCTGGAGCACATCCAGCTCTTCGGCTTGTGGTAGCTTATCAGATAATAAGTATCCCGCCTTCGTAGCCTCCCTGAAGACACTCGAGATGCGTGCATGTGCGTACTGAACATAGTAAACAGGATTTTCGGGGGACTGCTTCTTTGCAAGCTCGAGATCAAAGTCCAGATGAGAATTAGCCCCGCGCATCAGGAAGAAGAACCTGCATGCATCCGTCCCGACCTCGTCTATCACTTCCCTTAGCGTCACGAACTCACCGGCGCGCGTTGACATAGGCTGCGGCTTACCCGCGCGGGATAAGCTAACAAGCTGATAAAGTATCACTTTTACTTTATCCGGGGAATATCCCAGGGCCTGTGCACTGGCCTTGACCCTTTTAACATACCCGTGATGGTCTGCACCCCATATATCTACTACGGTATCAAAACCCCTGTTGAATTTATCCCAATGATAGGTGATGTCTGATGCCAGATAGGTCGGCTCCTTGTCAGCACGGACAACGACCCTGTCCTTCTCGTCTCCAAACGCCGAGGATTTGAACCACATCGCCCCATCCTGTTCGTAAAGGTATTTCTCCTTTAAAAGACGCTGTAGCATCTTCTCAACTTCACCTTTTTCATAAAGATCCGTTTCCGTAAACCACCTTTGATACACTACACCGAAATCCTCAAGGTCCTTCCTTATTTGCTCAAGTATAGAGGTTATGGCAAATTCCTTGAAGAATTCTTTATCATATTTTTTGACGCCAGCAGGCACTTTAGCGGCAAGGTGCTTTATATACTCTCCCTTGTAGCCATCCTCCGGAAAAGATATCTTTTCTCCGCTTAATTCTTTATATCTGGCCATTACCGATTGACCCAGAAGTTCTATCTGTTTTCCCCTGTTGTTTATATAGTATTCCTTCTGGACATTAAATCCGCTCTCGGAAAGAATACGGGCCAGGCTGTCACCTATGGCAGCACCCCTTCCATGACCTATATGAAGAGGACCTGTAGGATTTGCCGAGACAAACTCTATCTGTACACTCGCCCCTTTTCCTATATCCTGTCTGCCGTAATTCTCTTTTTCCTTGAGTATTGCTGAGAGTTCCGTGTGAAGCCTCTTACTTGTTATAAAAAAGTTGATAAAACCCTTGCCGGCAATTTCCATTTTTTCAATAAGCCCAGAGGCTGCCTTATTATTTTCAATTGCTTCAATAACAGCCTTGCCGGACTCAGCGGGAGATTTTCTCAGCTTTTTTGAAGCCATAAAAGCAAGATTTGTTGACAGATCGCCATCTATGTCGCCAGGACAGCTATCCAGGGAAAAATCAGGAATATCCCCTATACCCATATCTCTAATAGATTCAATGATTACTTGACGAAGCTCTTCTATAAGCATTTCATCCTCATGAGAGTTTTACAAGAAAATTATTATATCACTAATATATATAAAATACAATAAAAAACAAGCTTTAGTACTGCCTAATCCCCATGAGCAAGTGCGAGCATACTCACCTTGCCAGAGCCCGCCTCACGCAGGACCCGGGCACATTCATGCGCGGTGGTCCCTGTGGTATAAACATCATCAACAAGCAAAACAGCCCTACCCCGAATAGCTTGCGACTCTTTAATCCTGAAGGCTCCTGTAAGATTGGCTATCCTCTCCTGTCTCTGGAGCATATACTGGGGTTTTGTAGCCTTTGTCCGTAAGACTGCATTTACAACCGGCACCCCGAAATGTTTTGATATCCTATCCGCAAACAACCTCGATTGGTTGAATCCTCTTTTTCGAAGCTGGCGCCTGTAAAGAGGAACAGGCACTATACAGTCAAAGCCCATATTTTTCTGGTTACGTTTCAGGCATTCCACCATGAGCTCACCAAGAGCTTCTGAGAGAGCCGGCTTTTTGCGGTATTTGGTTATATGTATGCATTGGCGCAGTATGCCTTCATATTTACCCACAGACCTTACCTGGTCAAGGTATATGTTTCCGTCTATCGCGGGAAGCGGGCAGAAAACCTTCCTGGAAAGTAAAATCTTCTCCCAGCAATCAGAACAAAGCCTTCTCCTGTTATCGGCAGATAAAGCTGCACCGCAAACCTCGCAGTGAAGCGGGAAGATAATATTGAGCACATGATCCCATACAGTCGGCACTTGAGTTGATCCTAGAATTTAATTAAGAGCTTAAAAAGCAAATTAAAAGTTGAGTAATTATTTTGAGGAAGCTGTGTATAATTTACTTTGGAGTAGCTTGTTCCCAGTGTAAATACGAAATTATTACTAACATCATAATCCGCACTTATATCGGCTTTGTATGTATTCTTGTTGTTTTTAGCCACATTACTCTCTTCCATATCCACGGCCAGGGCAGTTGAAATCTCAAGGGCATTGCGCAAATACATGGGCTTTCTCATAAGAAGCGGAATACGCAAACCCGCAGGAAATCTAAGATCGCTTACTACTGTTATACTCGGTGATTTTCTTCTTGCAAAACTAAGGCTCTGCCCTTTTTGCTTGCTTAGATTCTCATCGTATCGCAGGTTACAGCGAACATTCTTGCTGATATTAAAATTCACCTGAGTCCCTGCCTTCTGAACTATATTATTCTTCTGATACACGCCGTCCGCGTTCTTGTCCGTAGAGAGGGTGTCCTGATATTCCATAATCCACGTATACTTATTGAATATCTTGAAGTTCCACTTGAATCTCCAGTTCTGGGTTTCGTTAAGAGATATTTTCTTTCTGTCTATTTCCTTTAGTGAATACCATACAGTAAACCTGGCATTTTGCATAAAACTGTAAAATAACGGGAAATATTCAATGTTATGGAAGGTAAACTCCAAATCAGGCCAGATAGTTGTAAATGTATCGGAAGGTGTTCCTGTTGTTGTCCTGTGTTCCTCAATTGTATTGTATTGGATCCTTGTATCAACCGTACCTATAGGTTTCCATCCCTTTTTAAGCTCAAGAAATTCCAGCGGTTGCCATCGAAGTTCAGTCCTGAAGTCATCCTTTGCATACGTGGTTTTTGGATCTTCGTCTACCTTTAACTTATCATCAACCCACAGTTTGTCAAGGATGTAAAAATCACTGCGTACAAATTCGTACTGGTCTTTTCTCTCAAGTTTATATGACGGCTTTATCTCCAGGGTCCTTAAAAACCTGGACTGCGATATAATATCGCGAGCGGCGAAGGGAATTTTAGTATCTATAATACTGTCCCTTCTTATGTTCTTAGAGGTAACGGTGTATGAGCTTGCCTCTGTATTGTAATCGGAACGGGAAGTTACATTAGCATTAGCCTGCGGCTTGAACCACCCGAAGAACTTGAAATCAGTCTGCACACCTGCACTCTGTTCCGTATAACGGGGGTTTCTTAGCTTGCGTTCGGGAGCCTGCATCTGCTTCATAAGCTCTGCCCTTTTCAGCCTGTAAGAAGGTGTTATTGCGAAACTGTGCAATTGCATTTGCTTGCCCCATGCCTGTTTGAAGTTGAGCTCACCATTCCAGTCATCTATAGTCTCAAGAGAGTTCTCATTACCGGTTGCAAACACACCATAATTAGTGTAAGAATTGGTGCGCGTGTAACCAGTTTTGAATCGCTTGGGAAATATGAAGATATTTGTGGGTATATCATAATCTCCGCTGCCGGCAAACGAATCAGACCTTGCTTTCTTCTGCTGCTGGTCTATGTCTTGTAAGGACTGTGAAACCTTCGTGTTAAGATGAGGCCATTTTTTATACCTGAAATCCGCACCTATATTCTTATTCTCACTTGTCACCGTACCTTCCGCACTGCTGCTCAGGTCGGTTCCTGTGGTAGTCGGGGTAATCGTTTTCTGTTTATCCCAGTGGGCTATTATGGGAAGGAACTTAAAATATGTTATTCTTGGATCAACACTATAGCGCGTAGAGTCCTGCCCGGCACTCTTCTTGCCTATAGTCTCAAAGTTCCTGTCCTGTGTTTTGAAATCAGCATCTACTGAAAACCAATCCTTATAGCTGGTGCTCATATGTATCCTTTTTGCCTCTCCCACTCTACTCTGGGGATCGGCAAGATGTATGTCATTTACCCATATCTCACCATCTGTAATCTGGGCACCCGTATTATTTCTTACACCAAAACGCAGTTCCGTGATATTGCCAAGAGAAGGTGTACCCGCCTTTGTAAGTTCCTGGTCGTCATAAATTATGGTATCGGCAAGAAAATCGCTGTTTTTGTCAATCAGGTTTAGGTTTATCTGTTTCCATCCTGTCCAGTCCACAACTTTTTCAAACTCAAAATATGCAGTTTCGGTCCCTATCCTGAAATAAACAGTCCCTCCCAGGGAATTCGTCCCGTAAACATAGAATCTGAGCTGTTTGTAATCTCTGTAATCCTGTGCTGAAGTGAAGGTCTTCTTAGTATGACCCTCTTCACCATTGCTTAGTGTGTATTTAAGCGATAGTGCCTGCTCCTTTACATCGTCTTCATCGAGATCTTCGTTATAAATATCATTGTAGAAAGAATCCGGCAATGTAACATATCCGGAATCATCCTCGTTATTTATAGATCTTACATCCAGGCTACCACTACCTGTCACTTCCCCGTCTTCCCAGTTGTTACCCACGATATTGATGGCCGCTATTTTCAGACTTCCTGAAGCGGATGTTCCAGTTCCCCTGGTCATCCAAAGGCGCACATGCTTAATATTCTCCCAGCTACTCTTATTTGCTGCAGTAATATCCAGAGGAATCTGGAATGTTTTCCACCCTGTCCAGCTGACACTCGTGTAACTTGTCCCGGCAGTATCTGTTAGAGAGGAATACCTTGAAATAAATCCCTCTGAATCAAGATTTCCGTCTCTATCCAAATCCTCGGTATCAAGACGCCCATCGTCCTCACCGTAATTGGAAGGCAGACTTGTATTATTGCCGAACTGGTCTAGGCTAAGGTCAAGACCATTATCCTCATCGGAATCAAGTTCATCGTTCTTATTAGCATCTTCCGTATCCATAACACCATCGCTGTCAATATCCTCGCTGATTCTTCCAAGGTCTATATTGAACTCCGTATTACTGCCGTCTCCGTACATCTTTAGTTCCAGGTACTGTTTTTGAGAATAATCCACACCCGTTTTAGATATAGGGTATACTACTGACGCCCAGGAATCAGTATCAGGCAGACTGTAGCCTAATGTCAACACCTGCTGCTTGGCATCCTTATCCAACACATTAGAATTTATATCTTCACTGTCTACATCCTGATTATCCAGCGTGATATCCTGTCTTTTATCCGCAGATTGACCCGGGTTGCTTGCCGGCAGCCACAATTGCTTATTAGTGGGCATCATATCCTCTGTCTTAGAGCCTTCCATGTTGTCGATCATGGCCTTGCCGTAAGTGTTCACATCCCTCTGGCTTCTGGCAATCTCTCCGGATATTTCCCCCTTAAAAGGAACCCCTTCCTTCTCGAACTTATACCTTGAGTCAGCCTCCATTACCAGGACACTCTCAGGTGCCCCCTTTACATCAGGCACATATGTAGGAGGAGCGCTCCAGTTGTACATTATGGTTGAACCGACAAACCAGTTCCTGTGCAGGCTCAATTCACCTCTGGCACCTACGAGTGTCTGCTGGAGCTGTCCACCGAAAGGCAGATATTCGAAATCAATCCTTACATCTGAATCTTCACTTATTATATCTTCTTTGAGAAACGTCACCATGCCTATATCATAATCAATCAGATAGTCAACATCTCTTTCGAGTTTGTTACCGTTAACCCTTATCTCCTCGCTTCCCCTCAAGATATCGATCCTACCAAGCCGGTATGTGTTGACGCTATGCTTGTATTCCACATAAATTATTTTGCTTTGGGTTGGATTTGTAGTATAGACTTCTGCGGGGAAAGGTGTTTCACTTACAAACCTCAAAAAACCTGTGTCAAAATCCAGTTCTTCTATCTGATAAGAAGTGAATTGGCTTTTATCGGTATTATTCTCATAGAGTATAATCTCTGTAGCTTCATCTTTACTCAAGTCCTGTATCTTTACTATGAATCCTTCTTCGAGTATCTTCGTAGCACCAAGATTATAATAGTTTTTAAGAGACCGGTTAACCAGGGTTTCATCCTCATTCTTTACCATCCTGATGTTATTGCTATACCCAACGTCACCCCCGCTGTACTCATAGGCTACGGCAACAACATAATTTGATCCAACAGGACTGTTAAAGGTAATAATGCCTTTGGTATAATCAATAGTATAGTCTTCTCCTCTGTCTAAGGTGTCAAAATCACCCGTGTAATTGACCGTATTGGCATAATCATATACCGTACGAAGCGTAGTGTCCAGGTTATTACTGTTGTCCTTGTCATCTATATATATCTTCTCCGTAGCATTCAATATTGGCAGATGTGCAGAGTCAAAATAGAGCTTGTAATACTTTCTTTTTACATAACTTATGTCATAGATATCCTTTTTTTGAAATGTGGTCCTTCCTTTGAACTCTTTGGAATCGGAGATTCCCTGTGTTCTGCTGCCTATAGCCAAAAGCCTTAAGCGCTTATACTTAGCGTCAAGCTTTGCACCGAAGAGTTTCTTGTTATATGCCACAAATTCCGTTGTGGGAAGGACAAGGTCTATATCTCCGAACGCCGCCTCCTGGACAACTTCCTCGGGATCGCCTTTATATACTACCGAGATGTCCCTCTTGTCAAATTTAGTATCGTCATAATCCACGTTGACGGTTATCTTCCTGCCGACTTTACCCTTTATCCTTGCCTGCAGTTTCTGCTCTATATCAAAAGTTCCTGTTTCAGGTTTAGGGCTCTCGGTACGTTCACTTTCAGGCTTGTCATATTTTGTGGTTTCATATTTGAGCGCTATTTCCTTGCGACCTGAAATAGAAAGACTAGACTGATATGGAAGTTCCATGCCAAGCTTAAGATCGGAAACATCAGGGGTCGGCACCGGAGGGGGTCTGTATTCTAAATCTTTCTCTTTTGAAACCTTATTCCAGACCCTGACATCAAAGCTGTAAGGCGTAAAGTCCTTCGTGAAAAACCTTGAATCCTCAGGCTTTTTTTCGCCATCTTGTGCGAAAATTATGGTCCTATCTCTATTAATAAGGGAAAAACGAGACGGTTCTTTGTTATCTTCGGCGAGAGCAATACCGACCATGCAGAAACTACATAGAAGTGCGGCTAGTAATAAGAGGTAAATCTTCGTACGCAAGCTTAACTCCTTCGTATACTATTTAATACATTTTACCCCAGATTCTGGGATTATGCAACAATTTTGTATTGATAAATATTAAAAAATACTATATTATATATAATGACTTTCCAATTTGGAGAAGACCCTAATGCGCATCTTGAGAAACTATATTATAAAAGAACTCCTTCCTCCGTTTATAGCAGGGCTGGCTATTTTCACCTTTATACTTATCATGGACAGGATATTTGATCTGGCCAACCTTATAATAACAAAAGGTGTGCCCCTTACCACGGTAGTACGCCTTCTTCTATACACCCTGCCTTTCTCTATAAGCCTGAGTGTGCCAATGGCTCTTCTTATGGCCACATTAATAGGCTTCGGGCGGCTTTCGCAGGATAACGAGATAACAGCCATGAAGGCAAGCGGCATAAACACGTATGCCATAATGATGATACCTATATCTTTCGCGCTTGTCGTAAGCATATTCATGGTATTCTTCAACGATTCCGTGGTTCCCATGTCAAACCAGTCTTTCAAGAAATTATACTACAATATCATATACAAGAACCCTGTGGCAAAACTCGAGGAGCATACTTTCACGGACCTGCAGGACCACCGTATATACATCGAAAGAATCAACCCGAAGACATCCGAGCTTGAAAACGTAGTTATTTACAAGAACGATGACGATACACTAATAACAGCCTCCAGAGGTATATCCAAATCCCAAAAGGCTAGTATAACGCTTGAACTAAAAGATGGGGCCATACACAGCATAGACCGAAATAACCCTTCAGAGTACAACCGTGTGGCTTTTGAGACATACAATATCTCAATGGATTTTTCGTCCCAACAGACGTATAAAAGGATCAACCAGAAGAGCCTGCGGGAGATGAACAAGAAAGAATTAAGGGCAGAGATCACTAGGCTAAAAGGCAAGAAGATAAGCGTAAATTCACTTCTTGTTGAGCTCTATCTTAGAACCGTCATACCATTTGCATGCCTGGCCTTCGCCTTCATAGCCACCCCCCTTGGCATAAAGACACAGCGGGGAAGTAAATCAATAGGATTCGGGATGAGTTTGATATTAATATTCATTTTCTATCTGCTTCTTTTGGCTGGGATAACAATAGGGGAAAAAGGCTGGGTAGCGCCTCTTATTGCAACATGGATACCAAATATTTTCATGGTCGCAGTAGGTTTATTCTTCATGGCAAGAGCCGCTAAACACTGACGGAGAGACGAATATATGCGAATACTGGATCGTTACATATTAAAGGAGTTTCTGAAATACTTCCTGGGAGCAATAGTCACACTGCTCGTTATAATCATCGTAGCTGATATATTTGAGCTCATGGATGTTATCTTTACAAACAAAGTCCCGATACTAACCGCAAGCGGTTATTTTGTATACCAGATACCCTTATGGATCACTCAGGTATCCCCCGTCGCCTGCCTTATAGGAGTCCTGTTCTCACTGGGGCAGATAGTGAAAAATAATGAGCTAACAGCCATGAAGGCAAGTGGTATGCATTTATACCGCATCGTGGCTCCTCTGATTATATTCGCACTGTTCATAAGCTTTTTTTTCATACTAATCAATGAAACTGTAGTGCCTTATACCACCAGCAAAGCTCAACGTTACAGGCAGGAAGGCATATACCTGCGCCCTCCCGATTCAAAGGTTACACGGGAGAACATAACACTCTACGGATCAAACAGGCAGATATACAGGATTGACGGCTTTAACGGAAAAAATAACTCTATGCATGGGATTTTCATAGATACCTTTTCCAAGGACTCCATACTAAAGTCAACCCTTTATGCAAAAAGAGCCCTTTGGAAACACGGTCAATGGTTGTTTTCTGAAGGGGTTATACGCAAATTTGACAAAACCGGCAAGAACGAGATAAGCGTGGAGAAATTTTATGAAAAATCACTCTTCACGGGGGAAATTCCCGGGGATTTTGCAAAGAGCGAGAGAAAACCCTCTGAGATGAACTACCGGGAACTTAAAAACTACATAAAGAAACTTGAAGATAACGGGTTTAAGGCACACCGTGCCAAGGTGGACTTGCACATGAAACTTTCTTTTCCGTTTGCGAATTTCATAATCCTTATTCTGGGAATCCCGTTTGCTCTCTTCGGGGGACATACTAAGAAAGCTCTGGGAGTTGGTATTGCCATCGTTGTGAGTTTTACTTATTGGGGACTGATGAATATAGGACATGCTCTTGGAAGTAACGGTAAACTTACGCCGCTTGTTGCCGCGTGGATAGTAAATATCTTATTTCTAACCTTTGCCGGAGTGCTCTTCCTCAAATCTAATAAATAACTGTTGTTACTCTGTTATCTTTTCCCTTACTCGTGACATTAATCCCTTGATGGCTCTTTCTATATTGATAAGCGAATATGTTTCCTTATCTTTATATTGAATCTTCTTGTCTGCCACATCAATTACCCAGATTACCAGTGTATAAGTATCCTCTTCATCGAAATTAATTTGTCCAATAACAAGTTTATCAACCCCTAACACTTCTCCTGCTTTTATAAGAGTCTCTTTCTTAGCTTGTTCTATACCAAACTCGAGATTATTCCTCTTTAATATCTTTTTTGCTTTCAACCTGTTTATTATTGAGAGTGATTCAGATTTGGCAACTTCACCTCGAATGTAACGCTCTACAAATTGTGCTTCTGAACGCGGGATAGCTTTGTCTCTGAAAAGATCCAGAATAGCAACACCGATCACACCTTCCTGTTTTTGGGTTTCATTGTCCGTTCCCATTGCAAGCTCATCCTCCAGACCTTCCTCGGGCATGTCTTCAGTTGAGGTAGCCTCAGAAATCTTAGACCTTTCCCTGTCTTTGTAGGAAACTCCTAAACTCCCGAACTTCAGGCTTAGTGACATGGTGTGCGTATAACCGAAATCACCGTATGGCACAATCGCGTAATCAATCTGGTAACCGTATCCCGAATCACTCGGGTCTGTTTTTCCTATTCCTATTCCAGCCGTAAAATTAGAAGAGATACCAAATTCAGAATTCTCGTCAAAAGTATATTTATATCCTCCCCTAAGAGCCAGGAATTTTTTGATCCAGACTTCTGTACCAGCTCTAATGTTCATATTGCCGTCATTAGGCTGGTTCCCCTCCACACTAATGATAAGTCTATTATTCAGCATTCTACCTGCAATTCCAAACTTAATATTAAGTGGCAGGGATCCTTCTTTTGTATCAAATTTCAGCTTAGTTCCAATATTCTGTATACTAAGGCCTACATCCCCATGCAAAAGGTCATAAAGCAACCCCACATCTGCGGCAAAGGCATTTGCGTTTTTAGTGTCTATTGTCTGCTTAATGTACTTCAAGCTTGCCCCGACATTGAAATATGGCAGAACCTCCTTGCCATATGCAACTCCAACCATAATGTCAGAGGCTGTGAATGACCCAGTTTCGTCATATCCTGCGCCATTGACCACGGTTTTCTTCATGGTCCCGACCTGGAGATATCTAACATCAAGACCCAGTGTACCAAACCCATCGATCGGATGCACATAAGTCAGGTTATCATATTTTATACCCTCAAGCCATTCAATGTGCATGGCTGAGAATTCTTTGGCGTAGAGAGCTCCCAGTCCGCCCGGATTCCAGAAAATAGCGCTGGCATCATCGCTGAGTGCGACAAAGGCCCCGCCCATGCCAACCGCCCTTGCGCCTGAGCCTATCTTCAAGAACTGTGCCCCTGTAGTGCCTTCCCCTGATGCCAATACAATACCTGGCACAAGAACCACACAGAGCAGCGTCATAATGAGATATTTGGAAACTTTCTTCATCAATTTATCCTGTTGCTACTTTATAATAGCGAGCTTCCCGGTCTTCTTCTGTTCGCCGGCTTTTATGAGATAGAGGTATATACCCGAGAACACCTCTTTACCGTCATTGTTTTTCCCGTCCCAGCTATAGCTGTAAACAACTCTATTATCAGATGTGCTTGTACTGATTATATCGTTTTTACCGACATTTTTAACCAGATCCCCGGATAGCGTATAAATGGATAGACTTCTTGTTGTCGCAGGAACTGTAATAGTAAAAGATATTGTTGTATTACCGTCATAACTCGGATTGGGATAACTGATCACTTTCGTAAACGCAAAAGGTTCAACGAATTCTACAGCGGTTATCGAAGCGGTTATGGAAGCCCCACCAACACCGCTTATGTCGATGACAGTAATACTGCTGTCCGTACCGTTATATGCGGTATTCTTAGGATAACTAAAGAGCTCCCCATCACCAAAAGCGCTTCCTATATCACTTTGGACAGTCTTGCTGGGCCCCTCAAGGTCAACCCTTCTGTGATTATTATCATTATTAACGTCATTCTGTGTAATGCTCCCGACAGAATCATCTATATGCCAGACCAGTAGCCCCTCGCCTGGAAGCGAAGAGTCAAAACCTGTCTTCAATCTGTAACTCAGAAGATAATACTCCTGGGTAGGGTCATCTGCAGCGGCAATAGGTATTTTGTATATGCTTTTATTCCCGTTATTCTGTGTGGTCTCAACCGGATAAACGGTAATATCAGCTTCTGTCGTGTTTAACACCTCCGGGCTGCACCATGCAAGATATATCTTGCCCCATGCCGAAGGATGGGAAGGCGAACTCCCGGCCGGGCTGCCACCCCAGGACCCGGCATCCATAAGGCTCCAGTATCCAACACCACTTGCGCCTGAACTTGTATTGTACAGATCAGGCAGACCCAGATCATGACCGAATTCATGTGCGAATATGCCCATAGGGGATGACTCGGCCTGCATCGTGTATCCCTTGACATAAACACCGTCACCCGTTAGATAACCATTCGTACTGCCCGCTCCTATATCCCACCTGTGGGACCATATAGCATCAGTGCTGTAAGCCCCTCCACCGCTCTCCTGCGCAGGACCGGCATGAACGATTATTACATGGTCAACTGTACCGTCTCCATTGGTGTCATAATCCGAAAAATCAACTGAACTGTCAGCAAGCTGAACAGCCTCCTGAGCAAGCTCGTAAATATTTCCTGTTGCATCATCTATGCCAAATGTACTGTCTTCACCGTAGTAGCTCATACTGTGAGCGCTTGTAAGCCAGGATGTGGGATTACTGCTGTTATTAGTAGCGGGATTCCCGTCCCCGTCATCAATATCAAGCTGGTTATATGACACTTCCTGGTAGTAACTGTACATGCTCTCAGAATCGGTAGTAGAAAAAAGAAGGTTGTTAAAATATGAAGAGGTGTATGAGGAACCATGTGTTACATCTGTAAATTCTATCAGAAGGACAACGACCTCAGCTGTACCTGTAGTGGCTGTAATCCCGGTAGTGGAATATTCTATGCGTGCAACTGATTCACGCCTGGAATAATATGCCTGAGGAACTGGCTTACGAGGTCCCTTAAGCTGATCCTGAAGACCCAGCGGAAGCGGTCCCGTATCATATACAAGCGGATTAGGAGGAGCGGCAAAAAGTACTGTTGCACAATTTAAAAAAAATACTCCCCCAAAAAATAGTAATAGAAGTTTTTTCATATTTTTCCCGTTATGATATAAGGGGTCAATCCTTCAAAAAGTTATAAAACTCTCTTCAATTGACCCCTATTAAACCTTTACCATACAAACACTTAATAACTTAGAAACGCATAGCTATAGTAATCATGTGGTTGCTTTCAGGATCGGTTCCGGCAAAGCTTCCCAATTCATCAGTATAATAAGCATAATCCAGCTTAAGGAA
>JBDRDD010000006.1:0-7271 GCA_043821115.1 bacterium | reverse complement strand
TGCTGCCAGACAGCGGGCACATACAGGAAGAGGATATAAAATATATCAACAAGATAAACAAGAGGCGCGGATTGCCTATGAGGCAGCCGCTTTACACTATCTCGGATGCCGAGAGAGCCCTGCTCTACCTCTCCCCCCCTCTCATACCACGAGCACAAAGAGATACTGGAAGATATAGACCTGTCTTTTTTCGATGCAGGCCACATCCTGGGCTCATCCGTACCGACTCTTGATATCAGAACGCGCCGTGGGACGACCCGTATAGCATATGCCGTTGATCTTGGGCGGCCGAATCTGCCTTACCTGAGAGACCCCGAAACACCCAAGGATATAGACTACCTCATAATAGAGAGCACCTACGGCACAAGATCCCATGACCACATAGAAATGGCCGACAGGCAGATGCAGGCTGTTATAAAGAGAACCGTGCGCCGCGGCGGGAAGATTATTATCCCCTCCTTCGCCCTCGAGCGTGCTCAGGAGATACTGTACTTCCTCTCCCAGCTCTTCAGGCAGAACAAGCTGAAGGACCTTCCCGTCTACGTGGACAGTCCGCTGGCCGTCAACATAACAGGAGTTTTCAGGCGCAACTGGCAGTATTTCGACAACAAGACAAAGGAACTTTTCAAAAAGCACCTCGACCCGCTCAGCCATAAAAACATACATTACGTGCGTAACGTCGAGCAGTCAAAGCGCTTAAACGACAAGTCAGGCCCGATGATAATAATATCGGCGTCCGGGACCTGCGAGAACGGCAGGATACTTCATCACCTGAAGAACAACATAGAGAACCCCAAGAACACCATAATGGTGGTAGGTTATATGCCGAAAAACACACTGGGCAGGAAGATAGTCGAAGGGGACAAAATGGTGAACATATTCGGAAGGCCCTACCAGCTAAGGGCCGAAGTGGCTGTCATGGATTCATTCAGCGCCCATGCAGACAAGGATGACCTCTTGAACTACGTTAAGGAATGCAGGGGAAAATTGAAGAAAGTATTTATAGTCCACGGAGAACCCGAGCAGTCCGAGGGCTTAAGAAAAAAAATAAAATCCCTCAATATAAACGCGAGCGTCCCCAAGAAAAACGAGACTGTATACCTCGCTACTTCTTAAAGAAACTGTCCATGTCCTTTTTATCTTTGAGCCTGTAATATTTACTAAGAATTGTTTTTGGAGGATTTTTTTCATAGAGAAGATGGCATTTTATGTCTTCTAGCTTTGACGCGGTCACGCTGAAGCTCCTTAAACCCACCCCTAGAAGCAGCTTGTAGAATTCCTCGAAACTCGTGATCTCACCGCAGAGGCATATTTCTTTTTTCTGCTTTCCAGCCGCCTTTACCGCGAGTTCCATAAGCTTTACAAGGGACGGATGCAGTATGTGATACCTGTTCTCCACCAACGTGTTTCCCCTTGATGCGGCAAGAGCATACTGAAGAAGATCGTTTGAACCAATATTTGCAAAATCAACTTCCGCCAGAAGGCCCTCGGCCATAAGAGCGGCCGAAGGAGTCTCGATCATTATGCCTTCTTTTATATTGTTGTTGAATTTCTTCTTTTCCTTCTTAAGCGACTCCTTGGCGTGCGAGAGCACTTCCCTGAAGGACTTTATGTCAGTCATGTCGCTCACCATTGGATAAAGTATCCTTATATCCCCGTAAACGGAACTCTCCAGGATCGCCTTCATCTGGGTGAAGTAAATGTCATAGAAGAATTCAAGTGCCCTCGGGCCTCTTATGCCGAGGTCCGGGTTTTCCTGCTCAGGGAGTGTCAGGTACGGCGGGAGCTTGTCCGTTCCCACGTCCAGTAGTCTTACAGTCACGGGTTTGCCCGCGGCTTCATCAAGAAGATGCCTGTACATTTTTACCTGCTCCTGCTGAGTAGGTGGATTTTTTTTCTTCAAGAAAAGGAATTCCGTTCTTAAGAGTCCGACCCCGTCGTAGTTTAGGTCCTTGACGTGATGCATCTCCTCCGGGGTGCTTATGTTCACCTTGAGCTCTACCCTTTTACCCTTCACCGTCTGTGGGGGCTCTGTCTTCCTGACCGCGCAGGTAAGCTTCCTCTTATGCGTTTCTTCTATCTTTTTGGCGTAATATGCCTCGGTTTCCCCGTCAGGCGATACGATGACCTTGCCCATCTTGGCGTCAACTATGGTGTTCTCGCCGCATTCAATGTTGCCTTCCACGTCAACCCCGAATATGACAGGGACCCCGTACCCGCGTGCAAGTATGGTGGCATGCGTTGTAAAACCGCCTTCCTGCGTGACAAAGGCGATCACGTGCTCAGGCGGAATACCCAAGACCATTGACGGTGTCAGCCTCCTCGACACTACAACAACGGGCTGCCTGTCCCCCACCGGGCACTCGAAATGCCCCGAAGTCCCGCTGAAGGAGTGGAGTATCCTGTTCTTCACGTCCGTAATATCGTGGGATAGCTCGGCGAAATGCATGTTCTTCTGGCGCAGCCTGTTTATATATTCCGAGAAAGCGTCGCTTACGGCATGCTCCGCGTTTACAAGCCTCTCGCCTATCAACTCCTGGACCTTGCCGTAGAGCTTCCTGTCATCCAATATCATGCGGTGAACATTTATTATCTCTTCGGCGTTAGAACCGGAGCCTATTGCCTTAGCGGCCTCGGATATGGAGTCAAGGGACTGCGCTGCCTTCTCATACGCCTCCCCGAGGCGTATGAGCTCACCCTCAACGTTGGCTTTTTGTATGCCGTAATGCGGTATATTCTCCTCCACCTTCTCCGTGTAAAGGCACGAAACGCCTTTGGCCAGACCACTTACAGCGACCACACCGCGCAGTACTTTCATGATATAAACCTCTTAATTCATTTTTTTTATTGCAAATCATCGGAAAATATGGTTATATTATATACTAAGTTTTCCAAGAAATCAACCACTAAACTTGAGGGGGGATTTACCATGGCAAAAACAAAATTAGTACTCCTAAGGCACGGCGAAAGCCTGTGGAATAAGGAGAACCGTTTCACGGGATGGACCGATGTGGACCTTTCTGAAAAAGGCATCGAGGAAGCGCACAAGGCTGGAAAGACCCTGAAAAAGGAAGGATACACTTTCGATATAGCCTTTAATTCAGTGCTCAAGCGCGCAATGAGAACACTCTGGATAACCCTCGATGAGATGGACCTCATGTGGATTCCCATAGTGAATTCCTGGAGGCTCAACGAACGCCACTACGGCGCACTCCAAGGCCTGAACAAGTCGGAGACTGCCAAGAAATACGGAGATGATCAGGTCCTTATCTGGAGGAGAAGCTACGACATCAGCCCTCCGGCCTTAAAGAAGAACGACGAACGCTACCCGGGAACGGACCCGCGCTACAGGGACCTTGCTGAAAAAGACCTCCCACTGACCGAATGCCTCAAGGACACGGTAGCACGTTTTCTCCCTTTCTGGCACGAGACAATAGCACCGACCATAAAAAGCGGCAAACGCGTTCTCATCTCAGCACACGGTAACAGCCTCAGGGCTCTTGTAAAATACCTCGACGACGTCTCCGAAGAAGAGATAGTCAAGCTTAACATACCTACGGGCGTGCCACTTGTCTATGAGCTGGGTGATGATCTAAAACCCGTAAAGCACTACTACCTGGGAGACCCCGAAGAGATAAAGAAGGCTATGAGCAGCGTTGTCAACCAGGGGAAGGCCAAAAGGTAGGCAACGTGAGGATTTTGTCCTGGAATCTCAACGGTCTTCGCGCCGCGTACAAAAAAGGATTCCTGGACTGGTTCATTTCCCAGAATGCAGATATCGTATGCGTACAGGAGATAAAGGCTCTTAAGGAACAACTCCCTTTCGAGCTTATAAACATAAGTGGATACAGCTCTTACTTTAACCCCGCTTCCAGGAAAGGATACAGCGGGGTTGCTCTTTGGACAAAGAAAAAACCGGATTATATTGCAAACGCTTTGGGAATAAAACGATTTGACGATGAAGGCAGGATAATCCGCACGGATTACGGCAGCATCTGTCTTTTCAACGTTTATTTTCCTAACGGCAAGGCATCAGAAGAGAGACTTGAGTATAAAATGGACTTCTACAATGCTTTCCTTGGGCATGTTGAGGAGCTTAGGAAAAAAGGCAAAAAGATCATTATATGCGGTGATGTAAATACGGCCCACACCCAAATAGATCTCGCCAGGCCCAGGGAAAACTCGAAGGTCTCGGGGTTCCTCCCCCGAGAGAGAGCCTGGATAGACACATTTCTATCGCGCGGCTTTGTTGACACGTTCAGGTTGTTTAACAAAGAGCCCGGCAATTACACGTGGTGGGACATGAAGACCGGGGCCCGGGCAAGAAACGTCGGCTGGCGTCTTGATTATTTCTTCGCAAGTGATGAGCTTGTAAAAAGCATCGGCTCATCTTTTATAATGGCCGAGGTAGAGGGCTCAGACCACTGCCCGGTCGGGATAGATATAGAGGTGTAGATAATAAAAAAGAGCGGAAAACCCTTTCCGGGCCATCCGCTCTTTTTGTTTTTCTTTTTTTTATTACGCTTTTGTCAGCTTGTTTAGTATAACCGCCACGTAAATGGAGGATACACCAATCAGCCCGTATAAGACAGTAGCTAGAATTGACCTGTCCTTAAGGATTGCTGAAACGAGGTTAAAATTAAAAATGCCTACAAGACCCCAATTAAGAGCACCTATTAACACAAGAATAATTGCAATCCAGTCAATTAAATTAAGCTTTCCCATGTTTTTCCTCACCTCCTATTTTAGTTTTCCATAAAAAAATATAATCTTTTTATGGCGGAGACAAACAGATACCTGGTTTTTCTTATACCTCGCTCCTTATGCACAAATATTATGCTATATTATTATATTTGTCAAGCACTTATTTTTATAAACATATAAAAACGCCCCGAAGTGATGCTTTTCAGTAGGTCTTTTTGTCTTTTCTTGCCGACCATATCCTGAAAAGCTCCATGCATTGCCCCCGGAGTATCCCCCCTGTTATGCGAACACCGCTCTTTGCGCTGCGCCCCAAGGCCCTGTTAGACACACTCATCTCGTTGAATCCCGCCTTCTTAGCATCACGTATGGCGGCCCCGTATACTATCCTTTCAGCATTCGCCCAGTGACAGGCGCTAAAGCACATGGGGCAGGGCTCGCAGGTGGAATAGACAGTACATCCTGAAAGGTCAACGCTTTTTAGACTCGCGCATGCCTTTCGTATCGCCTCTACTTCCGCGTGGGCCGTTATATCGATCTTTCCCCAAACCCTGTTATGGGCAATGCTTATAACCTTGCCCCCTTTAACGATACATGAGCCAAAAGGCGTCTGTCCTGTCTTAATGCCCTTTTTTGCAGCCTCTATGGCCAGCCTCATGAACTTTTCATCATACCTGTTGACTTGGGCCATTATCTCCCCCCAACTACTTTGTTTGTGAGCCTGCCTATGCCCTCGATATGTACACTTACCCGCTCACCCACCTTCACAGGTCCCACTCCGGAAGGTGTCCCGGTAGATATTATATCACCAGGATGAAGCGTCATGACATTTGATATAAAAGAAACGAGTTTAAAAGGATCGAATATAAAGCCGGATGTTGTGCAATCCTGTTTGATCTTTCCATTTACCTTGCAACGTACCCTGAGATTCTTCGTGTTTATACTAGTTTCCAAATGCGGGCCCAGCGGGCAGAACGTGTCATATGACTTTGCCCTGGTCCACTGCACGTCCCTTCTCTGGATAAGCCTCGCGGTAACGTCATTTAAGCATGTGTAGCCCAGTATGTACCCCGCGGCTTCGTTGGCGGGAATGTTTCTGCCCTTCTTTTTTATAACAAGAGCGAGTTCAGCCTCGTAGTCCACCCTGCTCACGCCCTTTGGATATATGATATTTTCCCCGTTTGCGACAAGAGAAGTCGTTGGCTTCATGAATATAACAGGTTCCTTCGGTATCTTCATGCCCAGTTCGGCAGCGTGGTCTCGGTAGTTGAGCCCGACAAGCACTATCTTCGAAGGCTCAGCCGGAACGAGCAGGCGAACTGCACCCAGAGGGATCCTCATGGAGGAGCGTTTTATCCCGGAATAAGGCTTCCCCTTAAGAATTATTACGCTGTCTCCTTCAATAATGCCCCATTCGGGCTTTTTCTTATAAAGAAACCTTGCAAGTTTCATATTACACCTTTTTCCTTAAAAGCAAAAATCCTCCCCGCACTCTTTTTGTGTGCAAGAAGGATTATATCAGAAACCAGTTACACCTGTCAACAAAAGGACTTAAAAGAAGGCCCGGGATTACCCGGGCCTGATATGTTTAGTATTATATCTTTACCACGTTCTGGGCCTGGTCTCCCTTTGGACCCTCTGTGATATCGAATTCAACTTCCTGTCCCTCTTCAAGCGTCTTGTAGCCGTCTCCCTGTATCGCTGTGTGATGCACGAACACATCGCCGCCGTTCTCAAGAGAAATAAAGCCGTAACCTTTTTGGTTGTTAAACCATTTTACTTTTCCGCGTGCCATTACTCACTATCCTCCTTTTTTTCAATATTGTGATAGTAAATAACGGCAGGTACAAAAAAAACGCGAGAGCCTGTTACTTGCGGCTTGAAACATTGCCTTATTTACTACTTTTCATTTTAATTTACACCAACAGAATAATTTTGTCAAGAAAATTTTGCCCGTTTAAGGCGTCTATAAAATTTACTTTTTCATCCACACCACGTTTAGCGTTGTGTGTATGTCATCCTGCCACGGCCAGTACATGGCTATTATCACGGCATCTTCCACATCCTTCATGAAAAGGGTCTGGTTAGTGAATACACCGCCGTGATCTTTAGTCATTTCATCATGCAACTGGTTTGGAGAAACACCCTTGGGTTTTATCGGGGTTCCGAGCATACTGCCCAGCACATCTGACCACTCTTGCGTGTGCTGAGTCAAAAACACAACTTCGTATGAATCATCTTTAAGTGTTCTCACCTCGTCTATCGGCAACCCGCTGCACTTCTCTATCAGGTCCTGTAGTTTCATCTGCTTTGTCTCCGTCGGTTTATTTATCCCTTTTTGTAAATCAGTTTAGAGTATATCAAAAAGCTCCATTTAAGTCAAGTATCTATTATGCGATACTCTTGGATAATTGCCTGCCCCACTCATAGGAGCGTTTTATTTCCTCTTCATTTGGAACATACTGGACTTTGAGCTCATCGGCCATGGTGTTTATGCCGTTCTCTTTCAGGAGCTTTGTTATCTGCGCAGTCGCACCGCCGCCCCACCCGTATGAGCCGAATACACCGGC
>JBDRDD010000005.1:0-59101 GCA_043821115.1 bacterium | reverse complement strand
ATCAAGCACTATGCCGTCTTTTATATCAGCTTTATTGGTGGTTTTCTTGAAATCCTCCAGGTTCTCGATCTTACTGTTGTTTATCCCCTTGATGCAGTCACCTCTCTCCAGTCCCGCCTCTTGGGCTTTTGAGCCCGGCTTGACCTCGCTAACAAGAACCCCTTTTTCCTCTGTGCCAAGCCCCAGGGCTTTTCTGGCAATATCTGTGAGCGGCTCAACTTTCATGCCGAGCCACTCTTCGGTTTTCTTCTGCTCTTGCTTCTGGTCCCCTTCGGGTTTCTCCTCGCCTGCGGCTGAGGGCATTTCACCTGTGATGACAGTGAGCATGTGTTTCTGCCTTTCCCTTACAACCGTGACCTTTACTGTCGTATTCGGGGAGGTCCTCGCTACTATTTGTTGAAGAGACGAAACATCCGTGACGCTTTTACCGTCAAACATTGTAATCACATCAGCGCGCTTTAACCCGCCCTTTTCCGCGGGGGAGTCTTTCATGACATTATTTACGAGCACGCCTTCATCAACCTTTAAGCCAAACTGCTTTGATATAGCCTTGTCAACATTCTGTATCTCTATGCCGAGCCAGCCGCGCACGACCTTGCCCTTGTGTATCAGGTCATCAAGTATTGCCTTGGCTTTGTTTATGGGTATGGCAAAACCTATCCCGGAGAAAACTCCGGTGGGCGCGTATATAGCGGAGTTGATGCCTATGACTTCTCCCCTGAGATTGACAAGCGGGCCGCCGCTGTTGCCCCTGTTTATGGCGGCATCTGTCTGGAGCATGTCTTCGAAACGCTGCCCTTCGATAGGAATAGATTGCCTCTTCGCACTTATTATCCCCGAAGTTACCGTTTGCTGGAGACCGAACGGGCTGCCTATTGCTATAACCCATTCCCCAACCCTCACCTTGTCCGAATCCCCCAGAGGCACTGCCGGGAAAGGCTCTCCGGAGTCTATCTTTATTACGGCTAAATCCGTCCTGGCGTCTTTGCCTATCACCCTCCCGTCATATTTTTGGTCTTCCTTGCCGGAAAGGGTTACCTTGATCTGGTTCGCCTGTGCGATAACGTGATGGTTCGTGAGTATATACCCGGAGGGGTCTATTATGACGCCGGAGCCCGTGCCTTCCAGCTTGCGTTCACTGTACTGTTTTTCCTGTTCGGGTTTCTGTCCTCGCGGTGTACCGAAAAAATCATCGAAGAAATCCTCAAACGGGTCGCCGAAGAAAAATTCATGCGGTGCGAATTCCTGCCTGACTATCTGCACGGTACTTATGTTCACCACCGCCGGCTTGACGGTGTCGGATACTCTGGCGAAAGCATCCTGGAGGCTTACTACCTCCCGGGGAATTTCGAGTACCTCGCCGCCATTACCGATAGAGGAATCCTCCCCTGTACATAAAGAGGGGCCTGCACCCCTATCTGTAAGGAGCCAGACCCCTGTTATAAATGCTACAGCTAATAATGCATAAATCCACTTCTTGGATTGTTTGCCTTTAAGTTCATACCCTTGCATACTTTTGTTTCTCCTTGCCCCTAAGATTTATCCCCTCTTGTTTTGCCATGGCCCTCTCAAGAGGGCCTTGCTTCTTACTGACTGAATCTACACTTCGTGCTCCAGATCCAAAAAACAAAACATTACCTAATCATGCATGTGCCCCTAAGAATATGTTCGCAGGTTATTAATATTTGACTTTTACCAATCACCTTCCTTTTCATATGATGCTGTTATATATATAATTCTAAATTAAATATTTAGTTAAAGTAATTATAGCACTTTTCTATTTTTTTTTGCAAGAAAAAAATCAAAAATATTTATATAAAAAAATACCCGCCGTAAAGGCGGGGTTTACATTGTCACTTCTGGGTTTTTATGGAGTATAATGCTTGGTCAAAAGCTCAATTTTTTATAAATATCAACCCTTTTTATCTTTTGGCAGGGACTTGAAGTACTTGTCTATCTCGACAAGGTCGGCATCGATATCCTCGAATATTCTCTGCAGTATCTCTATTTGCTCCGACTGCTCGGTTATCCTTCCCTGCATGTCATCGGCACGTTCGTTAAGATTCGCTATAAGGTTTTTGTCCTCGCTTATCGTTTCGTAAACCTTTTCAAGCTCCTCGCCCGGCGCTTTTCCGTCAGTTGACTTGAGGCTGTCTATGTCATCCCTGCTCTTGGAGACTATCTTCTGCAGGTTTACGAGCTGATCGTCATGCACCTTGAACTTGTCAAGCACACCTTCGAGCCTATCCTTGAGCGCCTTTGTATCCGAGATGGCCCTTTTGTTTATTGCTTCCCCTGAGCCAGACGGCGCGGGTATGTTCTTTATTTTCTCATCAATGCTTTGCTCAACAGCGGCTATCTTCTTGCGCTCGTTGTCAAGTGCTTTTTCAACGCTCACAACGTGGGTCGCGCAATCGCCGTATTTCTTGTTGAGTTCTTTTGCCTGTTTGCTCAGTTCATTAACCGTTGACTGGATGTTTTCTGTCTTTGCGTCGAGCTGTTTTATTATTCCGGTTACTTCCTTGCTGTCAACACTTATACCTTTTTGCTCGAGGCTCTTGTATATGGACCTTATCCAGTTAACCAGGAATGCAATGATTGTACATACAATGATAAGCATTATGTTGTATACTATTTCATGTCTTTCAGACAGAAACCCGAACATCGATTTATGCCCTCCCTTGAAATAAATAAACCACACGCAAGCCCTGCATGAGCAAAGTAAATGTCATTTAGAACCCTGTGGTTTATTCTACTTAATTACCTTTATATTGTCAATATAAATCGGTCCCTTGTAGACCGGATAGTTGTCTGATGTTACCCTTACAGCAAGTTTTCTTACGTCGGACCTGAACTTATCATCCATGGTTCCCACTCTCCAGTCCTTGCTCATTCCCGGTTTGAGGTTAGCTTCTACCGTTGTCCACTGACCGCTGTTAAGTTTCAGGGTCCTTACCATCTCGGTCCAGGCCCAGTCTTCGCCTACGGTCATCACGATCTCTCCCCTTAACTTATCAGTAGCCCCTTCGGGGATGTATATGTCAACGGTTATCTTGCTGTAATCGCTCCAGTCAAAATATTCCATTATCTCAACAATGGCAGCCGTCCACCTTCCCCCTCCGGGGAAGTCTGCATCTATCTTGAGCGAATACTGCCCTTCCTTTGCATAGTCCCTTGAAAGGGAAACATTATCCGCAACGTGGTCTCTCTTCTCACGCGCCCACTCAGGTATCTCCCAACCGTCAAGGGATGCCTCAAACCCGTATATGACATTGCCGCGTGCGTGCATTATCTTTTCAACTTCGGCCGGCTGTGTTTCTTTTTTAGCAACAACCACTTTCTTTTCGGGTTTCTTCGCCGCTGTGGCCGTTTCACCGCTGAGTTTTTTCACGGAAGGCTCGGCAACAGTCTTGGGCGCTTCTTGTTCTTTATCGGCAGCAGAAGGCCTGGGCCTTTTTGCTATAAGCTTCGGTTTTTCGGCTGTGGCTTCCGGTTTAAGGACGGGCTTGCTGGCTGTTTTTATCTCGCCGCCTGAGTTGACGCTGGCAATCTCGACTCCCTTTCGAGGTCCCTCGCTCAGCCTGTTCCATATGAACCAGCTGGCTTCCGCGATGATAGCCAGATCAATAACAAGAATGATAGTAAGTATAATTTTTCTTTTCATAAATGATGCCCCCTACCGGGCCCCCTGAATATTCTCTCGCACTAAAACATTTTGTCTTTTAGACATTGGAGGAATACTTTTTGTTCCACGGGTTTTAAGGCGCTACTTACCCTTTCGGACGGGACCCTCCTACTACAAGTATAGCACCAAAATTTGATTTGGCAATACCCCGTGATATTATAATTACAGGAGATTTTAAGGGCTTTTTTATTCGAGGATGTAAACCAGGAGGCTCTGACGTCCGAACCTGTACGCAGCGTCGGAATCAGCCACACAAACATCTATTCTTTTCCCTTTTATCATTCCCCCGGTATCGGCCGCATAGGCATAACCGTACTTGGGGATATAAAGGCGCGAGCGAAGGGGGATGACTTTAGGGTCAACAGCCACGAGACCCCTTTCTAACTTCATACCTATGGCCGTTGTGAAACCGTCATAGGGTTTGCACATCGGGTCTCCGGGATAATAGGCGGTTGCGGTCACGTACATCTTCTTTGCTTTAGATAAATCGTAGCCTTTCTCGGTACTGCCATCCTTGTTCTTTACAGCGATCTTGAATATAATGTTCTTCTTTTGTTTTTGCGTAAGCAGCTCGCGTTCGTACTCCTTTTGGTCATGATAAGTCACGAGGAATTCTTTGTCCCTGGTGCCTTCGTATCCTTTAATAAGTTCCACCGGCCGGAGGTTTCGAGTCATGAGCGAGCGCGATATTACGGTAAAGGGAATGGGCTCTGTTTGGCTGAGTTTCTTCTGCTCAACACGAGTTATCCTTATGCTTTTTTCCGTGTCACCGCGGTCCTGCAGGTGTTCTTTTATTATATCCAGGGGGCCCGTAGCAATCCTGGCCTTGGAGAGTATGTCCTTGGCATATTTCTTGGACGTGCGGAGCTCTATCATCCTGCCGTCAACCGCGATTGTGACCTTGGGAAGAGAAAGGAAGGATGTAAGATAAATAGCTCCCACCGCGATAATTATGCAAAAAGGGATCAACTTGCTCTTCCTGAACACATCCATATGAGCTACTCCTCTATCCTGGGGAAAAGTACTTCCCCTTTTCCTACCAGAGTTTCCTTTTTGTTCTCTTTCCAGGAAGCGTCCTCTATTCTCATATCCTCCAGCTTCCCTTTGCATCCTACCTGCTCCCACATGTTCGCTGCACCGCGAGGCATAAAAGGCCCCAGAAGTATAGAGACTATCCTCAGGACCTGAGCGAGGTTCTGCATCACGGTTGCAAGTCTCTGCCTGTCGCTCTTTGCAAGCTTCCAGGGAGCGGTCTCATCAATGTACTTGTTTGCCCCGTCAACGAGTTCCCATATGCTTGACAAAGCGTTGTTGAACTTAAGGGCCTTCATGGAAGCATCGAGTTTTTTAAGAGCTTCTTCAACCTTTGAGCGAAGAGCTATGTCCTTCGCCTCCTCAGTACCCGGAGGTGGTATTTTCCCGTCGAAGTACTTTTCGCACATTGAAAGCGTCCTGTGAAACAGGTTGCCGAGATCGTTGGCAAGATCGCTGTTAAAACGACTCACCATGGACTGCATTGAGAAATCGCCGTCACTGTCAAAAGGCAGGTGGCGCAGGAGGTAGTACCTTACTCCGTCCGGACCGAATTTATCAACAAGCGCAACAGGGTCAACTATGTTGCCCCTTGTCTTGGATATCTTCTCACCCTGAATCTTCAAAAACCCGTGACCGAATATAGCGCCGGGAATCGCAATGCCCGCGGACATGAGCATGGACGGCCATATTATGCAGTGAAAACGCGTTATGTCTTTTCCGATTATGTGAATGTCAGCCGGCCAGTATTTTTTGAACCTTTTCTCATTCCAGAGCAATCCCGCCCCGCTCACGTAGTTTATGAGCGCGTCCACCCAGACGTAGACAACATGTTGCTCATCAAACGGGCACGGTATGCCCCACGAGGAACCTGCGCGTGAGATGCTTATGTCTCTTAGCCCGCTTTTTATTATGTTTACTATCTCGTTTCGCCTTATGTCCGGTTTAATGAAATCCGGATTCTTGTTTATTATATCAAGAAGTTTATCTCCGTATTCGGAAAGCCTGAAGAAGTAGTTCTCTTCCTTTAACCATTCGGGGTTTATCTTGTGGACCGGGCATTTCCCATCGGCAAGATCACCTTCCACATAGAAAGCCTCACATGAGGTGCAGTACCATCCCTCGTAGTTCCCCTTGTATATATCCCCCTTCTTGTGCATGCGCCGGAGCATCTCCTGCACCACATCCACGTGCCGTTTCTCGGAAGTCCTGATATAATCGTCATTGGATATGTCTAATTTCTTCCAAACATCTTTGTAGACACCTGCCATTTCGTCGCAGTAGGCCTGCGGGTCCTTGCCCTGTTCGGTGGCCTTATCGTAGACATTTGTGCTGTGCTCATCCGAACCGGTCAGGAAGAACGTGTCAAAACCAGAGAGTCGCTTATAGCGTGCGATGGCATCAGCCGCTATCACTTCGTTTGCATATCCTATATGCGGGTTGGCATTAGCGTAAACGATAGCTGTCGTAACATAGAACTTTTTTTTCATAGTTAACGGTGATCCTTCTGGTTGTTCTGGGATTTTTGTTTTTTCCTCTTATACTTTGACTCGTGAATTTTTATAATATCCTCCGCCGCACACTTCTGGAGGCCGCCTTCCTCCATCAGTATGAAAACTTCCCTTTTAAGAACGTTTACTGAAACGACTTTTCCGTTGCCCTCTTTTATATTCACCTTGTCCTCAATGTGGGGCAGGCCTTTTCTCATCTCGCAGTATCCCGCGTGTTCATAACCCAGGCAGCACATCAGCCTGCCGCAGAGGCCGGATATCTTGGATGAACTAAGGGACAGTTCCTGCTCCTTTGCCATCTCTATTGTAACGGGTTTGAATTCCTTCAAAAAACTGACGCAGCACAGCGACCTGCCGCAGAGACCGAACCCCCCGCATATCTTCGCCTCATCCCTGACCCCTATCTGGCACATCTCTATGCGGGTCTTGAGAAGATACGC
Organism: bacterium; assembly: GCA_043821115.1. GTDB lineage: Bacteria > CAYTYR01 > UBA6262 > DAOVJB01 > DAOVJB01 > JBDRDD01. The sequence goes on along the minus strand of JBDRDD010000005.1, from coordinate 52,433 downwards.
CAGGTCCTTCACCAGCTCGCGGAAATCAACCCTCTCCGGAGCGGTGTAATAGATGAAGAGCTTGTTGCAGTTGAACGTGTATGAAACGCTCACCAACTTCATGTCCAGTTCCTTGTCCTCTATTTTGCGCAGGCACACCTTGTATGCATCCATCTCCTTTTGACTGTTCTCCTTGAGCTGGCGCATGTCATCGGAGGTAAGTTTTCTTGACACCTTCTTTATGTCTGCCTGTATCTCGTTTACTATCTTTGTTTCCTCCGCCACGGTTCCGAGTTCAAGGTCGTTCTCGGTCTCCACCAGGCAGAGATCCCCTATCCCCAGGTCTATACCCTGCGGTTTGAAATACATGAGTTCCTTCATCTTCCTTACGGTTATCCCAACAACTTCCGGCATAGGTTTTCTCCCTTGTTTATATGTTACACCCTATCTTTGTCAGCTTGAGAAACATCGCCTCAAGCGCGAGACGCGCGTTGACATTTTTCTGGATTAGTGCTCGCGTTTCGAGTATTGCCGCGACCTTCTCACGCAACCCTTCTACCGTGTCACTCTTCGCACACAGTTTGAGATCTCCTATGATATCGCGGTTTACAAAAACATCGTCTTTTTTTTCTTCTTCCCCCAGACTGATCAGTATCATGTCCCTGTAGAGACTCGCGAGAATATCGAGAAACAGTTCCACGCTTTGCTTCTCAGATGAAAGCATCTCTGCACCAGCAAACAATGCGCCTGTGTCCCTTGCGTATGAGGCCCTGATTAACTCTACCATATTCTGACGCTGCCCGGCAAGGTCCCTTTTCCTCCACGCAAGAGCCATGCTTATACTGCCGTTTGAAAAACAAGAGATAAGAGACGCCTCGTCATCCGAAGAAAACCCGCCCTTTACGAGAAAATCCCTTATCTGTTCCCTTTTTAACGCAGAAAACCTCACACTCTGGCAGCGCGATGTTATGGTCGGCAAAAGCCCCGCGGGGTTTGACGTAAGCAGTATGAAGACAACAGAAGACGGCGGTTCCTCGAGTATCTTTAACAAGCAGTTCATCGCCTCTGTCGTCATCATGTGGGCGTCTTCGATTATGTATGTTTTAACAGCCCCTTCCAGGGGTCGGAGATTCGCATCGTGCTGCACCATTCGAATCTGTGCTATGGAAACGGCTTTTTTCTCCGGGGATATAACATGTATGTCGGGATGATTGCCCCCCGAGAGCTTCCTGCAGGAAGAACACTTCCCACAAGCGTTTGCGTCCTTTGCCCCGGTGCAGTTTAGCGCAGCAGAAAAAGCAAGGGCTGCGAGTTTTTTACCCACACCGTCCGCTCCAGCAAATATATAGCTTGACGCCCGACGTCCGCTTTTTATTGATTTGCGCAGTATATTCACCGCGTCAAATTGCCCTACAATTTCATCAAACATTTTTTTATATCCTGCCTATTTTCTTCCGGGCTTTATCTTTCTTCTGGTTATAACCTTCTGCGCATGGGCGCAAATCTGCTCGTGTATCTCATCTTCTGCCCCAAGCGCGTTTATGACAAAAAATCTCTTCGGGTTTTTGCGGGCAATATCAAGGTATCCCTGCCTCACCCTCCTGTGAAAAGACAGTGCTTCCTTCTCTATCCTGTCTTTTTTCTTGGCGCCCCGCACAAGGCGTCTCATTCCAATACCCGGATCTATATCAAGAAGAAATGTCAAGTCAGGAGTAAGCCCTTTTGTTGCAAAACGGTCAATTTTTTTTATCGTGGCCTTATCATGCCCGCGCCCGTAGCCCTGGTAGGCAAGGGTCGCGTCGGAGAACCGCTCGCAGACCACAATATACCCCTTATCAAGAGCGGGGGTTAAGAGCTCCCTCACATGCTGCGCCCTTATCGCCTCGTACAGAAGTATCTCGCTCTCGGGCTCTATCCTGTTTTTGGGATCAAGAAGAATGGCTCTTAGCTTCTCTGATACGCATGTGCCTCCCGGCTCCCGGGTATGTACGATCTTATACCCCTTCCTGCGCAGGTATAGACACAATCCGGCAGCCTGCGTGCTCTTGCCACCTCCGTCAGAGCCTTCCAGGGTTATGAATAAACCTTTTGACATCTCCCCTCCCTGTTCATATTGTGAATAAGTCTGTGTATAACACGGATAACAATGTGTAAATAGTAAAAAAACTTTGATATAACAAAGTTTTTTAGACTTCAGTTATTATACCTCCCCTTGCGTATCAGGGGTTCTTAAGATGTATATATCCTTGCAGGCTTACCGCCTGCTCATCCCTCTGCAGGGTAAAAGTGGCAACATATATACAGTAATCATCGGCCATGCCCTGAGGGTTTTCTTTTATAAAATAAAGCTGGGAAAGGTTGTCCGTGATCTCAGTCTCCATCGTACTTCCGTCAGGGTTGTCCCTTCGCCTGTAGAGCTTCCCGTCCATCTGAAAGAACTGTATGGTGGTCCAGTCCAGCAGGTGAAATCGTATAAGGCTCTCCAGGGGTTCTGTAGCGTCATAGCGGCTTATAAGTACCGAGTCTGTCATATCCGACAGTGTAATAGTGGGCGATGACGCCTGGCGTATATACTTGCTCATCTCATCCATGGCAATACGCGCGTTCTGCTGAACTTCTATCTGGTCGGAATTATCAAGCCAGAGGGAATATATGTTGGTAAAAAAAACAGCTCCCGCAGCTATTACAAACCCGAGAATTGCTATCGCAACACATATTTCTACCAGGGTAAAGCCAAGGCTTTTTTTGTGTATCTTAAAAGGTTCTCTCACCAGTATCACCACTCAGTCAAAAGAGTCCTATAAAAGCTCCCGCCATGAAACCAGTACCGCCGGATAGAGTTCTTCGCTTGTCTGCTCAACCGCGGAGTTAAATGTAATGGATGCTGATCCTTTTATCTTATCTATCTCTTCACAGAATATAGCTCCCTGTATGTTCGTGTTCCCGGCAACCTCCAGCTCATCGAAGACGTATATCACACCGCTGAATGTTCCCCCTGTAATTTTGAGATCCCCATTCACTATGAGTATGCCCGAACCGCTCCAACCGTTCTGCGTAATCTGAAAATCCCCCGTGCACCATGTTATGCCGCTGACAGCGGAATTGTTGGCTGGTGATATATATGTTGTGGTGGCCATGCTCTGCATTTTGGCAGAGGTTACACCGAATATCTCCTCAAACGTGGGGAATGTCCCGCTGCTAACCGGAGGCGTTCCTGTTACGCTGGCGCTCCCTTGGACAGTAACACTGTCACCGGGAGGCACTGTTAGCCCGGAAAGACTCCCTCCGTCAACACTCGCACTTCCCTGAACGTCCACCCCGCCACCGCAGGCAACCGCACTTGTCACGGTTATGGAACCTGTCTGATCCTCATATACAGCTTCTATCGTTCTCTGCGTCCTGGGATTGGTGGCATTCGGGCTGTAACCCGTGGCCTCTATTACCCATCTCCCCGGGTTCGCAGGGGAACTCGAATATAATATTATGAAACTCCCGTCCGGATATATCGCGTCAGGCAGAAAGTTTTCCGTTCCCCCAAACACGTAAGGGCCGGTTGACTGGTTGAATTTATATATAGCCATCTCTATGCCGGCATCAGCGGCATACAATGCTATGTTGGTATCCCTGCTCCTGACACGCGCCCTGCTTTCGTTTGTAGCAAGGAACACTAGTGTCATTCCAAGAACTCCGCACACCACCATTATGGCCACGATTATAAGAAGGGCTCCGACACCTTTTTTGTTGTTAAGCAATCTTAACATCGTGCCCTCTCATCACGCCCAGAATAAAATTACTCGTATATCTCCTCCCAAGAAATCACCTTGTATGGATATAAATCCCCGGCATTATCAACCGCGGTGGAGTCGTACTGAAGTTCAGAGTTCCCGGTCGTCAGTTCTATATCGGCGGTGTTCTGGCTGAATATCCCGCCTGATACATTCGCGTTTCCGGACATCATAAAAGAACCCTCAACGTAGATGATGCCGGTGAAAAGCCCTCCTGTCATCTTAAAATCTCCTTTTACGACAAGAACACCCGAACCGGTCCACCCGCTTGTTGTCACCATAAAATCTCCGTTGCACCATGTAATTCCTGTTGCGGCAGCATTGTTTGCCGGGAGGTTATATTTGGTACTGGCAATATTTTCCATCTCCTGTTCCGTTATACCGAATATTTCCTCAAAAGACGGAAACGGTGCCGTAGCCGTGGGAGGGCTGCCAATTATCTGTCCGCCTCCCTGTGTTGTCGCAGTCGATCCTGCGGGGACCACAACCCCGGCAAGCGGGCTCCCGTCAACCTCCGCGCTTCCTCCAACCCTAACGTCACCACCGGCGGCAAGAGCGCTTGTGACAGTGATAGGATTGATTAGTTTTTCGCATTTGACCTGAATTCGTCGTGAGATATTCGGGGAAGTGCTGTCCGGGACGTAGCCGGTAGCCGCTATATCCCATTTACCGGGAACACCGGCTGAGCTGGATATTGAGACAATAAAGCTTCCGTCCGGATCAGCATTGTCTGGAAGGAATGTCTCTGTCCCTGCGAATGTGTATGGACCTGTTGAGAGTTTGAATTCGTAAAGCACTCTTTCGACCCCGGCATCCGCCAGGTAGAGGGCAAGATTGGATTTGTCACTCTTTACTTGTTTCTGTCTTTCGTGAGAAATCAGAAATGTAAGGGCAAGTCCCAGCACTATCAGTATGACCATGGTCGCTACGGGAAGCAATATTCCAAATCCTCTTTTATCCCTAAACATAAGATGATTCATAAGAATCCCCTATTTAAGACTTCACTTTCTTGATAAAAATAACGCACCCGCCTATTATCACCACTACGATTACCACCATAGCAGCGGCATGGAAATTATCGTCCACAGGGTCTTTCTGTGTTGAAGTTCCTGATGCTTTCACTGAATTTCTGTTATTGACATTTGTTGTTGTTTGCTTCTGCTCTGGTTTTTGTTTTCTTTTTTGCTCCTCGACAATCTTTCTTTTTTCCAGGTTTTCCTTTTTGATGCCTTCTTTTACGATGCCTTCGTAATCCTCCGGAATCTGTCTTAACGCGTAAGAGTGGCTTGAAAATATAGCCAGAAATACGAATGCCGTAATACACAATATTAAAAATGGTCCTCTGCGGCTTCTCATAAAAAACCCCTTTAGTCCACTTCACTCCATTCAACCACTTCTACTCTTTCCACTGAGGGTAATCCAAGATCCACAAATCTGTTAGGATCTGCGTTATATCTGCTGTGTGTGCGTTCATCATAATTAAAAGTGATGTTATTCCTGTAGATAATAGCCTCGTCTTTAGAGACTATTGACCCGTTAAATTTCATTGCATTGCCTGTACGCCCGGTAAAAGCATGATTGGTGTAATAGACCCCTTCTATTTTGTTAATGGTAAGGCTGGAAAGGTCTCCGAAGTTATTTACCCCTACAGGTACGTTGGTAAAGTCTGTTATAGCCGTTTGGGTCTCAATGTCGCTCCAGTTGTAATTATCATCAAAAACGCCGTCTCCGTCAACATCCTCATATAAAGGAACAAAAACGCCGTCTCCTTCTCCTATATCCCCCGTATCAGGAATACCGTCCTGACCTACATCTTCGCTGCCCATGCCAAATAGCCAGTACTGCGCGTACCATTGTTCACTTCCAGACGTATCGGTATAATTTCCCATTATGATATTTTCTTTTGCCGCTATGCAGAGCAGATCATCATTTTTGTGCGCCTGTACCCATGCGTCAGCAACCACAGGATTTTCACTTGCCGGCCTGGGAGAAGAAGGCGCATTTTTGTAATCAATATTATCGGCAACATAGACATTGCGTCCGGCATAAATAGTGCCTTGTCCGCTTATCTTACCTTTTATAACCAGATCTCCCGTGATCACCACTGTACCGCTGAGTTCGATCGGATCGGATGATGTCCCTATAAGAACAATATTGCCTGTTTCTCCTTCATCATCCCCGTATACCGCATCAATAAGAGTGACACCATTGATAACTATCGAACCTCCTTCGCCTATAGCTTTAGTCTGGTAATATGACAGGTCCTGCAGGTTGGGCATTTCCACCTTATCCTGATATTCATGTTGATGATCAGCCTGTCCCCCTGTTCCCCTGATAGGAGTTCCCCCATCTTCTATTTCAAGGCCTGCGTAAATATGCCCGTTAACTCTCGGTCCCTGCCTAAAATCAAACCTCCCGTTTGAACGAACATCACCGTTAGAGGTAATATCCCGGCCCCAGTACCATCCCCAGTTATTAATAAAGTAGGCATAGTCAAAAACTGGAGCAGCGGGGTCTCTCACCACTTTGGCAGAGATACTGCTGCTTGCTTTTGTACTAAAGCTATCAGGGTAATATCCCGTAGAACTAATCTGGTATCTATTGGCAATGGCGGTTGTACCTACCGTCACATCAAATGTTCCCTCGGCAGCAGGGAGCACGGTGCTTACAACCGTGAATGTATTTGCAGAGCTTAGCAACCGATAGACCGCGTATTCCACTCCTGCATCAGCTACATAGAATGCCTTCGTCTTCTGGCTGCTTCTGACTAATTGCTTTTTATCATGCGCGGATATAAAGACTAATGCGGCTCCCACCACTAACAATACTGACATCAATACAATGCTTAAAACCATCATCTGTCCTTTTTCAGAATTCCGCCCCGTAAGAGATATCATATGTATCACCTCTTATTCCTGGACCCCCATTCCAAGCACTGCTTACAAATGTCTTGAGACCAAACTGGTCAGAACTATTTCTTTGTTCTCTCCGCTCTCGTTCCATGTTACGCTGACCCCGACCTGCTTTAGGTCAGTAGCTATCATTGAAGTGATCAACACTCCCGCGGACACCTCCATATAGGAAACCGTGACCGCACGGGTAAACACGAGCCTGCCTTCCTGCCCGAGCGTGGCCTGCTCCTGTGTCCATGTTCCTTCCGGTATCGTGTCGAAATCTCTGTTCTTGATGTCTTCCATCTTCTGGCGGGCATAATTGGTGGCAAGTGTGGAGAATTCGCTTGCTTTGGTAGAGACCGTCACGTAGTTGAAAAGCCCCATAACCGCCAGAATGACATAGCCTAGTATGGCGGTAGCAAGCAAAATCTCTATTAAAGTAAAGCCTTTTTGGGATTTAGTATATCTTATCATGCGATAGCTTCCCATTCTAAGAATACCACTTTTGAGAGGGTTGTCAAGAGGAAAAAGAACCGTTTTATCGTCGATAAATAAGATTTTTCCTAGAAAACGAACCTAGTGTGCAGCGACGAGGTTTTCGTCATGTTTCCGTACTTATCGAATGCCTGGCGGTAAGTTATAACTGTCTCGAAATTAGGCGCCATCTGGTAGCCTATCTCCGTTAACAGAATCGAGTTCCTATCTAATTCCCCGAGTTCCTTGGGAAAGTTCTCTATCTCTTTCTTGTCGTACACCATCACCAGGTTTATCCTGGGGATGACCCCTCTGACTCTTGCTTCGCCTCTCATGCGCGGGTTGCGTCCCTTGTAATCCTCGTAGGCACACATTACGTACATTCCCATTATCCCGTAGGAGAGCTCCCCGTACCATCCGTCAAGGTCTTCTGTATTGGCGGCCAGCGTAGCTAGCTTGGTTGAGCGTTCAACCTCGTAGAACGAGTCAAAGTAAGGCACGGCGAAGTTGCGCTTGAAGAACCTCTTCTCAACTCTCCAGTTGAACATAAGGAGCCTTCCCATAAGCCCCCCCGCATTGCCCCAGTCTGTTTTGTCCTCCTCAAACTGCTTCCTGAGCGTATCATCCTCCGGTCTTAGTTTTGCAACATCATCATAGGCGAGCGCGCTGAAGGAATCCATTGTCACCAGAGGCAACTCGACATCCGCGCCGAAAACGGCAGCGCCGTCATTCTTCGTATCCGGGTCTTCGTCCGGATCAATATCCGTCGCGTATGTCGCACCTATGCCGAAACGGCTGAAGAAATAGGGCAGTGAGTTAAGCGGCCTGAAATACCCCCTGGCCCCCATTACCCTGGCGCGCAACACATCGTTTGTCATGGTCTCGACACCCCATGCTCCGTCATTGATATTTACATCAAAGACAAGCCCTATCTTGCGGTTGTTTATGTCTAGCTGGTTGTTGTAGTGTCCGACTATCACGCCGTGGCCCAGAGATGAATCACTCAGAGCACCGAGGCGTATATAAAGGGGTTCTCCTTTATGAGCCCACCTGACATAATAGAGTATCTGTGCCCAGTCCGTCCAGTGGTCCCAGTCCTCATCCCTTATCCCGCCCTCGTCGTTGTAAAGGACGCGTATATATAGGCCTATGCCCAGCTTCCCGAAAGTAAGCTCGGGAAAAAAGCTCATGTTATACCAGACCACTCCGTCAATGGAAGTAGCACCGAAAGTGCCCTCCATTCGGAAATGGTCCTCACCCTCCATTTCCTGGGCAAAAGCCGCCCCATGGAGCATGATAACCAACATGAACATGAGCAAAATATATTTCTTCACTTGATCCCCCATTTGTTCTAAAGGAATCTTTTACTTCGAGTAGAGCTCTACGACCTGCGACACTTCGATCTTGTTCGGGATGTCACCGACATTGTTTATTCCCGAAAAAGAACCGGACATCCTGTCATCATCAAGTGAAACGTAAGGCAGAACCTTTACTTTCCTGTTGAACTCCACGGCATCCTGCACCCTTGTGAATTTCTTTGCCTTTTCACTAAGCGCTATCTTGTTGTTCGCCTTGACAATACATGAGGGAATATTCAATCTTTTGCCGTCTACAAGAATATGCCCGTGACCGACAAGCTGTCTTGCGTCGAAGATATTCTTCCCGAAACCAAGCCGATACACGAGATTGTCAAGCCTGCTCTCAAGAAGAATTAAAAGAGCGTCACCGGTTGTGACACCCTTCTTTCCTGATGCGTCCTTGAAGAATCTCAGGAACTGGCTTTCCTTCATTCCGTAGGTATCCCTTAGTTTCTGCTTCTCCAGGAGCTGTTTCCCGTAATCGGACTGCTTCCTGCGCAAACCCTTGCCGTGACTTCCCGGCGGGTACGCCCTCTTTATAGAGGGGCACTTCGCTGAGCCGTACAGGCAGTAGCCCACGACCCTGCAACGATGATGTCTTGCGTTTGAACCGCTCATATTGCTTCTGTCCTCCTTGTTTTTAATGTGCCGAATTGTGGCGGAGAGGGAGAGATTCGAACTCTCGCTGGGCAGTTAACCCACTACAGGTTTAGCAAACCCGCCCCTTCAGCCACTTGGGTACCTCTCCACTTGGGCTGAATATTATTACAAAAAATGTAGTTCTAACTGAATAATTATATATATATGAAATAGAAATGTAAAGATTTTTTTAGATAAGTAATTATTTATATCAAAAAAGGGGATAAAATGCAAGGGAAATATTTGAAAATGATGTACTGATAAAAAACCCTGTAAAAAATACAGGATCTTTTGAAATTAACCAAAAATTATAAGAACATTTCTTTTTAACTGTCTTTTTCTACCAAATGCTCCTTTATTTTTGACAAAAGGTCGTCTGCCGTACAGGGTTTCACAATAAAAGCGCTTATCCCCTCGGATTCCATAAGGTTTGTCATCTTTTCCTTACCCGACAGCACGATTATCGGGATATCGCCCAAAATGCCCCTCGCCCTGGCCTCTTTTATGAAGCTGTACCCGTCCATTATTGGCATCATAATATCAAGGATAATAAGGTCGGGCTTCTCCTGGAGCAACTTCTCAAGTGCCTGCTCCCCGTTATAGGCAGGGGTTACCTCGTAATCATTGGCGATGAGCCTGTTGCTGATGAGCTTAACAATGTGTTTTTCATCGTCAACTACCATTATTTTTTTCTTGTCCATTTTTGTCCCCTTGATTAAAACAATCTCAAACAAACTTCCGGTACAGGTTAAGCGTATTCTCGGCAAGTGCCTGCTTTGAGTACTTCTGCTCTACCATCTGGCGTCCTGTTTCCCCAAGGCGTTTCCTCAAATCGTCACTTTCCAAAATCTGCATTAGTTTGGAGGCAAGAGCCCCAAAATCCTTCACGGGGATAACAAAACCATTGACCCCGTCCTTTATGATTTCCGGCATGCCCCCTGTTTTAGTAACTATCATCGGGCGCGCTGAAGCAAGTGATTCAAGCATCGTGAGCCCGAACGGTTCTGATGCGGTAGAAGGATACATGCATATCATAGATGCCGCGTAAAGCCCGGGCATTTCTTCCAGGCTGAAGGAATCAACAAGTACGTCGTTCTTTAGGCCAAGCGACTCTATGAGTCTCATCATATAAGCAATGTCTTTCTGCTGTGAATCGATCCAGTCTATAATATTCTTGGTTCCGGCAAGAACAAGCACCACTTCCGGGAATTTCTCCTTGATTATACGCAGCGCCTTGATGCTTACATCGCATCCCTTCGCAAGACCCATCCGCGCTGGATGAAATATTACCTTCTTCCCTTTCAATATCGGGTACTTCCTGAAAACAGGCCGTGCGTCCACATTTGGAGTGAATACATCCTGGTCAATGCCATGGTGGATTACCGTAATCTTTTTGTGGTTGTAGCCTATTCCTACGATTTCCTGTTTTATGAAGTGGCTGACTGCGATAATGTGTGCCCACCCGATCTGCTTTGCAAGGTCGAGAAACAGGTTGTCATCCCACACATTATGGGCCGTGAGAATAAGCGCGATACCATACTTTTTTGCAAGCTTCTGCAGCATTTCCGCATGCACCTTGCTGAAGTAGTGCATATTGTGAACATGCAGGCAATCGGGTTTTGTTTCATCAATGAACTTCTTGAAAACACCGGTCACCTCTTCCTCGAGTCCGTTCACCCCGCGCCTGCTGAGCCAGTTCAAATCCATCACCGGATGGCGCCGTATGCCAACCCCGCTATAGAGCGAAAAATCCTTCTCTCCGGGGAAAGCCCCTGTAAGCAGGTTAACCTTATGCCCCATCGAACTTAGCATCGGAAGAAGTATTGTAAGATGCGTCTCAACGCCTCCTATTATAGGCGGAAATCCCCAGTGCAAATGTGATATGCGTAGCGCTTTTCCTTTGGGCATACTCTGTCTCCTTGTCTTTTACTGAAATTAAAGGTAATACGCCGATGTGGCTGTTGCCTTTACCTTGCGTTTAAATGTGTATAACTTGTTGGCCGAGAGTTCATGTGTGATACCAAAAACATTAACCGCGAGCTTACCCGTACGGTTAAGAGGAATAACTGTTATCCTGACTTCATCATTTGTCACCTCAAGGCGCAAAAGGTTCTTGCGCCACTTGAGCGAGAACAGCACCTTTCTCCACATCCTGGGGAGTCTCGGCTCGATCGATAACATTTCCTGCTGTATGCGTATTCCGGCAAAACCGTTTATAAGAAGCTGCCACGTCCCCCCTATACATGCCGCGTGTATGCCTTCCTCGGTATTATTATTCGTATTGCTTATATCCGTATGAAGCGCAGCGCTGAAGTACCTGTAGGCACGGGAACGGTCTCCAACCTCCGCAGCAATAAGACCGTAAACAGAAAGGCTCAGGGAGGATTTGTGAAGGGTTCGTGTTATATAGTAATCGTAGTTCTTTTTCTTTGTCATCATCCTGAAGACATCTCCAAGCAAGTACAGAAGCATAATCACATCACCCTGCTTCACGAGCTGGGTTTTCTGGTAATCCCTCGGCGTAATATTCTTCGGGGGCAGCGGTATTGAGCGCTCGTCCCAGTTGCTGATTCGCACCTGCCTTTTCTTAAAATACCCGTCAAATTGTTCTATTATCTTTTCTTTTGTCACGCTGAAGAGGATACTGGAAGCTATATTCTTCCACTGGGTAGGCTCTGTGGATTTCATACCTGTTGCGCCCATTATTTTTTTCAGAAGCTGTTTGTTTGATTTTTTTAGTACGCAGAACAGCTTATAAGCTGTCAGTAGATTCCACTTTGCCATCATGTTGGTATACGCGTTATTATTAACATCTGTGTGAAATTCATCGGGCCCTATAACATGCTTAATCTCGTATTTCTTCTTTTTCCTGTTGTATTCAACCCTGCTTGCCCAGAAGCGCGCTGTTTCAAAAAGTATCTCGTAGCCGCAATCCCTGAGAAACGCCTCATCATGTGTCGCGTTGTAATAATGGTAGCATGCATAGGCGACATCGGCGGTTATGTGGTGTTCTTCGTTTCCTGTATGGATCTTGATTATCTCCCCGTCCAGATCCTTTGCCAGCTCCGGTGTCTCATCATACCCGCGGCATGCTGACTCCCAGGGGAACATTGCTCCCTTGTAGCCCGATTTTTTGGCTATATCCCGCGCCGCATCCAGGCGCCTGTAGCGGTACAGCAGCATATTGCGGGCAACTTCCGGAAGCGTATATAGATAAAACGGAAGCATGAAAATCTCAGCATCCCAGAAAATATGCCCGTGGTATCCCTCCCCGCTTAACGCGCGGGCGCCGATGCTTGAATTGCCATTATTGGACGAAGCGCATATTAACATGTGGTAAATATTAAAGCGGAAGTTCTTTTCAACCTCCGGATCCCCCCAGATGGTAACCTCGGCCATATCCCAGAGCTTCTCCCACTCCCGGACATGGAGTTTGATCAGCTGTCCAAAGCTGCTATTTAAGGCTTTCTTAAAAGTTTTCTCCGACATGCGCTTTATTTCATCTACACCATCATCCCCTGTTGCAACATCCACGCAAAAAATCTTGGTGAACACGACTGTCTGCCCCTTGCGCAGCTTTAACTGCAGCAGAGTGTCCCTGGAAACCGCCCTGCGGCCCCCTGTCTCATAATAAAACGCTCCGCGAAAAATGACCGTGTGTAATTTTTCGAGAGTTTCCACTGCAAGATACTCCTGCGATTTCTTATGGGATACTTCTCTTGCCCTGAAATGTTTCTTTTTCCCCTCAATGACGGTCCCGGCATTAAAAACGGAGGTATCGGCAGCTGTTTCCACAAACGCTGTCACCCCTTCGTCCAGAGGCGTGAAAACTACCTGCATAACCCCGATGTTCTTATTGTTCATGCAAACAAAACGCAGGCTCTGGTAATCGTAGCGGCGTCTCCTGCTGTCCTGCAATGTGCTGTTTCTAACAAGCACACCGTGGCGCATGTTTAATATACGCCTGTGCTCGAGAGCATCCATCGTCTCCACTCCCACACGCTCCCCGTCAATTGAGATCTTGAAATTAAACGGGTTAGGCAGGTTCGCGAGTTCCGAGACCTGGGAACCTATCTTGTCATAAACACCTGCGATATAGGTGCCGGGTTTCACGTTATGCGGCATTTCCTCAAGAATTCCCCGGCTTCCGAGAAAACCATTGCCTAAGGCAAACTGGCTCTCTCTTACTCCCTGCAATGATTTCACCCAGCCTTCTTCCTTGATGAGCCATGAATATGCTTTTTTATACCGTGCGTAATAATCTCTCATGCTATTTCTTCGCCCCTTTATAGGTGTAATTTATAATTTTGCTTTTGCTCAGCTCCAGGTTTGGCACTATGACAATCGCTTCGTCTTCTAAGACAAACTTGGAACGCCTCACTCCTATTTCAATCACGCGGACCCTCTCGCCTGAGGGGAGTTTAATATCATCGCCTATAGAAAAAGGCCTGTCAATCATTAGCAAAAAGCCCGATATTATATTTGCTATTGTGTCCTGCGCAGCGAGCGCAATAGCCAGCGAGCCGACCCCGAGTGTGGCTACCAGTGCGTTAATGTTCACCCCGAACCTGCTCAGCAGCATTATAAGGCCGATAGCCCAGATTATTGTGACCGTCATCCGCTGGAAAAGGGGAACGAACTTGTCATCAAGCTCGGTCTTTGTCTTTGCGGCGACATTCACCGCATACCATCCGAACAGGACCACCGCTATCCTGTATACCCAGTATGTAATAAACAAAACCAGAAACGCGGAGAAGATCTTGTCCGTGTATGCGTCCTTACCCATCCCGTATCGGGCACGCGAAAGCTTAAACATTACAAACACAGCTGCCCCGAGCACAACAGGAAAAATGCTCCCCTTTAAGATTGCCATGAAGGCCTGCCTTGATTTAATTTCCATAAACATCACTCCCTAATGTTTCATTATATTTTAACCTATATTTTATTTTTTAGCTATTACATATTGTCTTAAAAACGATTCAATGGCTAATAATGTTCCTTCTTTGCTTCCGGATGGGCTTTCGGCTATCCACATGGCAAAACTATATAACTCTTCGATGTTCGCTTTAAGCCACCTGTCATTGAAATAAAGAAAGCTCAGCAGGGCTGTCACCGCGATACGCTTGTTTCCATTCTTAAAAGGCCTCTTCTTAATCATGAGATAAAAAAGAATAGATGCTTTGCCCAAAAGTCCTTTATAAAGCGATTTCCGTCCGAAAGTCTGAAACGGGGTCAATAGACAACTTTCCAAAACATTAGGAAAACGGGTGTCAAAACCCGGAATCGGTTCATTAAAGCTTAGCGCTTCCTGTGCCAGTTTATGCGCTATTAATTCCACATCGGATACCGTAATTATTTTCATTTATTCCTGCCCTAATCGCCTGAGCACTTCGCCGTATTCCCGCACTGTCTTTTTCACAGCTTCCTCAATAACCAAAGCTTTCTTTTTGGATGTCTTTCCGCTTAAAGCAGGGATATCTTCTCTGTCAATAGCATAACTCCGGCCAATTTTTATAGATGGTATTTCTCCGCTCTTTACCTTCTTAAAAACAGAAATTCTGCTAATACCCATTATTTTGGCCAATTCGGCAATGCTTAAAAATTCTTTGTTTTTCATATAAATCCTCGTTAATTATTAAAATATAGATTAACAATTATTAACTTGTTGACATTAGGTTAACATAGGCAACCCTTTTTCTTCCAAAACTTAAATAAATTTTACTCTGCCGCTAATTTTTTACGATCGTTTTTAAAGTTTTTTCTGGACCCTGGTTACTGGCTGCGCCCGCCAACGCTTTCTGGGCGGGACCCTATTTTTTTCCTACTTGGTTTTCTGAAGAAGGCTGCCGTATGCATCTACATACAGGTATTTATCTTCAAAACGAGGCCTCATCCTGAGTGTGATATCTTTTCTTGTTTCAGCCGACCGGATTACCAGTTCCACTTCCGAGTCGCCCCGGCTGCCCAAGACATCCAGTAAATAGGGATTATTGGAATTAGACGGAGGGTATATCACGGCACCGAGTGCCTTGGCACTCTTGCCGTTGATTCTTAAAATCATATCTCCCTGTTTTATGCCGTGTTTGGCCGCCACCGAACCAGGTTCCACATAACGGACAATACGCAAGTCCGCCCCGTCAAACCCAAGCCCCAGCCTGCCGTAAACAAAATGGCAGGTAAAATATGTCGCGCCCTTGGAGGATTTATCCGCAATTACTTTCATCAATCCGTCGAACATAACCACTGATACCCCGCGGATATCCGGATCAATTCCTTTATGCTCAGCTTCGGCCAGCCAGATAAACGGCGGGACTTCCGGTCTTTCAGGAGCCATCAAATTGGCGTAGTCCAGGAAATTTAGCCGGATATTGCTGTAATAGCTGATGTCGGTATGTCCCGGGGTGGTGGTCGAGGTGGTAACCGGCACCTCACTTGAATATCCCATCATATTCCATCCGATCATCCCGGTGTTCCATACAGATTTCAGTTCCGTGCTGGTAACTGTGGTCGGCGGGGTATACTGCTCCTTCTTGCCGATAAAGAAGTTCATGCTGATCAGGATCTCCGGATTTTCTTTGACGCGGGTCAGCCCGTACGATTCCAGAATTTTTTCCAACTGCCGGAAAAGTTCTTTTTCCAAGAGGGGATTGGTCTTATCGGTGTAGTCAAAACCAAAGGTCTTATAGTCAGCCAGGGATTTTTCAGCGTCCCTATAGACCCGGACATTAATCGCTTCTGCGGGTTTAGCAACTGCAGGCAAGTTGTTATCGCTGTAAAATCCCCAGTTGTTCCACCCCATGCGGTTTACAATTGCCTCCTCGGTTATCACCTGGGAAGTAGCCTTAGTGTTAATATACGCCGGTGTGGCGCACCCCGCCAGGATTACTGCCAGACAGGCAGACAACAAGAAAATCACCATGTTCCGCGAATTGCTCTGTGTTTTGGTTTCACGAGAAATACTCATACAATTTCCCTCCCTTGGAGATGTTAACTTAAACATATATTAACCACGGATGAGCACGGATTTACACGACAACAATAAAAGATTAAAACCGTTGTCCACGAGATTTCACAAGATTGACACAGATTGGTTAACTTAACCCCTGACCCTGTTATTTCTTAGCTACTACGTGTTTTCTTAAAAACAGAGATTCTGCTAATGCCCATTATTTTGGCTAATTCGGCAACACTTAAAAAATTTTTGTTTTTCATATAATCCTCGTTAATTATTAAGACGAAGATTAACAATTGTTAACCTACCAATATCAGGTTAACATAGCTATGCCTTTTTGTCAAGTGAAAAAAATAACCCCTTAAACAGTGTGGAGGGGATATTACTGCACCATTGTAGCCCATTCAAAAATACAAACCCTTGCGCTTTTAGATGACGGTCACAAAGGTTCGAATTGGTTACATTGGCGGAGGAGAGAGGATTCGAACCCCTGAGACCCGTGAAGGCCTAACGGTTTTCAAGACCGCCGCTTTCAACCACTCAGCCACTCCTCCGTATTTATTATCAATCGCCTCCTGCTTGTTTGCCGTGCAGTTTCTTCCAGTTCCCGCCAGACTTTTCCCATCCGTCGAACTTGAACTTGATATCCCGCAGTCCCAGAATGGAGCGTACGCCGCGCTCTGTACTCTTTAACTGCTTCGCTACGGCAAGCTCGGACTTCGTGTCAACTTTCCCGCCCTTGAATAAAAGCTTGCCCTTTACATGCGCCACGCCGCGTGTGGTTGAGATATCAACGCGCTGAACGTCAATCCAGTGCCTGACAAATTCCGCCCTTATCTTTATGTTCAGTTCCCAGTCCTTTATTGCCAGTTGTGCCATTTGCTGCCCCTCAACTTATTTAATTATATTAATATCATTCATATAAGGACGCAGTGCTTCGGGCATCGTTATACTTCCGTCCTTGTTCTGGTAATTTTCAATTATTGCCGCAACTGTCCTTCCAACAGCAAGTGCGGAACCGTTTAAGGTATGGACAAAATTTGTCTTCTTGTCCTTATTTCGATATTTTATATTAGCCCTTCTTGCCTGGAAATCCGTAAAGTTCCCGCAGGATGATATCTCAAGGAACCTGTTCTCCCCGGGCATCCACACCTCAAGATCATATGTCTTTGCCGCGGCAAACCCAAGATCTCCCGTACACAGGAGAAGAACCCTGTATGCAAGACCCAGTTCCTGCAGGATATTCTCCGCGTTTAAGAGAAGTTTTTCAAGTTCTTCATTTGATTTATCAGGCGCGACAAACTTCACCAGCTCTATCTTATTGAACTGGTGATTTCTTATAAGTCCCCTTGTGTCCTTGCCGTAAGAGCCTGCTTCCCTCCTAAAGCACGGTGTATACGCGGCGTAATATTTCGGAAGTTCTTCCTCATTGAGTATTTCGTCTCGGTGTATGTTTGTTAATGGAACTTCCGCTGTCGGGATAAAATAATAATCATCGTCCCGCGCCTTGTAAAGCTCTTCCTCGAACTTCGGCAGCTGTCCGGTAGCTGTCATGGATGCTGTGTTCACCATGAAGGGTGGCACTACCTGTGTATATGAATTTTTTCTGGCGTGATCGAGCATGAAGTTTATAAGCGCCATTTCAAGTTGTGCTCCCAGGCCCCTGTAGAACGGGAAACTCGAACCCGCGATTTTCGCCGCCAGCTTGAAATCAAGTATTCCCAGCTCTTCGCCCACATCCCAGTGCGGTTTTGGTTTAAACTCAAATTCTTTTTTGTCACCCCATGTGCGAACCACTTTGTTATCCTGGGCGCTTTTGCCCAAGGGCACATCATCATCCGGGATGTTAGGCACGTCAAGCGATAATTCTTTTATCTTCTCGTCAAAACCTCTTATTTTATCATCAAGCGCTTTTATCTTATTGGAGGTGTCCTTCATCTTTGCTATAAGCTCCTTGGCATCCTTTTTTTCTTTTTTGAGTTTTCCTATTTCATCAGAGACTTTATTTCTCTCGCTTTTTAACACATCGGCTTCGGCGATAACAGCTCGTTTTTTCTCGTCAAGAGCGCGGAATTTATCAAGAGAAAGTTTAGCGCCCCTTTTTTTGAGCGCTTCTTTTACAATATCCGGATTTTCCCGTATGAGTTTTATATCAATCATACACTCCCCACCTTATCCTTTAATAACCCCGAGCGGTCTCATGCGCGCGACTTTTGTGGATATTCCCGCCCTCTCGCACACACCCACCACGGCGTTTACATCCTTGTATGCACCCGGAGCCTCTTCTGCCAGTGTCTTGAAGCTCTTTGCCTGCACAATTATGTTCTTCTTCTCTAATTCGTCCTTTAAATCCTGCCCCCGCATGCGCTTCGTGGCCTCTGTACGGCTCATCACCCTGCCGCTCCCGTGACAGGTGCTTCCCCATGTTTCTTCCATGGCTTTCTTTGTTCCCAAAAGAACATATGAATTCGTGCCCATGGTGCCAGGGATTATAACGGGCTGCCCGAGCTTCCTGTAGTCTTCGGGAAGCGCCCCGTGTCCCGGCGCGAACGCACGGGTGGCGCCTTTTCTGTGAACGCAGAGTTTTTTCTTTCTTCCCTCTACAGTGTGCTCTTCCATCTTGGCGATGTTGTGGGCTACGTCGTAGACAAGGTTCATGCCGAGGTCTCTTGGCCCCATCCCCAGTATTTTTTCAAACGTCTGACGACTCCAGTGCATTATGCACTGCCTGTTGGCCCAGGCGTAGTTTGCCGCAGCGCACATTGCCCCAAAATAACTCTGCCCTTCTTCCGACCCAATAGGCGCACAGGCAAGCTGTCTGTCAGGAATATCTATCTTATATTTCCTGATAGCCTGCTGCATAACGCGAAGGGAATCATCACACACCTGGAAACCTAATCCGCGCGAACCGGTGTGTATCATGAGGGTTATCTGCCCGACTTCCAATCCCAGTTCCCGTGCCGCATCCTCATTATATATATTTTCCACTTCCTGTATTTCCAGAAAGTGGTTCCCGGCCCCGAGCGTGCCAAGCTGTTCAAATCCCCGGGCAACAGCCCTTTGGCTGACACACACTGCATCCGCCTCGGCGAGGCACCCTTCTTCTTCTGTGTGGATGAGGTCTTCTCTTGCCCCATATCCCTGTTCTACCGCCCAGCGGGCCCCTTTTTCAAGTACTTTTTTAACATCCTGCCTGCTAAGATGTATCCTTCCCGTGGAACCCACACCGCTTGGGATGTTATGATAAAGAGCTCCTATTAGCTCTCTTAGCTTATCTTTTATATCATTTCTTTTAAGGTTGGTCCGGAGAAGTCTCACACCGCAGTTTATATCATACCCAACCCCGCCGGGTGATATAACGCCGCCGGCCTGGGCGTCTGTTGCCGCGACACCGCCTATGGCAAAGCCGTATCCCCAGTGTATGTCGGGCATTGCCATCGAACGCTCAACTATCCCCGGCAGATGTGCTACGTTTGCAACCTGGAGGGGTGTCTTGTCCATCCGTATATGCTCAAGCATCTTGCTGCTTGAATATATTACGCCAGGGACCCTCATGTCCCCGGTACGCGGGATGCGCCAGCGACACTCATCTATCTGCTCGAGTGTCGGTGTCCATTTATCAGACATCAAATATAACCTCTGCCTGCAGCTCTATGCTGTTGTCGGGAAGCACCATCCGCTTTAGCTTGAGCTGGTGATAGGTCGCCGCTTTTATCTCGCGCCTTATAACGATTGAACTCTTCTTCAGTTTCTCGCCGTATACAACAGCTGTGAGTTTTCTCTCATCAATACTCTTTATTTCAAACATGGAAAAAACGATCTGCTTCCTGCTGTAATAGTAGAGCAGTTCATTGAGCCATCTTACAAAAAGTTCTTCGGAATTTGACGCTTTGACGGAAATACGTATACTCGTGGTAGGTTTTACCTTCTTGATGTCGGTCATAATGTTGAACATGCCGAGGGCAGCATTCGTGAACACTGCCCCTAAAGTCCGGCCGTATGCGACTATGCCTATATCAGCGGTGTGGCTCAGGATCCTGAATTTCTCCATGACACATCCTGTAGTTTAGCTGTTTTCTTCCTTGCCCGGGTCTTCCGGGTTTAACCTGGAAATAGATACAAGCTTGTCTTGCGGCTCAAGCCTTATAAGGCGCACGCCGAGAGTGTTTCTGCCTATTGATGATATATCCTTGACCGGCTGGCGTATAACTATGCCCTTGGCCGTCATGAGAACTATGTCATCATTATCGCTTACCCTTTTTATCCCGATAACAAAGCCGTTTCGTGGGCCGGCCTTTATATTTATCACGCCCTTGCCGCCGCGTGCCTGCATCCTGTACTTGTCGGCACTTGTGCGTTTGCCGTAGCCGAGTTCCGTGGCCGTGAGGAACGTCTCCTTGCCGCGGATAACCTCCATGCCGACCACCTCGTCATCCTTGCCTATCCTTATACCCCTCACGCCCTTGCCGGTTCTGCCTATTGGTCTTACTTCCTCTTCCTTGAAGTGTATGGCAATGCCGTTGCGTGTGCCTATGATAATCTCTTCCTTGCCATCGGTCATTTTTACCCCTATGAGGCTGTCTCCCTCGTCGAGATTTATGGCCCTTATCCCGCCCTTGCGCGGGTTCCCGTAATCGGCAAGATGCGTTTTCTTTATGACCCCCAGTTTAGTGGCCATCAGCAGGAATGAATCCTCCTTGTCGAAACCCTGTACGGATATCGCTGCATTTATCCTCTCATCCCTGCTTGAGAGGTTTATGAGGTTAACTATCGCCTTGCCCTTGCTCTGCCTGCTGGCTTCCGGTATTTCGTAGACCTTCTGCCAGTAGACCCTGCCTAGGTTGCTGAAGAAGAGCATATAGTTATGCGTCGAGGTTATGAATATGTCCTCGATGAAATCCTCCTCTTTCGTGACCACCCCCGTTATTCCTCTTCCTCCCCTGTGCTGTGAACGGTACGTCGTGGCAGGTAGGCGCTTGATGTAGCCTTGATGCGATATGGTTACGACCGCGTCTTCCTCTTTTATAAGGTCTTCAATGTCAACTTCCACTGCGCGGGCCATTATTTTTGTGCGCCTTGCGTCCCCGTATTTATCCTTTACGTAAAGAAGGTCTTCTTTTATAATGTTCATGAGTTTCTTCGGGGTTTCAAGTATGGTTTTAAGCATCGCTATTTGCTTTATAAGCTCCAGATATTCCTTTTCTATCTTTTCTATTTCAAGCCCTGTTAGCTGGTGAAGCCTCATGTCAAGTATCGCCTGCGCCTGTTCCCTTGAGAGCTTGAACTGCTTCATCAGTTCCTCACGCGCTATGTCCACGGTCTTCGATGCACGTATGGTTTTTATGACCTTGTTGAGGTTCTCCAGCGCTATGCGAAGCCCCTCGAGTATGTGAGCTCTTGCCTCGGCCTTTGCGAGTTCATACTTCGTCCTGAGGGTTATTACTTCCTTTCGATGCTCAATATAATGGTAAAGGATTTCTTTTAAGCCAAGCACCTGCGGCCTGTTCTTTACAAGCGCAAGCATTATTATCCCGAATGATGTCTCAAGCTGTGTATGCTTGAAGAGCTGATTCAGGATGACCTGGCTGTTGGCATCGCGTTTTAGCTCGATCATGACCCTTGTTCCGTCCCGGTCGGACTCATCCCGGAGATCGCTTATGCCTTCCACTTTTTTGTTGCGCACGAGGTTCGCTATGGTCTCAAGCAACTGTGCCTTGTTAACCTGGTACGGCAGCTCTCTTACTATTATGCGTTCTTTGTTTCCCGAAGCCTCTTCGATATCCACCTTGGCCCTGATCTTTATAGAACCCCTTCCCGTGGTGTAGGCGTCCTTTATCCCCTGCTTGCCGAATATAAGGGCACCCTGCGGGAAATCCGGCCCCTTTACTATCTTCATAAGTTCGCCTAATTCTACCCCGGGCTCATCTATCATACAAATCAAGGCGTCCACGACTTCAGAGAGGTTATGAGGCGGGATATTGGTCGCCATCCCGACCGCTATACCGCTTGAACCGTTAACGAGAAGGCTCGGTAGCGCCGATGGCAGAACTACCGGCTCTACCATGGAACCGTCAAAAGTCGGGCTGAAGCCGACCGTGCCCTTGTCTATGTCGCGCAGCATCTCGGCTGCGACCATGGCAAGGCGTGCTTCCGTGTAACGGTATGCCGCAGGCGGATCTCCGTCTATTGAACCGAAGTTGCCCTGGCCGTCAATAAGCGGATAGCGCAGCGAAAAATCCTGTACCATCCTGACAAGGCTATCGTAGACCGCCGCGTCCCCGTGAGGATGATAGTTACCTATTACCTCTCCGACTATCTTGGCCGATTTTACATACGGTCGCTCATGGACCCAGCCGCGCTCCTTCATGCCGTAGAGTATTCTCCTGTGGACCGGCTTGAGGCCGTCCCTTACATCAGGCAGCGCCCTGCCGACTATAACGCTCATCGCGTAATCGATATAGGAATTCTTCATCTCATCTTCTATGTAGATGGGCAGGATGATGCCTTTGTTTACGTGTGCCAATATCTCCTCCTAGTTATTTAAACGTCGAGGTTTTTAACCTCGAGCGCGTTTGTCTCTATGAAATTACGGCGCGGTTCCACCTTGTCTCCCATAAGTGTTGAGAAAATAGAGTCCGCTTCCACGGCGTCTTCGAGTTTTATCTGAAGCAGTGTGCGGGTATCCGGGTTCATTGTTGTCTCCCAGAGCTGCGCCGGGTTCATTTCTCCAAGCCCCTTATAGCGCTGGATGTTGAGGCCTTTCTTTCCCAGGGTCTTTACCTGCCCTATGAGATCATCTATGCCGTAGCAGTCTATTTCGCAATCCTTGACCTTGAGCCTGTATGCGGGAGAACTCTGCTTCGATATTCCGTATTTGGAAAGCTCCACTTTCTCCTGGGCTAGTTTGTCTACTGCCTTCTGGAGGTGCCTTATCTCCCAGAGATCTTTTATGTCAACATTCTCTTCTGCTTTCATCAGCGCCTTATGTTCTTTCTCGCTATACAGGAGCCGTTCCTTCCCACCGACTATCGCCCTGTACATGGGTATCTGTTCCCCTGTGGACTCCTGCAGTTTCCAGTACTGACTCCAGCCAAACCCTTTTTTGGCAAGCTTCCTGACAAGATGTGACACTTCAACCATATTCTTCAGGATGTCTTTTGCCTTTTGGTCTTTTAGGACGGCTGTTTCCTTCTTGCCCGAAACAACGCTCAGGCTCACTGCGTCCATTCCGTTCTCAAGGAGAAATTCGTCCATCTGAGCATCATTCTGGATGTATTTCTCGACCTTTCCGCGCTTTAGCTTGTATAAAGGCGGCTGGGCGATGTAAACGTAACCTGAGCTGATGAGCTGTGCCATGTGCCTATACAAGAACGTCAAGAGAAGCGTTCGTATATGCGCTCCGTCAACGTCCGCGTCCGTCATGATTATAATTTTGTGGTACCGGGTCTTCTCTATATTGAAATCCTCGGCGCCTATGCCCGTTCCCATAGCCGTTATCATCGTCCTTATCTCATCGTTGTTGAGCATCTTGTCAAGGCGCGCTTTCTCAACGTTGAGTATTTTTCCCTTAAGGGGCAGTATTGCCTGAAACGTCCTGTCCCTGCCCTGCTTGGCGGAACCACCCGCAGAGTCTCCCTCTACCAGGTAAAGCTCACTTTTTGCCGGGTCGCGTTCGGAACAGTCAGCCAGTTTTCCCGGCAGGCTTCCTACCTCAAGGCCTCCCTTGCGCCGTACAAGCTCCCTTGCTTTTCTTGCGGCCTCGCGTGCTCTGGCGGCATTGATGGCCTTGTCGAGTATCTTGTTCGCGATTGCCGGGTTCTCCTCCAAAAATGCTCCCAGTCCGTCCCCCACGATAGATTCGACTATTCCCTTGACCTCGCTGTTTCCGAGTTTTGTTTTTGTCTGGCCTTCAAACTGCGGGTTTGCTATCTTCACGCTGATAACAGCTGTCAGCCCTTCCCTCGCGTCCTCTCCGGAGAGGGAAACACTCTTATCCTTATCCTTGATATTATTGCTTCTTTTGATATAATCGTTTATAACCCTTGTGAGGGCGCTTTTGAATCCTATTAAATGCGTACCGCCTTCAACAGTATTAATGTTATTGGCAAAGGAGAATATGTTCTCAGCGAAGCCGTCGTTGTATTCTATCGCCAACTCCACGGACATACCGTCCTTCTCCTTGAAGAAATATATCGGCTCAGCCTGAAGCACGTTCTTATTCTTGTTGAGGTATTTCACAAAGGAGATGATCCCTCCTTCGTACTGGAACGTGTGTTGCTTGTCATCGCGCTCATCCATTATGGTGATCTTTGTTCCCTTGTTAAGAAACGCCAATTCCCTGAGACGATTTGAGAGCGTGTCAAAACTGAATTGTATTGTTTCGAAAATCTCCTGATCGGGCTTGAAGGTGATCTGCGTTCCTCTATCATCAGTCTTCCCCGTCACTTTAAGAGACGACTGGGGTTTGCCCCTGTTATATTTCTGCGTGTAAATTTTGCCTTCCCTGTACACTTCCACCTCAAGCCATTCGGAAAGAGCATTAACCACGGACACGCCGACCCCGTGCAGACCTCCCGAAACTTTGTAGGTCTTATGGTCAAATTTTCCGCCTGCGTGGAGCTTCGTAAGGACCACTTCCACCGCCGGCTTCTTCTCTGTTGCATGCATATCAACAGGAATACCGCGGCCGTCATCTATGATAGAGATACTGTTATCGGGGCGTATAATCACATCAATATTATTGCAGTATCCCGCCAGGGCCTCGTCTATCGAGTTGTCCACGACCTCCTGCACCAGGTGGTGAAGCCCTGTTGGGCCTGTGCTGCCTATATACATGGCTGGGCGCTTGCGCACCGCTTCCAGGCCTTCTAGTACCTGTATTTTCTTGGCATCATAGGCATCGCTTGGTTTTTTGGCCATCAGTTTTCCTCCAAAGATCATATCGTCTTTTCCTTTGCTATTTTTAGATTTTTAATTGCAAGGCGCCTCATCGGTTCCGGACGCTGTGTTTTCTGTATCCTCTTTTTGAGGGTCTGGGCCCCGATATGAGAGAAGTACACTTCACCGGTATCCATCACGATAACGGATTTAACTTTGCCGTTGACCTTCTTCTGGTTTCTAAGAAGCGCGCTCCGCCACCATTTGTTGTTGTCCCTTGTCCCATGCTTTACTCCGAGAATGGCTATTATCCCTTCAAGCGGAACTATTTCGTGCTGCCCGATATGCAGGAACATGGGCTCCGTCCTCTTTTAAGTGCGGTCTATTTCGCCTATCTTGCATTGAATATCCCGTATTACCTTGTTTCCAAGACGCTTGTTCATCTGGTCAATTATGTTTTTCTTCGCGAGCGTAATCTCGTTCATCCAGACGGAAGCATCGACGTTTAGCTTAAGCTGTCCCCGACTCAGTCCCACAGGTTGCGCGTGGCGTGCGTACTTCGCGAAGTGCTTGCGCCAGATGAGCGCTATTTTCATCTTGTCGGCATTGCCCAGGCCGTGTATCGTCTGTTCCAGGGTAGTTTTTATAGCTTTGAGTTCGCCCTTTCGAAATTTCATATCAAATACTGCTCCCGCATCTTAAACGAAAAGAAGATGACTTTTGTACTATCACCTTCTTTTCTTAAATACTCATGTAACACCCGCTAAAGGAGTACATGCGCAGCACCTACAGTCTCATCGGCATTATCACACAAAGGTAGCTCTCTTTGTCTTTGTCCTTAGCCGCTGCCTTTACTTCCGGCCTTATTATCGCCGGACTCGCCGAGTCTGTGAATTCCAGCTTTACCATCTCTGTGTCTATATTCTTGAGAACATCCCCTATGTAGCGCGGATTGTATGCTAACTCGAAGCTGTCCCCCTTGTAGGAAACCCCTACTTCTTCCTCGGCCTCTCCCACGCCCTGGCTTATGGCAGATATCATCATCTTGTCATTTGAGATGGTTATCTTTATGGATTCCGCTTTTTCCGGCGCAAGCAGAGAGATGCGCTTTACTGCGTCAAGGAGTTCCTGTGTCTTAAGCTGGAGCTTGATAGGACAGCCTTTTGGGATGACCTGCTCATAGTTAGGGAACCTTCCCTCGATGAGCCTGGATACAAGCAGTATATTATCCAGTTCAAAGGAAATCTGATTCTCGGAGAAGGATATCTTAACATCACCCTCCCTGCCCAGTATTCTGTTTAGTTCATTTATAGCCTTGGCGGGGATGATCACATTGAGTTTCTTCCCGCTTTTCGGCAGGGGACCCGCTACGATATATGAGAGTCTCCTTCCGTCTGTTGAGACTACCTCTATCTTGTTGTTTGTTGTCTGAAGGTAAAGGCCGTTCAATACATACCTGGTCTCATCGGTTGATATGGCGAAAATTGTCTTTCTTATTATATCCTTTAGTACACCCTGCTTCACGGAGAATATGTTCTCATGCTTAAATTCAGGAAGTATGGGGAACTCGTCTTTTGGTAGCCCAACTACTCTAAAGACAATCTTATCGCAGGTTATTATTATCTTATTCTCCTTGGAAACTTCTATCTGTATCTCCTTATCAGGCAATTCCCTAACAATATCGCCGAATTTCTTGGCGGGTACCGTTACTGCACCCTTTCTTGCAACATCAGCTGCTATGATGCATTTTATTCCTACCTCCAGATCAGTAGAAACAAGTTTTAATTTGTTCTGTGATGTGCTGTCGGCCTCAAGGAGGATATTTGATAGAATGGGGAGTCCTCCCTTTCCTGTTATGGCTGTTTGTACTGTCTGAACACCTTTTGATAATTCGCTTTTTGTACATGTAACCTTCATTCAGTTTCCCCTTTCTTCTTTTTTAAATATATTTAAAAAGAATAGTAGTAGTAGTAATAGTCCGGGTTGATATGTTTGTATCTCAAAAAAATAGTTCAATTATAAAGGGTTTAGCACCCTTGTAAGTCTGTGGATAAAACTTAAAATTATCTACTGCGTCAACAGGTTGACCCGGGGGTCAAATTTTGTAAACATTTTTGTAAACATTGTAAACAGCATATGCACAGGTTGTCACCCGTTTATTTCCTTTATTATCTTGTTTACAAGGGCATTAAAATAAGGATCCTTATTTACCTTTAATCTTACTTTTTCATACCCGTGCATGACAGTTGCATGATCCCTGCCGCCAAATGCCCTGCCTATGTCGGGGTAGGAATACTCGGTGAGGTCGCGCGCCAGATACATTGCTATCTGTCTCGGGAAAGCTATGGCATTGGTCCTGCGCTTGCTCTTCATGTTCTTGACATCCATGTTGAAATGCCTGGCGACTGTTTCCTGTATAAGCTCAAGGGTCACAGGCTTGTTGTCCTGCCCTTTAGGGAGGATATCCTGGAGGATATTCTCCGCCAGGTCAACTGTTATCTGGCTTCCGGTAAGCGACGAGAAAGCGACTATTCTGATAAGAGCGCCTTCGAGTTCGCGGATATTAGCTTTTATTTTGTTTGCTATAAAAAGGATAGCGTCATCGGGGACAGCCATATCCTCGGTTTCGGCTTTCTTTCTCAGTATGGCGATGCGCGTCTCAAGGTCAGGCGGCTGTATGTCTGTCACAAGACCCCATTCAAACCTAGAAATAAGACGCTCCTCAAGGGAAGGAAGTTCCTTCGGGGGACGGTCGCTGCTTACTATTATCTGCTTGTGATAGTCATAGAGAGTGTTGAACGTATGGAAGAATTCCTCCTGGGAGCTCTCCTTACCTCCCAAGAACTGTATGTCGTCTATAAGCAGAACATCCAGTTTGCGGAACTTGTTCCTGAACTCAAGGGGCTTTTCGTAACGTATGGAATTTATGAACTCGTTTATGAATTTTTCGCTTGTTATGTAGAGGATCTTGAGCTCCGGCCTTGTTTCCTTTATATAGCGTCCGATGGCGTGCATAAGGTGAGTTTTCCCCAGCCCCACTCCCCCGTAAATGAAGAGAGGGTTGTAGGCGCGCGCCGGGTCCTTGGCCACTGCCTCGCTTGCCGCGTGAGCGAAGCGATTACTTGGACCGACAACAAAACTCGCGAAAGTGTATTTAGGATTGAATTCCGCATCAAGGAAAGTACTCTCGCTTTCAGTAGTGCCCAAGGGTTCGATCTCCTTAGTATCAGAGATTTTACCAGCAAGTTCCTGCGAGACGCTGATACGGAGAGTGACATCTCTGTTTAGAATACCTGAGGCTACTTTGGATAGCGTATCAATTCTAGGCGAGAGCCAGTCCTGGAAGAACTTGTTAGGGACCTCTATGACGAGGGAGTTCTCCTCGAGAGAAACGCCTTTGGTGGGCTTGAGCCAAAGGTCGAACATTTCCTCGGAGATTTCTGTGTCCTGTTTTTGTAGCGTTGACAGGGTCTCTTCCCAGAGCTTGACGGAGGTCATTTCCATCGTGTGAAATCCTTTCACGGTGTACAAGGAGGGCAAAAATTATTCACAGGGTTATTCACAGCTGTGAATATCGTCGCAACTATAGATTTTGTAGAGAGGAAAGCTGGTTGTGGATAACTTCTTTTATCCTCGAAGAAAGGCTTGTTTTTTCCGGCCCTGCGCCAACCGCCCCTGGGCGCCCTTCCCGCCTTACGTTGCTTCATTTTGCCTTAATAAACATGGCTATATTCTAGAACAAAACACCCGCAATTGTCAAGTAAAAACGAAATAAATTTTAACCTCCCCTCTCCCCCCAGCACTTATGTAATTCACACATGCTTTATTTAGAGAAATTTTAAGAACACAAAAAGCTTGACATTTGCTTTCACTATAACATACAATAACGTTATATCATTTTTTGTATATATAATTAAACTAACAATTTTACTAACATACAAAGGAGTATTACGATGAAAAGAACATTCCAACCCAATAACCGGAAAAAGAAAAAAGTACATGGTTTCAGAGAGAGAATGACAACCAAAGGCGGTCGCAAAGTGCTTAAATCCCGACGGGACAAAGGACGCAAGCGCATAGCAGTCAAATAAAATGAAACAATACCCCCTCTCTTCGCCTCACCGAATGAAGCGCTCGAGCGATTTCAAGAAGGTCTATGCCAATGGCCGCGTATATCGCGGCCGGTATTTCATTATGTATGTTCTGGACGTTGGGGAAAAGAACAGTAAACCCTCGCTCAAAATTGGGTTTACTGTTTCAAAGAAAGTCGGAATAGCACCTGTCAGAAACAGGGTAAAACGTTTGCTGCGCGAAATTTTCAGGCTGACCCTCCCGGACCTAAAGACGGGAGTTGATATTGTAATAGTTGCCAGGAGCGCAAGCGCCGGGATCTCTTACGCCGATGCCCGCGAATCGGTCCTGGAGCTTTTCGGACGCTCAGGCCTTATGGGGTAAAGGGAAAACTATCTTGAAAAAAATAGTTGTGGAAATGATTAAAGCATACCAGTACATTACCCAGGCAAGGTCGAGAGTCTGCCGGTTCTCCCCTTCCTGCTCTGAGTATATGCTTGGATCGGTCGAGCAGTTCGGAGCTGCTAAAGGGGTGCTGCTGGGAATAATACGCATAGCAAAATGCAACCCTTTTCATCCGGGAGGCCATGATCCTGTAAAAAAAAAGAATAGAATAACATATAATTAATAAGGATAATATATTAAATTGTATAAAAACATCTGAAAGGGGATTAAAAAGGCGAATGATGGAGAAAAGAACAATCTTAGCAGTAGTGCTTTCGACAATAGTGCTTTTATTATGGTATAGGCTGTTCCCGCCACAGCAGCAGGCAAAGGCTCCGGTTGGAGAGCCAGCGGTTGTTCAGGCACCTGTCAGCACCTCGGTATCAGCTCTGACAGAGGAGCCTGCGCAGAAGCAGCAAGTGTCCCGGGAGAAAGAGATAATAGTGGATACAGGGGCAAGTGAGATCACACTCCAAACAAGGGGCGCGTCCGTAAAAAGCTGGAAATTAAAGGAAGATTGGGAAGGGGACCCTGTTGATCTGGCGGTTGGAAAGGGGCCGCAGCTTGCAACTTTTCCCGATGTGATATACAGCTCCGAGACAGAATCCCTTGAGCTAACACCGTCAAGCCCTTCAGGGGCAGTGGTGTTTCAGCATGTTACAAAAGAGGGGATAGCCCTTATTAAGACATACAGTTTCTCGTATGGGAAAAGTGATGCCAAGATAACCTTTGACGTACATAATAAATCTGAAAACATCAATAATATCAACCTTTCTCTTAACTGGGGGCCTGGCGTAGGCACTGACAAGGAGATATTTGACTCTAGCAGGAGGTCTATGAGAGGACTCCTGCAGAGCGGCGGAAAGCTTAATAAGAAGCCCAAAAAGGGGGACTACAGCGAACAAATAGAGTGGGTAGCAATAGATAACCAGTATTTCATGATAGCGCTTATTCCGGCACAGGAGGGCGCTTCAGTGCAAATAGACAAACAGGACAAGCTCCCTGTTTTTCTGCTGAAGAGGCAGACAGAGCTTTCCCCTGGGGGCTACCAGCAGTTCAGCGTTGATATATTTGCTGGGACAAAGGAGACAAAGGTTCTGGAGGCCAAGGGCAAAGGCCTTGAAAAAGCCACAGATTACGGCATTTTTGCAGGATTATCGCGGCTTATGCTAAACATCCTGGCCTTCTTTTATAACCTTACAGGCAATTACGGGGTAGCCATAGTGCTGCTTACCCTGATTGTCCAGATACCCCTGTTCCCGCTTACGGCAAAGAGTTTCAAATCGATGAGAGCCATGCAGGTGCTCCAGCCTCAGATGACTGAGCTAAGGAAGAAATACAAGGATGACCCAAGCAGGCTCAATGTCGAAATAATGAATTTGTATAAAAAGAACAAGGTTAACCCGTTCGGCGGATGCCTGCCGATGCTGCTTCAGCTTCCGATCTTCTGGGCGCTCTTCACGGCGCTTAGAAACGCGGTGGAGCTGCGTCATGCGCCGTTCATATTCTGGATACAGGATTTATCAAGGGCCGACGGCAGCGGTGTCAATGCGGCATTCAGGATAGCAGGGGAGGGGCTTCCTTTTATCGGGAATTCACTAAACATCCTGGCGCTGCTCATGGGAGGACTCATGTTCCTGCAGCAGAAGATGTCATCAACTGATCCGTCCCAGGCAAAGATGGTTGTTTTCATGCCCGTGCTCTTCACGGTGCTGTTCTGGAACTTCCCGTCAGGACTGGTCCTTTACTGGATAGTAAACAGCATAGTGACAATAACAGGGCAGTATTTTATAGTAAAAAAACATTGAAAAAGAAGGATTTTTTACAAAAGAGGTGAAAAAATGAAGGAACTGGAAATCGAAGGAAAAACAGTAGAGGAAGCGATAGCAATAGCACTAAAGAAACTTGGAGTCAAAAAGGAAGAGGTTAATATAGAAGTGGTTAACGAAGGCAAGCAGGGGCTGTTTGGACTTATGGGTTCGTCGCCGGCTCATATCAGGGTGAAGCTTAAAAAAGAGGCCGAGGAACCCGGTGGAGAGGTTGCAGGGGAACCTGCAATTGAAATCTCAGGAGAAGAGCAGGGTCAGGTTAAGACAGTCCTGGCAAAACTGCTCGGGCTTATGGACATAAAAGGGGATATTGAAACCTCTTATTCGCAAGAGCGCATTGTAGCAGATATCAAGAGTCCCGACGGAGCGATACTGATAGGGAAAAAAGGGCAGACGCTTGAAAGTCTGCAGTTCCTGACAAGCCTTATAGTAAACAGGGAAAGGGCCAAGCGAAACGACGACCAGCGACTAAGAGTCGTGATTGATACGGAAGGCTACCGCAAGAGAAGGGCCATTGCACTTGAGCACATGGCGGAACAGGCGGCGCAGGAGGTCAAGACCACCGGGAAGAGACAGCTCATGGAACCTATGAGTGCACAGGACAGGCGTATCGTACACCTCTCGATAGGTGATGATCCCGAACTCGAAGTACAGAGCGAGGGGGAAGGGTCCGACAGAAGAATCGTCGTGAGGAAGAAACAATAGCAGGGGGAGAGGGGCATGTACACCAATGATACCATCGCGGCAATCTCTACTCCCTTGGGGACCGGTGCTATAGGGGTTATCCGCCTAAGCGGACCCGCCGCAATTGCCACGGTCAACTCCGTATTTAAGCCGCGCCGCAAAAAATCACTAAACAAAGTTCCTTCACATACAGCACATGTCGGCAATATTGTCTCCCCCCAGGGGGAGGTTGTAGATGAAGTCCTACTTGTAGTAATGAGAGCTCCCAACAGCTACACTGGCGAGGATGTCGTCGAGATATCATGCCATGGGGGCACAGCGACGCTGGAGGTGGTGATGTCGCTTCTTCTTTCAAAAGGCGCCCGCCACGCGATAGCAGGAGAATTCACCCGGAGGGCTTTCTTAAATGGCAGGGTAGACCTTGCCCAGGCCGAAGCCGTTTCCGACATCATAAACGCACGCACGCAGCACTCACGCGCACTAGCCGTATCCCAGCTAAGAGGAGACCTTTCCTCGGCCATAACTGATATTAGAAACAACATAATAGATATCCTCTCAGACATAGAGGCATCGCTTGATTATCCTGATGAGGATATTCCTTCTCCCGTGTCAGCCACGTTGCTTAGGGCCACAAGGGGAATCCTGTCACGGGTAAAAGCTCTTGTAGAAAGTGCAGCGTCGGGCATTGTTATGAGGGATGGGTTAAGGATTGCCATCGCGGGCAAACCGAATGTCGGGAAATCCACGCTTCTAAACCGGTTGCTCTCCCGACAGAGAGCGATAGTAACGCCTGAGGCCGGAACAACGCGTGACAGTATTGAAGAGTGGGTCAGCATAGACGGCCTTCCTGCCATTATAACCGACACGGCCGGGATAAAGAAAGCAGTGAATAAGGTCGAAAAGCTGGGAGTGCAAAAATCCAGGGAAGCCGTAAAAAATGCCGATGTTATAATGTTTGTCATCGATCTCTCCAGGCCCCTTACAAAAAATGATACCGACGTGGCTCAACTTCTGCGGGATAAAAAACACATTATAGTTGGTAATAAAAGCGATTTGAAAAAAGTTGTTAAAAATAAAGACATCGCAAATATGTTTGGTGGCAGGAGAAGCGCTGTTTGTTTTGTCGCGATAAGTGCGCTGACAGGAAAGGGTGTGGAAAGGCTTAGGGGATCTGTCAAGGACATTTTTTCAGATATCACCCCCGAGTCTGTTGTGGTGACCAATGTACGCCATGCAGAGGCCTTAAGGCGTGCCCAAAGCTCTCTGGAGAGATTGGAAGATACATTGAAAAACAAGGGTTTTTCTGAATTTTTGGTTATGGAATTAAGAGGGGCCCTGGACTCACTGGGCGAGATAACAGGCCATGTGAGCACCCAGGAGGTTCTTGACAGGATATTCTCAAAATTTTGTGTTGGGAAGTGAGTATCCCTGAGGAGGGTATAAATGAGAAAAACGCTTAAATTATTGACTGTTTTGGTTTTTGCCCTTTTGGTCATGCCACTATCTGTGGTATACAGTGCGACGGATAGCGTTACCTTCAGGTATGCTCCACAAAAAGGGAGCTCAAGCAAATACCTGATGGTTATAAAAACTATCGCAAAGGTAAAGGGAATGGACAAGGAGGATCCGGAAGCACCGCTTGAGGGTTCCATGACAGCTAATGCCACCTTCACCGAAAGAGTGAACGATATAGACGACAAGGGAACAGTGGATGTGACCATTACCTATGATGACGTCTCGCTAGAGGTGGAGAGCTTGGGGCAGAAGGCAAGTATTCCGCTAGGAAACCGGCTTGGCGGCAAGGCCATGCACATCAAGGTCTCAGGAGACGGTAAGGTCATGGATGTCAAAGGGCTTGAGGATTTGCCGGCAGAAATGAAGGATATAGATCCGAAGAAGCTTTTCCCACAGCTCAACCCATATTTTCCGAAAACTGAGATAAAAGTGGGGGACTCATGGTCACAGGATATATCTGAGACCACTCAGGTTAGCGAAGGTGTGGCCTTTTCCGAGGATTCAAAGCTCGGCTACAAGCTGACGGGCTTTGAGAAGAAAAAAGGTTTTGAATGTGCGGTAATTGAAGTAAGTATCGTTACGAATGTAAAGGGCGGTTCAGAGGAAAGAGAAACAGGTCTTTGGATGGAAACGTCCGGAAAAGGAACAGGCGTTATTTATTACGCGCACAAGGCGAGCAAGACCGTCGAATCCGCTCTCAACATGGACTTCGTTGGATCCATAAGCCTTGGGACAGGCCAGAAATCGACGACAAAGCACCATATGGACATAACCATGGAGCTTATAAGGTAGTGCCATGATAATAAAAAAACGGAAGATTATTATAGGGTTTTTGACAATCCTTCCGATGGTTCTTGCCTGGTGGCTATTCCTTAGTGACAGTGCTCGTATAAACGGGGTCATAAAGAGTACAAAGCAAGGCATTGAAAACAGGGATATAGAAAAGACGCTCAGATATGTGTCCGATGGTTACAGGGATGTATACGGCAACCGTTATGCGAATATAAAAGAATTCTTTGAAAGATTTTTTAAAAATTCTCCCGAGATAAACATATTCGTAATCCGCAAGAAGAAGGACATCTCAAAGAACACGGCAACTGTTATAATCCGCGTTATTATAAACACCTCTTCAAAGCGCTACGGCCCGGTAAGAGGGCAGGAATTTATAAAACTGGGATTCAGAAAGATAAGGAAAAGGGGCTGGATATGTACAAGCGGTCAGATACTGGAAAGAGACCCTTTTAAGGTACCGCGAGGGGTGTTCACCCCAAGCCAGGCCCTGTGACTGTTTCACGTGGAACCATTGAAAACTCTATATATTAAAAGGATAATTTACATATGAGACGGCTAAAGATAGGTCTTGCTCTTGGGGGAGGCGGGGCGAGAGGTCTTGCTCACATAGGGGTTCTTAAAAGCCTCATCTCAAACGGTATCCCGGTGGACATAATTACCGGAACCAGCATGGGTGCGGTAATCGGGGCACTTTACGCTTTTGATCCTGATGTGCAATCCCTTGAAGAAAGAGTGCTTCACATGCTTTCAAGCGAATCCTTCAAGCGCCTGGGGGTTGAATTTCTTCAACAAAGTGAGGGAAAGACACGTGTCCAGCGTTTTCTCTCCCATCTCAAGCAGACATACCTGCATAATCTCGCCAGGACAAGGCTTTCCGTTATAAGTGGCGACAAGGCGGAATCCTTCCTCTCAGAACTACTTCCTGACAAAGACATTGTTGAAAGCGTTGTTCCCTTTGCTGCGGTAGCAACCGATCTTACCCGTGCCGAGGAGATTGTCTTTACTTCCGGGCCGGTAAGAAGAGCTGTTTATGCCAGCATGGCGATAGCAGGCATATTCCCCCCACTTGCATGGGAGGGGAGATGGATGGTTGACGGCGGGGTGGTGAGCATAGTACCGGTTAAGGCCGCGTTTGAAATGGGAGCCGACATGGTAATAGCCGTTGACGTAAAAAGCAGAGCAAGGTTCAAGAGTAAGCTGGATACGGGCTTTGAGGTCATATCTCGCTCAAATTATATAAGAGGAATGGTTATAAACCGGCGCATACTGGAAACCGCCGATCTCGTGGTAAGCCCCGGAGTAAAGAATGTCCACTGGGCGGGCTTCAAGAAGGCGGCATGGATCATAGGTAAAGGGGAGCATGCATGCGGGGCAAAAATACCCGAGATTAAGGCCATGATCCGTAAAAAATCGATAAAAACATTCATCAAACGGCTTTTTAGTAAAACCTGATGTGAATAATTGTTTCACGTGAAACAATCTTAAAAAGGTTGATATGTAAGGGCTTTATGAAAAGCAAGTTTTTATTATTAACAGAGGGTGTGGATAAGTTAGGGCTGAAAATGCCAAAAGATAAACTCCTGCTTTTTAAGGAGTACCTTGGGCTGCTCAGGGAATGGGGAAACAAGTTCAACCTCACCGCCATAAGTGATGAATCCGAGGTTCTTGTAAAGCATTTTGTTGATTCTCTTGCATGTGCTACAGCATTCCCTGTAGGGAGGGCTCTTTCCGGGCTCAGGATTATTGATATCGGTAGCGGAGCCGGGTTCCCAGGTATCCCAATTAAAATATTGGAGCCTTCTGTTAATCTTACCCTGCTTGAAGCCTCGCGAAAGAAAGGGCAGTTCCTTAAGGAAGTCTGTCAAAGGCTCGGGCTGGAGAATGTAGGCACGGTTCATGCCAGGGCAGAGGCCCTTGCGCATGATGCGGCCCACAGGGAATCCTATGATGTGGTTCTTGCAAGGGCTGTTGCGCCGCTCATTGTGCTGGTTGAATACTCGCTTGGGTTTCTTTCAAAGGGAGGATTGCTGATTGCGCAGAAGGGGCCGCAAGCGGAGCAGGAGCTAAGGGCTGCGGGCAAGGCCATAGAAACTTTGGGTGGCCGGGTAAGGGAGGTTCGCACCTATAAGCTTGAGGGTCTGGGTGTTCCCTTGACCAGGAATCTGGTCGTTATTTCCAAGGTCGGGCAGACCCCGGCAAGATACCCGAGGCGCTCGGGTATTCCATTAAAAAGGCCTATAAAATAAGGGTTTTGCCTGTGTTTCACGTGAAACCAGAGGGTGTTTATCCCCAAGAGAAAGAAGGTTTTTAATGAAGAATAGAATCCGGCCGAGATTTGTACTTCTCATCCTGGCATTAGCGCTGGGGCTGTTTGCGATAGCATATCTTTCCTATATACAACAGTACAATCAGAGTACGTACAGGCTCAACGCCGAAGCCGAAATGACAGCGCGTCTTGTGTATGAAATGGTCAGGGAACAGGGCGAAGGGAAGATGATCAAAAGACTGACAGAGTACGAGGAGTTCATACACTATGAAACTAAGAACTTCAATATCTACTGTCACAATCCGGAGCTTGCGTACTACCTTGCCCAGAACATGGAAGGAGTGTTTGAAAGAATCACACAGCGGATGGGCTTCACCTCAGCCGATCTTGAATACAGGGCGAAGGAGAAAACCACCATTGTTATCTTCAAGGACATCGACCAATACAAGAATAGGACAGATAGCCCTTTCCCTTGGTCTATCGGCAACGCCGTATATATCACCAACAGTTTCTTCTCTTATGAGGGTCCGCACCTGCAGGGGCTTATCCCGCATGAGATGACCCACCTTCTTTTCTACCGCTTTCTCAAGAGTCGCTATGACCGAGGCACGATGCGCTGGCTTTCCGAAGGGATAGCTGTATACGGTGAAGAGAGTGCTCATGACAAATTCGTGAAGGAAGTTCTCAGGCCAAAGCTTAAATTCAAAAAAGCAGGCTCCTTTATTCCCATAAAGGAATTGATACAGGCAAAGGACTTACACAAGAAGGATCTTGGCCGTGTACATCTCTGGTATGCTGAGTGTCTCAGCATAGTCGAGTTCCTGATAGAGGCCGAAGGCAAGGAAAAGCTTAAGGAATTTGCCCTTGTCCTGGCTGACACAAGAAAAGTGAATTATGCCCTTGAAACCGTATACGGAGAAAACTTCGGGGATATAAATACTCTGCAGGAAAAATGGCTGGCCCACATCAAATCCTCAAAACCCACCCAATCCAGGGAAGATTTATAAAAAACTTGTTGATTTATTTATCCTTTTGTGATAAAAATTACGTAACGCAGCCAACACGGGAAAGTATATTAAATTACCATCAGGGGTATACCTATGGGAAAGATAATAGCAGTTTCCAATCAAAAAGGAGGGGTGGGGAAGACCACCACAGCGGTCAATCTTGCCGCATGCCTTGCCTTTTTCGGCAAGGAAACGCTTCTTGTTGACATGGATGCCCAGGCGAACGCGACAAGCGGGCTTGGAATAAACAAGCAGGAAGTGACCAGGAGCATCTATGAGGTACTTATCGATCATGTGGCAATAGAAGAAGTTGTTCTGCGAACTGACATTGACTGGCTTGACATAATCCCCGCTCATATAAACCTGATAGGGGCAGAAGTTGAACTTGTCGGTGCGCTGAGCAGGGAAGCACGCCTCAAGCGCGCGCTTGAAAAAGTGAAGGATGTCTACGAGTATATAATCATTGACACACCTCCTTCTCTGGGGCTTCTCACCATAAACGCTCTTACAGCAGCGGAATCCATATTAATACCGATACAGTGTGAGTACTATGCGCTTGAAGGCCTGGGGCAACTCTTAAACACGATGGAACTAATACAGAAGAACCTCAACCCGGCACTTGAGCTCAACGGGGTTGTGTTAACCATGTATGACAAAAGGGTTAACTTATCCGCACAGGTGGTTTCCGAGGTAAAAAAATATTTTAACGAGAAGGTTTTTGAATCGGTGATTCCCAGAAATATCAAGCTTTCGGAGGCCCCGAGTTTCGGCAAGCCTATCATAATGTACGATCGTAATTCAAGCGGCGCCCTTGCCTACATGTCGCTTGCAAAGGAACTTATACAGAGGGACGAACCGCGCGAAACCCGTCCGGTCACCGAAAATATTGTCGGGGATACCGTGCAGAACATAACATATGAAGCACAGAAGATGGCAGCGGCACAGGGACCTGTTGTTGGGGATGAAGCACCCGCTGATAGCGAAAAAGAAGAGCCACTGCAGGAACAGGCTCCCGAAACAGTCCAGGCAACTGGGCCGGAGGTAAAAATACAGGAAGAGACTCAAAAAGAGGGTGCAGGGGAAACAAGGAAACAGGAAAGTGTACCGAGGCAAATGACGCAGGGTGAGACCGACAAACAGATAATAGACCAGATCCATGAGAAGATTGTTGATATGACGGAAGAAGAGACACAAATAGAAGGGAAACCTGTTGAAGAGGAAAAGCACACCGAAGATGTTACTAATCTCGCGGGATAGGAACTATTTTTAACTAACAAGGAATTGTAATTAAGGAGGAGCATATAATGCACAAAGCATTAGGTAGAGGATTGGAAGCACTTATCCCAACCGCGCGCGCAAGCCGGCATGACAGGCCTATTGACGAGAAGGCTTACAGGGACCAGGTGCTGCAGATAAAAATAGAGAGGATCAAAACAAGCAAATACCAGCCCAGGCAGAAGTTCGACCAGAAGAAGATTGACGAACTGAGCGATTCAATACGCGAGAAGGGTGTTATACAGCCTATACTCGTACGCACTTGCGGCAATCAGTATGAGCTTATAGCCGGGGAGAGGCGTTGGCGGGCCGTGAAGCAACTGGGGCTGCCCGAGATCCCGGCCATAGTCAAGGATGTGTCCGACAGGGACATGTTCGAAATATCACTGATAGAGAACATACAACGCGAGGAATTAAACGCCCTTGAGGAAGCGGAAGCCTACAGGCAGCTCATCGAGGATTTCGGACTGACACAGGAAGAACTCTCCGGGCGCATAGGTAAAGACCGCTCATCAATAGCTAATATACTAAGACTGCTGAAACTCCCCGATGGTATAAAGCACTTAATGGTTGACGGGCTTATCTCCGCCGGGCATGCAAGGACCATACTCTCCCTTGAGACATTGAAAAAACAGGAGTACCTTGTCAAGCGGATCGTAAAACACCACCTGACAGTGCGCCAGGCAGAGGATATTGTAAAAAAAGTAAAAGGCAAAGGACTTAAAGAACGCAAGGAAAAGGGAAAAGATATCGAACTCCTGCAGATAGAGCAGGACCTTCAGAGATTTCTGGGGACCCAGGTGAAAATTACCCATCGCGGGCACAAAGGGAAAATAGAGATAACATATTTTTCCGAGAAGGATTTTGACAGGATAGTGGGTCTTATAAATAAAAAGTAAGCTATTTTTCCCTATATATCATTAAATAATAAAACTCTAAACAAGGGATCACATACACCATGGATCCATTAAAGATAAGCGTTTCCGGCGTAAGGGGTATTGTCGGCGAGAGCCTCATGCCGGAAACTGTATATGAATTTGCAAAAGCATTCGCTGCGTACCTGCCCGGCCCGAAAGTAATAGCCACCGACGGCAGGCCTTCCGGAGTCGATTTCAGAGAAAACGTAATAAGGGGACTCACAGACGCGGCTTCGAGCGTAGAGGATATCGGCATAGCTCCCACGCCGACAGCGCTTATCATGGTCTCCCATCTTAAGACGGCGGGGGGCATAATTATAACCGCAAGCCACAATCCCTCCCAGTGGAACGGGCTGAAGTTCATCTCGCCCAAAGGGATGTTCCTCACCCAGGATGAAGTAGATGCCTTCCTTGCGATATGGCGGGATAAAAAATTCTCCGATGAAAAAACCACACCTAAGAGGCAAATAAATATTCTTTCCCAAGAAGAAGTATCGCGCGTACACATCGGGAGAATACTCTCTTGCGTTAATAAGGAAGAAATAAGAAAAAGAAAATTCACGGTAGTGCTTGACAGCTGCAATGCATCTGGGTCCCTAATAACACAGAAACTCCTGAAGGAACTCGGATGCAAAGTATTTGCCATACACAATACGCCTGACGGGAACTTCCCCCACACGCCCGAACCGATACCTGCCAACCTGGGGGATCTGTGCACGGCGGTTAAGGAGAAAAAAGCCGACATGGGTTTTGCGCAGGATCCTGATGCGGACCGCCTTGCGATAGTTTCGCAAGAAGGCAGGTGTATAGGGGAAGAGAGCACACTCGCTATTGCATGCGAACATTTACTTTCCTTCAAGAGCGGCACTGTCGTGGTAAACCTCTCCACCACAAGGGCGATAGATGATATAGCCGCAACCCACGGCTCAAAAGTAGTGCGCACGAAAATAGGGGAGATAAATGTAGTTGAGAGGATGCTCGCGGAAAAAGCCGTTATGGGAGGGGAAGGGAACGGAGGTGTGATTTTACCCCAAGTCGTCTGCGGCAGGGACAGTCTCACGGCCATCGCTCTCACGCTTGCATACATGGCTCAAAAAAAAGAATCCCTTAGCAAGGCGATTTCAACACTGCCCGGGTACAGCATGGTAAAGGAAAAAATAAAGTGTCCTCAGGAGGAAGTGAATTCTTTCCTTAAAGCTATAGAAAATAAGTACAGTGCTTATCCCGCAAATACGCAAGACGGGATAAAGGTAGATTTTGAAAATTCATGGGTGCATGTAAGGGCCTCCAATACCGAGCCGGTAGTACGGATAATAACAGAGGCTCCTACTGTGGAGGAGGCGCGAAAACTCTTTGATGAGGTAAAAGCGCTCAGAGCATCCTAAAAGGGGTTTTTATGTCTGGTGAAATAAAAGAAGCACTGGATATTATCATTAAGAGGATTGGTGAGATGCGGAGGTATCTTTGATCTGGATACCAAGAAGGAGAAAATAGACGAATTAGAAAAAGAAGCCTCTCGGCCCGGGTTCTGGCAGAAACCGGACGCCCGGGAAATCATGCAGGAACTAGATTCACTCAGGACAGAGCAGAAACAGTGGGATGATTTGAGACAAAAGCACGCCGACATGGAAGTTTTGCTTGAGCTGGCAAGCGAGGAGAAAGACGAACAGACCCTTTCGGAGATAACAGCAGGCATTGAAAAGTTAAAAGATAACATAGAAGATATGCGCCTAAGAAAATTGTTAAGTGGCGAGAACGACAAGAACGGTGCCATAGTGACTCTTCATTCCGGGGCAGGGGGAACGGAAGCGTGTGACTGGACGGAGATGCTGCTCAGGATGTACATGAGGTGGGCGGAGCGCCGCGGGTACAAGACCCAGATAACCGACATAGTCGCGGGTGATGAGGCCGGCGTAAAAAGTATAACATTTCTCGTACGAGGAGAATATGCCTACGGCTATATAAAAGGAGAAGTAGGGGTTCACCGCCTTGTGCGCATCTCCCCGTTTGACGCGAACAAAAGAAGACACACCTCATTTGCTTCCTGCGATGTCATCCCCGAGGTTGCAGAGGAAGTCCCGATATTAATAGAGGAAAAAGACTTGCGCATAGACACATATCGAGCCAGCGGGCACGGCGGGCAGCATGTCAATAAGACCGACTCCGCGGTAAGGATAACCCATAACCCGACGGGTGTTGTCGTGCAGTGCCAGAACGAGCGCTCACAGTTCAAGAACAAGGCCACGGCAATGAAGCTCTTGAAAGCGAGGCTCTTCGAGCTCGAACAGGAGAAAAAGAGAAGCCAGCAGGAAAAGCATTACGACGAGAAAGGTGACATAGCATGGGGAAGCCAGATACGATCCTATGTTTTTTGTCCATACACGCTTGTCAAAGATCACAGAACAGGGATTGATATAGGAAACGTGGAAGGCGTGATGGACGGCAATATTGACAAGTTCATTCAGGCGTATCTGGAGAAGAAGAAATAGAAACAGGGAACTTTCACATTGGAACAACAGTCTAAAACAAGGGAGCAAGGAGCGTGAATAATGCCACCGAGAGCGCGTTAATAGAGCGGTGCAAGCAGGGGGACACCGATGCGTTTGGCGAGCTCGTGATAAAACACCAGAAAAAGGTTTTCAACGTTGCCTTGCGTATGCTTGACGACTGGGAGGAAGCAAAGGATGTTGCGCAGGAAGCCTTCATCAGGGCGTGGAGGGCAATAGGAACATTTAGAAGCGATTCCAGTTTCTTCACGTGGATATACAGGATAGTTTTTAATCTTTCAAAGAACAGGCTCAAGGGTTGGGCGAGACGCCCCAGGCCCGATTCAATAGACGCGCCTGTTGATACAGAAGACGGGGATATAACAAGGACACTCCAAGACAAAGAGCCCTCACCCGACAAGATTCTGCTTAAGAAAGAAACAGGGCGCCTTGTAAAAAATGCTATAGCCGAGCTGAGCATAAAACACAGGGAAATTATAATAATGCGCGACATACAGGGGCTCAGTTACCAAGAGATAGCCGAGGTTATAGGCTGCGGGGAGGGGACGGTAAAGTCCCGCCTCTCTCGTGCGCGCCTTATACTAAAAGAGAAATTAAAGGAAGTGGTGAACCATGGATTGTAAAGCGGCACAAAAACTTTTAAGCAGTTACATGGACAAGAAAGTCTCGGAGAAAGAGAAAGATCTTCTGGAACTGCATCTCAGGGAGTGCAAGACATGTCAGGAGTTTTTCGAGGAATTCAAGAAAACAATCTCTATGGTGGAGTCGCTTGGCGAGATGGAGGTTCCTACTGATTTTATTGAAGAAATAGAGAGAGAGATAAAAAATGTTCCCAGGAGAAAATCTTTTGCCGAGAGACCACTCTGGTTTCGCATGCCGGTTGAGGCGTTGGGTACGGTACTTGCGGTAGTCATTATATTCGTGCTGGGAAGTCTTTTTATCCGGGGCAAGGCTCCTGCACCAGGGGATGTTTCGCTGCAGAAGGACGATAAAATTTCTTCGAGATGGATGCCTGATGAAAGGGTGCGCGCCCTGCCGGGAGGGGCCAAAAACCTGTCTTCAACACCGGAGCAGGCCGATGAGCTCTACGGCGTAGTCAATAAAATAAGAGAAGCTTACAGTGATATGGGAGTGTCTTTTTCAGAGGAAGAGGCAGATAAAAAGCAAATGGAGAGGGAGAAGAAGGCCGAGGAAAAAGCTATCGTGGATAGTTTCAAGCAGCCCACGCCACCGTCATCCTGGTCTAAAACGAAGGAAGCTCCCGCAAAGCGCGCGGGAAAAGTAACGGCTTTCCAACAAGAACCAAGCGAGATAATGAGACGGTATAATATAACCATGAAGGTGGACGATCTCTCGGGGGGAATGAACGAGCTGATACAGCAGGTGCACAGCCACGGAGGAAAATTCATAACGTCTCCCGAGACGGCCGCCCTGGCTGCCAAGACAACTGGAAAGAACCTGATGCTTTTCAATATACCCAAGGACGACTATTACAAGTTTATCTGGAACATAGAGAAGGTAGGCTCAATAGAGAAAATAGTTCCGTCAGGGGGAAGGGTATTTACCGGTGACAAGTTCGTGACGGTAGAGCTTACAATGGAAGCCAAAAAGTAGCCATAATCGAAACCCTCAATGAACAATTTGGAGTTGTTTTTATTGACTTTCTAGAATTTTTTGAATACAATTAAATGAATTTAATATATATAAGGAAGGGAAACCATGAAGGTATTGCTGGCAGGATACAACGTAGACACAGATGTTATAAAAGAACTCACCAAAGGCAAATCAAAAACAACGGTTCTCACGCCCGAGACAATATCGGCGGCTTATGCCAGGATCAGCAGAAGCCCGAAATCGGTTGACGAGCTTCGCAAAGACTCGCGCAAGGAAGTAGAAAAGGCACGCAAGTCCAACAAGAGCATAATATTCAGCATGGGACACCACTCGATAGCCGAGCACGCGGTCTTCAACTTCGACATCATGGGAGTTTCCCGTCTCGCTATAGAGGAAATAGAAAAATTCAGGCTATGTGCCTACACGGAAAAATCACAGCGTTATATAACGCTCACTGATGATTATGTTGTTCCCGCGGAGATAAAGGGAACTGGCTTTGAAAAACTTTTCGCCGATACTATAAAAA
Organism: bacterium; assembly: GCA_043821115.1. Taxonomy (GTDB): domain Bacteria; phylum CAYTYR01; class UBA6262; order DAOVJB01; family DAOVJB01; genus JBDRDD01. Next base: position 8,028 of record JBDRDD010000005.1, on the reverse strand, counting down.
GCCAGAACGATTTGTACATTAAACTCTACGAGAAGCTCAAAGAGAATATTTTCAAAAAGCACAAAGACCTTGCCGGGGATATTAAGAATCACGCTCTTCTTGACGGCTGGGCCAAGGAGGATGCCCGCTACATCACATCTCTTGCGACGGAGGGGCAGCTGGGGCAGACCATAAACGCCCGCAATCTCGAACTCCTTTTTAGACGCTTTGCGTCCCACGAACTAAGTGAAGTACGCGAACTAGGCAACAGGATATTCTCCCTTGTAGAGAAGGTGGCGCCTTCAATAATACTCTTTACTACGGCAAACGATTTCGACCAGAAGACATATCCGGCCCTTCAGAAGGCGACAAGCGAGCTTGCCGGATTCTATAAACGCAGCAAGTATTCGAACAAAGCCTCCAGGGAGGACGTTACCTTGGTCAACTATTCCTTTGACGCGGACAATATAACGGTTGCCGCTATCATGCATTCGGCGTCAAGACTCTCTTTTGATGACTGCATGAGGGTAGCAAGGAAGATGAATATGGATGAGAAGAGGGAAATCATAAAGACCTCTACCAGATACATGGAATTCTATGATTCCGCGATAAGGGAGTACGAATACGTTCACCTTACATACGAGCTAGTAATATCGGCTTCCTGTTTTGCGCAGCTAAAGCGCCACCGCATGGCGAGTATCATATGCCAGAAGTACGATCCTGTCCTGGGGGTAACCATACCTGAGTCCATACACGAAATAGGTATGATTAATGAGTTTGGGGATGTCGTGGCCAAGACAGAAGAAGCTTACCACAAGATCAAGACCCGTATCCCGCAGGCCAGTGACTATGTTCTCACCAACGCCCACAGGCGAAGGGTTCTGCTCAAAGTAAACGCAAGGGAGCTCTACCATATTTCCCGCTTAAGGGAGGATGAGTCCGCGCAGTGGGATATAAGGCAGCGCTCGCGCACCATGGTAAAGCTGGCAAAGAAAGTAATGCCCCTTACATGCCTTCTCATAGGGGCAAAGCATCTCTACCCCGAGATATACAAGAACATATTCGGCGCGCCTCCCAAGGCAAGCACATCTATTTCTTCCCCGTGATTGTGCATCCCATGGGATGAGCGGTAAATGGAGAGGAATTGCAGATAGAGCTTATCATATTCGACCTGGGAAACGTTATCTTCCTGTACGACCATCATGTCATATCAGAAAAGATCTCGGGGATGGAAAATGTTCCTCTTAAGAAGGTACATCACACCCTGTTTCACGCCGGGTTTTACGAGCCTTTTGATAACGGAACCGTGAGCGCCGAGGAGTTTTTCCAAAATATAAAACATGCTCTCGGCCTTAAGATGGATTTTAAGACATTCGCTCCTATATGGAGCGACATCTTCAAAGAGAACAAGCCCGTCACAAAGCTTATAGAAAAACTGCAGAAGAAATATCACGTCTACGTTTTGTCCAACACGAACTCACTTCACTTCGAATACCTTATGAAAACAGAACCTTTTATGGGTAAGATAGAAAAATTTATTCTCTCCTTTAAGGTAGGCACCGGAAAGCCGGATGCAAGGATATTTGAGACGGCGCTGGGATATGCCAAGACATCTGCCGAACGGGCTGTATTTATAGATGACAGGCCTGATTTCGTCCAGGGAGCGCGCAGCATAGGTATGAATGCCATACATTTTACAGACCCAGGGGCGCTGAGTGAGGGACTTGAAAAGCTGGGCATTATATAAAAAGAATATTAAATATAAAATTATAATCTATTACTTGCACGTTGACACATAAAGGGAAAAAGCGTATAATTTTTGAAAGCAGATAAGCTATTAATTACCCAAAGGAGGATTAAATGGCCTCATCTAAAAACAGTGTTCTTCTGATAGATGATTCCACGTTTATGCTCAGGACAATTGACTCCATGCTCGGCGGCACCGAGTTCAATGTCGTGGGTAAGGCACGATCCACAAAGGAAGGTCTCCAGAAGTTTAAAGAACTAAAGCCCGAAATCGTGCTGCTTGACATAGTCCTTCCCGACGGGCTCGGGAGTGACCTGCTAGTCAATATACTCGAGATCGACAAGAGCGCAGCGGTCATCATGGTGAGCTCGCTCGGCACACAGCAGAAGGTTATAGAGTGCCTTAAGAAAGGCGCAAAGCATTTTATAACCAAGCCTTTCGAGCATGAGGGGTTGCTCAGGGTCCTGCGTGATTATAAGCATATAGGCAAAGCGATAACCCCGACGCATAAGGTCTCCCTTTCCTTTGCAGGACTGAACCTCGGAATGAAATTTTTCGGACAGTACCTTCTTGAGAGAGGAAGCATAAATGCGGAACAGTTGATTAAAGCGGTGGAGTACCAGAAACAGGTCAATGTTTCGCTTGAGGCAATGTTTCTCTCCAAAGGATTACTGAGCGAAGATCAGGTAAACAGGATAAATACTTTCCAGAAAAAAGACCTCAGCCGGGAGTTCGGAGAAATAGTTATAACAGAAGGCTTTCTGCCGAAGGAAAAACTCCAGCAAGTGCTGGCGGAACAGAAAACGAACAGGATTTATATAGGGGAGTCCCTGGTCCAAACCGGGGCCATAACGGCTGAAACCCTTGCAACTGTCCTACAGGAATACAAGGAAGAGCAGGAAAAGGACGAGTGGCACATAGGGGAGAAGCTTGAGAAGGTAAAGAACACTCTTATCGTAAAAACGTTTATAAGTTTTACCATGAAGATGTTTGAGAAAGTGCTCAGGGAAACAGTGAAACTCAAGGCATGCCTTGCGTCCGTGGAGCACTTCAACCTGCGTGATTACACAATAAGCCAGAAGGCAAAGGGCGAATTCAAGGGTTCTTTTGTTTTGAACATGTCAGGTGATGTGGCCTATAAGATATCAGCTACCTTTTTCAAGGAGACCATTGACAAGATAACAGCCAAGGAAAAAGATGCCATGAAGGAATTTTTGAATATAATAGACGGGAATTGCTGTTCCAAACTTAGCAACGCAGGTGTTAACATAGAAACCGAGCCTCCTGTTTTTTATTACAACAAGGGTGGGGCTCAGTATGAGCTCCCTGATAATGTTGACATAGCATTTGCATCTCTTATCTCTACAATAGGGGATTTTGACCTCGTGCTTACATCAGAGAAATAAGAATAACGGCCCCGGATAATCCGGGGTCTTTTATTTTACAGGCGGTAAGTATATTATGGAACGTTTTCCGTTAATAAATGCCGAAAATATCATAGCAACGATGGCCGATGCTCTTATAATAGTCGACCTGGATAAAAAGATCGTTACCGTCAACGAGGCCACGACGGATCTTTTCGGTTACACCAGGGAAGACCTTATCGGCAAGCAGGTTACGATTATTTTCCCTGGCAGTGAGGCGCTTTTTTTGGCCAAGAAGTTCAAGGAACTCATGGAAGATGGGGTCATACAGAATTACACCGCTGTATGCCTGGCAAAATCCGGAACTCAGATACCGATACGTTTTTCAATGTCCGTTTTGAAGGACAATAACATGCAGAGCGTAGGTATCATATGTGTGGGGCAGGATATGAGAGAAGTAAAAAGAAACATGCAGCAGCTTAGAAAACTCGCCACGATTGCTGACAGGGCAGCCGCGGCCGAGAGGGGTAAAACCAGGGAGCTCGAAGCTCTAAACAAGCAGCTTGAGAAAGCGAACAAGGCAAAGAGCGAATTCCTCGTGAACATGAGCCATGAACTCAGAACACCCCTTAATTCTGTGATAGGTTTTTCAGAGGTCTTGCTTAACAAGGCCTTCGGCGAGATAAACCAGAAACAGGAAGAGTACGTTAATGACATTCTTGACAGCGGGAAACACCTCCTCTCCCTTATAAACGACATACTTGATCTTTCCAAGGTGGAGGCGGGAAAGGAAGAGCTCAGGATTGCACCGTTCTCTCTCAAGGAACTCATGGATGAGAGTCTCGGTATTTTTAAGGAAAAAGCCATGAAGTACAACCTGGAACTTTCCATCGGGAGTAACAACCAAACCGATATCGTAGTTGCCGACAGGAGGAAGATAAAACAGGTGCTCTTTAACCTGCTTTCAAACGCGACGAAATTCACCCCGCCTGGAGGCAAGATAAGTATAGAAGTCGAGGAAGAGCCGGAACAGCTTCTCATAAGCGTCCTTGACACGGGAAAGGGAATACCGGAGAAGGATTACAAAAGGGTCTTTGAAAGATTCCAACAGCTTGACGGCGGGTATACGAAAAAATATCCCGGCACAGGTATAGGCCTTGCCCTGGTCAAAGAATTCACCCATATGCATAAGGGTGATGTATGGGTAAAGAGCGAGGTGGATAAATGGACAAGATTCACCTTCAGCCTTCCGAAGGACCTGGATTACAAGATGTTCGAACTGCACATGGTTGAGGCTTTTGACATGGCTATGGTAGAAGGGCTGTTCCTGGCATTCATTATGATAAGAATAAGGTATTCATACGAAAGCGGGAAGCAGGGAATAAGTAGCGATATACGCCAGGTACTCGAAGATGTTGACCCGCTTCTGAAGAACGCGCTATACAGGCCCGAAGACAAGCTATTCAAGTTGAGAACCGGTTTTTGCGCGGTAGTACTCGGGAAAACAGACAGGGCAAGCGTTGAGATAGTTATGAACAGGTTCAAGGAGACATTCGACAAGTACAACCTGCCCGGGCGTTTCGAGGATATGATAGTTGACATAAAGATGGTGACTTACCCCGAAGATATAGCAAAACAGAAGGGAGTCATGAAGGAGCTAGAAAAATTCGGCTTATGAGCCGTCCAAAAGGAGTTTTTCAATGGCTGGAGAACTTATACTGATAGTCGAAGACAATTTTAAGAATTTAAAGCTCTTTAGGGACCTACTTGAGCTGAAGGGGTTCAAAGTCCTCGGGGCTCAGACAGGAAAGGAAGCAATCAACATTCTCGGGGAACAGAAACCAGAGCTTATACTTATGGACATCCTTCTTCCGGATATAAACGGTCTTGAGGCAGTAAAACTCCTTAAGGCTAAACCCGATACCAAAGATATACCGATAGTGGCGCTTACATCGCTTGCCATGCCGGATGACAGGGCGCACTGTCTTGAGGCCGGCTGTCTAGACCATATAGCTAAGCCTATAGACACAAAGGGTTTTGTAGAAAAAGTAGAAGGCATAATCAGAAGGGCAAAAGGAAAAAAACTGTAATAAGAGGAGGAATTATGACTATCGAAAGTCAAGACCAGAAATCGTCACGCATAATGGTTGTGGATGATGACCCCAAAAGCATAAAGCTCATAGCTGCGTACCTTCTTCCTGAAGGTCACGAGATACTGACAGCCGGAGATGGGCTGGAGGCGCTAAGCAAACTCGAGAAGGAGGATGTGGATTTGATCCTTCTTGATGTTATGATGCCCAACCTAAATGGCTACGAGGTGTGCAAACAGATAAAGGATAGCAAGGAACTACGTATTATCCCCGTAGTCATGATGACAGCCTTGAGCGACAAACAGGACAGGATAAAGGGAATAGAAGCAGGAACGGACGAATTTCTGACAAAACCTATTGACAGGGAAGAACTCCTGGCCCGAGTGCGATCGCTTATAAAGGTCAAGGACCTCAATACTCAGCTCGAGGACGCGGAAAATGTTCTGTTTGCCCTTGTAAATATGATAGAAGCCAAGGACTCATATACGATAGGACACAGCCAGCGTGTGACGCAGCTTGCGATAAGAATTGCCGAGGAAATGAGGCTTTCCGGAAGAGCCAAGGAGCTGTTAAAGAAAGCAGGGATTCTTCATGATCTGGGAAAGGTGGCTATCTCGGAAGCTATATTAAACAAACCATCCACCCTTACCAAGGAGGAGTATGACCAGATAAAAAAGCATCCCGTGATAGCCGAGGAGATCTGTGCTCCTCTTAAGTCAATGAAAGAGATTCTCCCTGTAATACGGCACCATCACGAGAGGTTTGATGGCGCAGGTTATCCTGACGGGATAAAAGAAGAAAAAATCCCGCTTGAGTCAAGGATACTGGCGATAGCTGACAGCTATGACGCCATGAGCTCGGACAGGCCCTACAGGGATAAGGTACCCAAGGATGAGATCATCAAAAGGCTTAAGCAGGGGGCAGGTTCACAATGGGATCCGAAAATAATGGAGTTGTTCCTTAATATAATCTCTTAGAAAAAAATGGAAGATTCGTAGAAACACGGCAGGGCATCTCCCAATAATCCGGTCTGGGAGGCATCGAAGCACTCTTAATGGAGTCTTTAGGCAGAATATTTAACAGGCTGCAGGAAGACAATTGCAACACAGGGGTTATAAAGGAGTTTTTTGTATGATCCCACTTGAAGTATGGATTTGGGGCATAGGACCAACGACTGACCGGCTTATGAAGGAAGAGATAGGGACGTTTAAGCAGGAACATTCTGATATAGATGTAAATGTGGTACTTCTTCCTTGGAGGGAAGTGTGGGGCAGAATAGTCAGGGCAGCGAATGAGCAAGCGGGCCCTGATATAGTACAAATCGGCTCGACATGGAACGCCACCCTTGCTCATCTTGGTGTACTAGAGGATTTAACTGCCCAGATACATGAGTCAACCCTTACCGAGGGAGCGTTCATGCCTGCTGCTTGGAGTAGTTGCCATTTCCCTGGTTCTGAGAGTATAAGTTCATTACCATGGGTTGTTGATATAAGAGCTCTTTATTACCGTCAAGACATATTTAAGAAATTTTCTATAGATCCGAGGAACCTTGACACATGGCAGTCTTTTGCAAAGACTTGCCGTGATTTTAAGAGTCTCCTCGAGGAAGATGAAAGCATTGGTGTTCTGGGTGTTTCCGGGCAGCAGGATGCTATTCTGCTACATAACGTAGCTCCGTGGATATGGGGAGCCGGCGGAGATTTTATATCACCTGATGGAAAGCAGGCCGTTTTCAATTCAAAAGAGGCTGTGGAGGGACTCGAGTTTTATGCAAGCCTCATGGAAAATGGATACATCCCCGGTGAGGCACTTAAACTTAACACCGAGGATATTAACAATATGTTCTTCTCTCGGGGAAAATATGTTATGTCAATACCCGGGCCCTTTAATGCGTATAACCTGCGTGATCCACGGGATTCCTTTTATACATCAGATTTTGCGGAACACTGCATACCTGAAATTTTCCCCAGGGGCCCGCGCGGAAGGTTTGTTTTCTGCGGCGGTAGTAACTTGGCCGTAACGAGTTTTTCAAAACATCCGTCTGAAGCATGGGAATTTGTCAGCTTTATGGTATCATCAGAATCACAGGAGGTCCGGATCCCAGGACTTTTGGATTCCCTCGGCGGTTTTTTTACGCAACATAATAATGCCTGGAAAAATCTGAAAGATGCATGGAAATACGGAAAGGCCTTTCCTAATATAGCATCATGGGCTGCGATAGAAGCGTTGCTTATAGAATGTTTCGGGAAAATTTTCGCAAGGTTTCAGGGAGGAAATTACAGTTCAGCTATGATCAAAAATGAGCTCGATTATGCCGCGTATGACGCGGAGAACCTCCTTAAACGGTGAGATCCCTTTGAAGGGTAAGAAACGATATGGTTACAATTCGTATGTGGGTTTGGGGTTCAGAGAAGATAGCGAAACACCTCATGAAAGAGGAAGAAAGAATATTTAAGGAGAGAATACCGGACATAGATGTCGAAGTTACCCTTATCCCCTGGCGTGATGCATGGGAGAGCATAATAAATTCTGCCAACGAAGCAAAAGGCCCTGATGTAATACAGGTAGGCTCGACGTGGAGCGCTACGCTTGCTGATTTGGGGGTTTTGAAGGATATAACCAGAGAAGTCTTCGACGGGAATGTGAACAGGGATATTTTTGTCCCGGCCGCTTGGGGCAGCTGTTATTTCCCCGGCGATCCTGATCGCATCAGCTCTCTTCCGTGGTTCGTGGACATACGGGCAATGTACTACCGCAGCGATATTTTCAGTAAGATGAAAATTCCCTCAGATGGTCTCAATACCTGGGGATCTTTTGAAAATATATGCAAGCAACTTAAAGGTTTCAG
>JBDRDD010000004.1:0-120556 GCA_043821115.1 bacterium | reverse complement strand
ACCTTTGAGCAGTATGTGAAAGATTACCAGAAGACGATTTTAACCCCGTTTGCTTATGAGAGCATAGGTATGTCCATGGAAGAGCAGGGTAATAACAATGGGGCTCTCGAGGCATATAACAAGCTTATTAATAAATACCCCGAGCATTTCATAGTTCCGGCCGTATACATGAGTATAGGCCGGGTATTGACCTCTATGGGCGAGGAAGAATCTGCCAAAAAGCAGTACCAGAAGATACTTGATTTTCATACCAATTCGGCCTGGGTTTCAAAAGCAAAGGAAAGAATAGAAGGGCCCAAGGAAGAGGAAACCCCTCCTGCCTCGCCTCAGATAGAGATAAAGCCTGAAGCAAAGAAAGAAGAAGCGCCTGAGGAAGAGAAGCCCAAAGAGGCTGCTGAGAAGGCTCCCGAGGTACAGCCGCAAGAGGCTGAGAGTACCGAGGAAAAAGCAGAGTAAAGTAAACAGTGTAAACATGTTTACTACTTCATATAATGAGACCCCTATATGTCCACTGAAAAACCCCTCTACATAGCATTTGTCTGGCATATGCATCAGCCGTATTACAAGGATCTTATTACAGGGCATTACTCCCTGCCGTGGGTGCGTCTGCACTCCTGTAAAGATTACTACGATATGGTGGCTATTCTCGACGATTTTCCCGAGATTCACCAGACATTTAACCTGGTTCCCTCCCTTATATCTCAAATAGAAGATTACGTGCATAACAATGCCACGGATACATTTATGGACCTTACGCTGAAGAAGGCCAAAGACTTAACTCCCGACGATAAGGCGTTTATGCTGCATAATTTCTTCATGGCCAACTGGGATACAATGGTTAAGGTGAGTCCCAGGTATAATGAGCTATTGCAGAAGAGGGGGGAGGCATCCTCTCTTATCGAGTTAAAGGAACTTCAGAATAAATTTACCGACCAGGAACTGATAGATCTATGTGTTCTTTTTAACCTGGCCTGGATAGATCCATATTTCAAGGACAGGGACGAGGAGTTAAAGAAACTTGTCAAGAAGGCAAGGAAATTTTCAGAGGCTGATAAAGAGCTTGTCATAGCAAAGCAGAAGGATATAATGTCAAAAGTCCTCGGTAAATACAAAGAGGTGCAGGACAGGGGGCAGATAGAGCTCACCACCACTCCTTTCTACCATCCCATACTGCCACTTCTTTGCGATACCAATACTGCAAGGGTTGCGACACCTCATATTAACCTGCCCCAGATACGTTTCAGGCATCCTGAAGATGCCCGTGTTCAGGTCGATAAAGCCGTGCAGTACTATGAGAAATATTTCGGACGAAAACCCCTTGGTATGTGGCCTGCAGAGGGTTCAGTAAGTAGTGACATAGTCCCCATCATAGCTGATGCAGGGATTAAATGGATCGCCACGGACGAGGCAATACTTGCTCATTGCGTTGACGCCAGGGGAAGGGATTTCCGTACAGATGTCCTCTATAAACCATATAAAGTAAGGGTGGAGAACACGGAACTGGATATAATATTCCGTGACAGGGAGCTCTCTGATGTGATAGGATTTCATTACGCCAATATAGACCCGCGCGAGGCTGCAAAGGACTTTCTTGGCAAGCTTACGGCAATAAGGGAAAGGGTTAAACATACACAGGGAGATAATCTTGTAAGCATCATTTTAGACGGGGAAAATGCCTGGGAGTTCTTCCCGAATGACGGTAAAGACTTCCTCTATACTCTCTATGAGGGTCTGATGAAAGATCCTTTATTAAAGACTACAACAGTGAGTGATTACCTGAGGCAGCATCCTCCCGTGGATATCATTGAAAAACTGCATCCGGGTTCCTGGATCGACCATAATTACCGTGTCTGGATAGGGCATTCAGAAGACAACCTGGCATGGGATTACCTGTCTAAAACAAGGCGAGCTCTCGTCGATTACGAGGCGAAAAGGGAGAGGGATAAGGCTGTGCTTGAGAAGGCCTGGGAGGAGCTATATATCGCCGAGGGAAGTGATTGGAACTGGTGGTATGGCGACGACCACATCTCGGGAAATGACGAGGAATTTGACAGGCTCTACAGGCAGCATTTAATGAATGTTTTTATTATTATAGGGTTAAATGTACCTGATTTCCTTCGTTTCCCCATAACGGGCTCTGTTAAAGCCCATACGAACCTTATTCCCAGGGACTTAATTAACCCTAAAATCGACGGTAAATCCACCAGTTATTTCGAGTGGAAACAGGCCGGTTTTTACGACGTTAAAAAGTCCGGCGGGACCATGCACCAGTCTGAAAGCATCGTAACAGGAATCTATTACGGCTTTAACCTTGAAAGGTTTTTCCTGAGGGTTGATACAACCAAGCCTCTTTCGGATAAAAAATATTTTGAGAAGGTCAGTTTTGATTTTAAGTTCTTCTTTAAATCAACAACAATGAAACTCAAGCTTGAAGTTAATCAAAGTTCCCAAAAACAGAAAGCTGTTTTGCATAAGATTGAAAAAGATCAGGATACGGTTGAAAAAGAAATTGAGTCTGTTATGATTGCCAAGACAGTTGAGATGTCTATTGGCTTTGATGAGCTTGGTGTTGGTGCCAAGGACATGGTCAATCTGACCCTTGTTGTTAAAAAAGATGGTGTTGAAATTGAAAGGTGGCCTCACAATGGCGTGATTTCGCTCCAAGTGCCGGGTGAGGACTATTTACTGGACTATTGGAGCGTATAAAACCCTTAGGGATTTGTTTTTGCGGCCTAAAATCGCGAATATGGAATTTTGCCCTAAAAAAGGTTGAAATATAAGGGCTTTTTAGAATAGGGGCCGGGAAGGGCCTATAAATCTTAAAAATGGGGGTCAAAATGATCTGGCATATAGTTGCACTGGGGCTTTTGGGAGCCCTGATCAGTATTGATGGGATCCATGCATACAAGGTGTACAAGACAAGCACGGTTCAGAACAAGAAGCCACTGCTTGTAATCCATTACGTGCTGCTTGCAATTTTAACATTCTTCGTCTTTAACAGCGTCCTCAGCGTCTTCAAATTAACCATGGTAAAGTAAATCCCGCCGGTAGCAAAATTCTAACATAGCAGGCAGGCGCAGAAGCTTGTCTTATAAACATTTATCGTCGATAAAATAGTCCTTTTAGGGCTTATTATCTAGGTCCGATAATATATATTATGTTAACTTATGCCAAGAAAGGGCCAGTTCTGGATAGTTAAAGTAAAGTATAAGAAACCCCAGAAAAGTCCTTAAAATGCCGTATTTCTCACCCGAAGCAGGAAGATCACTTTAACTTTTTGATTTTGGCACTCTAACCCCTGGGGATGCCTTAGTTCCCTCCCGGGGTATGTCCTGGGGATCAGATTTTTATGGAATTTACTGTGTTGGGGGCTTTCAGCGGTGTTCTGGGGGTATCATTATACCTCGAGGAGAGCTTTATAGGCCTAAAATCGAAGATTCGGAACTTTATCGACGGTAAAATAGCATGAAAAAGCCCTTTTTAACCTGTTCCTGGCATATCCAGTAGGCAAAAAGGGCCGATTCATTATGTTTACAGCGTAAACTTGGTAAACTAAGGTTACATATATCCTATCGTCTCGTCGTCAGCCTCTCTCGAGGTGAGTATACTTATAATTACATTGTTTACTTAGTAAGTTATGTAATCATTGTAATTATCGTAAACAAACGAAAACAGGGTATACTTTGTAAACATTAATTACATTGTCAACTTCTTGTCCTTAAAGAAATCCTCCAGGGCTTTATTAACCACCTCGGAGATCTTAAGCCTCTCTATGTAGGCGTACTGCTTTATTTTCTCTACATTGTCGACGGAGAGGTGGTATGTCTGCCGGACTGTGTCCGGGTTACTCTGTAGGCTCTGTTTACTTTGTAAACTCTGTTTACTCTTCTTCTCTATCGTCTGTGTTGCAGGGGCTGTGCTTGTGGCTGCCGCCCCCTTCTCATCCTCTGTGCTCTTTATCCATGGAAATACTGCCTTATCGAAGGGATCCTGCCCGAGGGCCTTCTTTTTAACCGCCACGACGAACCACCTCCTTTGCTAGTTTCGTGTAATCTTCGCTCCCGTGTGAGCGCGTGTTGTACATGATTATCGGTTTTCCATACGACGGAGCTTCTGCAAGGCTAATATTCTGCCTGATTACCGTCTTAAATACTTTCTTTTTGAAATAACCCGTGATGTTGTTGAGGACTTCCCGGCTAAGGTTCGTCCTCGAGTCGAACATCGTAGGTATGATGCCCGTGATCTCAAGGTCCTTGTTAATCCTGTTCTTGACTATCTCGATCGTGCTTACAAGCTTGCTCATGCCTTCAAGTGCCAGGTACTCCGTCTGTATTGGTATCATTACCTCGTTTGCCGTAGTCAGTGCGTTTAGCGTAAGCAAACCAAGAGACGGCGGGCAGTCTATCAGTATGTAGTCATATTTGTGTTTGAGCTTGTTGATGCTGTCTTTTAGGATAGTTTCCCGGCCGATCATATTTACGAGCTCTATCTCTGCTCCAGAAAGGTTTATATGAGACGGCGCTAACTCCAGGTTGTCCATCTCCGTCTTAGAAATGACGTCCTTCAGGGATTTGCCGGTTATAAGGACTTCATATATCGAGCTTTCCAGCTTCTGCAGATCCTTACCCAGGTGAACCGTAGCATGTGCCTGGGGATCTATGTCGATAATAAGTACCCGCTTACCTAGTTTGGCAAGACATGCGCCAAGGTTAACTGTCGTCGTGGTCTTGCCGGAGCCGCCTTTCTGGTTGATTAATGCTATTATCCGCATATCTGTTCACCTCCTTCCGTTTTTTATTTTAGTTTACGAAGAGATGTATCTCTATGTATGTATCGCTGCTGCTTCCCCAGCAGCTGAAACTTGCTCCGCTGTCGACTGTTGCTGTGGTACTCTTGTCCTGGTATCCTGCCTTGGTAAATGTGACGGTATAGTCGCCCTTGCTGACGTTGTCGATACTGAAAAAGCCGTTCGAATTGGTAACGGTGGGGCTGGTTTCCGGGGACGTAGTAACCGTCGCTGCTGCAAGGGGTTTGTTATCTGCATCAAGAACCTTGCCCGAGATTGATCCGGTCGTCTTGCCCCAGAAACCGAGATTGCATCCGGTACCAAGAACGAGCAGGAATAGGCTTATAACAAGTATTTTTACGGTTTTATGTGGTTTCATATTATTTTTAGAACACTATGGTACTGTAGAACAGCAGATTGTACAAAAAAGTCCTGAAAAACATGACGACTATGGCACCAAGGGCTATAAAAGGACCAAAAGGTATCGGGTCCTTGCGTCCCTTTATGCCTGTGGTCAACAGAATCACGGCTAAAATGCCTCCAACGAAAAAAGCCACACCAAGTGACCATAGAACATTTTCCCAGCCGAAAAAGGCCCCTATCGCCCCTGCAAGCTTAATATCCCCTCCGCCCATGCCCCCTTTGCTGACCCATGCTATGAAATAGAGGAGTCCTCCCCCTACCAGGACTCCCAGTATGGCCGAGAGTAAATGTAGGAGTGAGGACGGCATTGATATGCGGGTCCACATGAATAGCTTGTAGCTCGGGACGTCCAGTATGGGGTTTATGAAGCTTACGAGGAGTCCAGCCCCCAGAAGAGGTATGCTAAGGACGTCTGGAATGAGCTGTGTTTTGAAATCTATGCCGCTTATGATGATAAGGGTGTAGACTAGGACGAGGGTTACAAAGAATGTGACGGTGAAACCGAATCTCAAGAACAGCGCGAGGAAAAAAAGCGCTGTGACCAGTTCCACCAAGGGGTATTGCAATGATATCCTGTTCTTGCAATATCTGCACTTGCCTCCCAGGGCAATAAAACCTACCAGGGGTATGTTGTCGTACCACCTGATGGGCTTTTCGCACTTCGGGCAGTGTGAACCCGGGAAAACCACGGATTCCTCTCGTGGAATGCGGTAGATACAAACGTTTGCAAGACTTCCGAATGTCAGTCCGAAACAGAAAACAAAGATGCCGTAGAGTATGTTTGGAATGTTCACATGTTCCCCTTTCCTGAAGCTGCCATCTCAGATATGTTTACAATGTTTACTTAGATTCCTTTTACCATATTTAAATATTAAAAGCAATAAAAAACCACCAAATTTTTTTGGTGGCACTTTTTTTATGTTCATTTATATTAATTGGCGTCGAGAGAGCCAGAAAAATATTTTATCTCTTAAATGATTTAAAAGACTATGTAAAATCGGTGTATTTTTTTTCGAATGTTTCTTTTTCACCGGCAGGATATGAAAAGACTATTTGAAAAAGCGCTGTATCCTTTCTTATAAACAATAATCCCTTGCCGTCGGTTGAATGGTACTGGGTTATGGAATACTTCTCCTTCTTTGACAGCTTCTTTTGTGTGCCGTTCACGTTTGGCTGCGTCGGGAAGTCTATCGAGAAAGCATTGTCTTTTGACTTGTGGATAACTCCCAGCCTGGACTTTGCCGTAGAAGCACAGCTAAGAACAAATATAAGGAAGGTAATAAAAAGTATGACACTGAATTTTCTCATGCTCTCCCCTACTTCTTCTGGTATATTCTCGAGTTCATGTCTATTTCCTTGAAGAGTATCTTGGCTTCTCCAAGGAAGGTCTCCACTGCTCCCATTATGAGGTAGCCGTCCTTTTTCAGGGCCTTGTGGAATGTCATTATAAGGTGTTCCTGCAGGCTCCTGTTAAAGTAGATAAAAACGTTTCTGCATATGACGATATCCATGTTTTCGAACGGTTCGTTGGATATAAGATTGTGGTGATAGAATGTCACAAGACGCGTGATATCCTTGCTCACGCGGTAATTACCATCCTCTGTAGGCTCGAAATATTTTCTCATGAGGTACTTGTTGATATTTTTAAGGCTCGACGCCCTGTATTGGGCGGCTTTTGCTACCTGCAGGGACTTCTTGTCAATGTCACTTGCCACAATACTGATGTTAAAGGGGTACCCCCTGGCCTCTGTTATTTCCTTCAGGACTATCGCAAGGGAATACGGCTCTTCCCCGCTTGAGCATCCCGCGCTCCATACCCTGATGGAATACCTGCCTCTGGCGGCCTTTTGTTCAATTGTTTCAAGTATTATGTTGTTTATGACATCAAAGATATGCGGATCCCTGAAGAACTCGGTGATATTTATAGTTAGGACATTAAAGAGCTCTTCGTATTCTTTCGGGTCGGTTTTAAGTACACGCAGGTAATCGGCGTATGTCTTGACATTGTTTGCGCTCATCCTCTTTGCTATTCTTCTCTGGAGGACCTTCGGAAGATAACGCCTGAAATCTATCCTGCGTTCCTGGTATATGGTCTCAAGCAAGAGCTCAAAAGCCTTGTCCTTGTCCTGCTTTGCCACATTTTGCTGCCTGTGGTGGGGTTTCTTCCCTATTGACTGTATTGCATCTATTATTTTGCGGATTACCGCAGCTTCGTTCTCCACCCTTGCCTGTTCCATGATGGTTGTTATGGCGCCCACATCTGTTGTGACGTATTTTGCGGGTACATGGCTCAGGACATAAGCTACAATATCCGCCCTGCACTGTTTGCATTTGCATATGTCAAATCGGGATGAAAAGGTATAATCAAGCATGTCTATGACGATGTTTAACATGATATTTTTAGGTTGGATATCTTTTGCCATACTGTGGCCTCGTAAAGGATGCTAAGTTCTTACCTTAATATCTTCACATCTTCTAACAGGAGCAAAACTCCTGCGGTGGATTTCACAGGGACCATGTTCCTTTAGCATTGACATGTGAAAGGAAGTTCCGTATCCCTTGTGCTTGTCAAAAGAATAAGCCGGGTATTTTTTATGGAGATTTATCATGATACTATCACGGGTTACTTTTGCAACAATAGAAGCAGCGGCAATGTGCGCGCTGCGGTTGTCCCCGTTAATTACGCAGAGCTGAGCTATATTGAGGTTGGGAGAAAAAGGACCGTCTATAAGCAGGTATTCGGGCGTGTGTTTTAGATTGAGGATGGCTGTTTTCATGGCCAGCATAGATGCCTGGAGTATGTTTATCCTGTCAATTGTGTTTACGTCTACGATGCCTATGCCTATGTCAACAGCCTCTTGTTTTATGATGTCGTAGATTTGAGCTCTTTTTTTAGGGCTTAATTTCTTGGAATCTTTTATACCCTCTATGTGGCATGATGGAGGCAGTATCACTGCGGAAGCTACAACAGGGCCTGCAAGCGGGCCACGGCCGGCTTCATCCACTCCCGCGATGAGCGTATAACCCTGATTTCTTATTCGGGTATCATAGGCAAACAGGTCGCTCATAAACCACCTGGTTAAGAATAGGGTTTTACTTATCTTCCTTTACCTGTGCCGCCTTACCTTTTCTGTCGCGAAGGTAATATAGCCTGGAACGTCTTGCCTTCCCCTTTTTAACTACTTCGATCTTGATTATAAGGGGGGAGCTGAGCGGAAAGGTTCTTTCAACTCCTATGCCGTAGGACATTTTGCGCACGGTGAATGTAGAGTTCAGGCCGCTGCCTTTTTTACGGATCACGATTCCCTCAAATATCTGGGTTCTTTCATTCTCGCCCTCGATGATCTTAGCGTAAACTTTTACCGTGTCGCCCGCATGAAGCAGCCCCTGGCGGTTTGTTACCAGGTCCATTCCCGGGAAGAGTTTCTTCTCCGAAATAAGTTTGCTTAAGTCAGTCATTTGCGAATCCTCCTGATTATGTGTGTTTAAGTGTTACAGATCCTCATCACTTACCAGGTCCGGCCTGGTCTTTTTTGTATCCTGTATTGCCTGTTTTTTCCTCCAGGCAGCTATTTTCCCGTGATTGCCAGAGAGGAGCATCCTGGGTACTTTCATCGACTTGAATTCCTGCGGTCTTGTGTAATGGGGCCAGTCAAAGATTTTCCCGTAAAACGTTTCCTCTGGTATTGATTCCTCTTTACCAACCACTCCCTTTATCATTCGGCTTACTGCATCAACGATTACCGCGGCAGGCAGTTCACCGCCGGTTAGCACGTAATCCCCGATTGAAATCGTGTCTGTCGTCAGGTACTTAGTGACTCTTTCATCAATGCCTTCGTAATGCCCGCAGACCAATACAAGACGCTTGTACTTTGCCAGGAGCTTTGCTTTCTCCTGCGTGAATGTCTTGCCCTTAGGGCTCAGCATTATGATCCGGGTTGTTTTCTTGTCAATGTTCAGCAGGGTCCCTTTAGAAGGTGTATTCTTTAGTTTTATCCCGGCTTTTTTCAGCGTGCGGTAAATAGGCTCAACCTTCATGACCATACCGGGGCCGCCCCCGTACGGTTTGTCATCAGCGGTTTTATGCCTGTCATGTGCACCGTCGCGTATGTTGTGGAGTCTTATGGTGACAAGCTTTTTTTCGCGTGCACGCTTGAGTATGCTTTCGCAGAGGAAACCCTCAAGCATATTCGGGAATAACGTGAGAATGTCTATGCGCATATGATGGTTCTTATTCTATAATTTCGAGTACCGCGCGCTTCTTTGATTTCGCGCTGGCGGCTCCGAGAAGAATCCTCATTGCCTTTACTATTCTGCCCTGCTTGCCTATAACCTTGCCCACATCATCCGGTGCTACTCTTAATTCCAGAATCGTTGTTTTTTCCCCTTCCACTTCCGAGACGCTAACGGATTCCGGATTATCAACTATGTTGCGTGCGATATAATTAATTAATTCCTTCACGTGAATTCCTCCGTTGCATCATGAATTGAGTGTCTGCGCCTTTTTAAGCAGTTTCTCAACCGTCTTGGAAGGTGTTGCCCCTTTCTTGATCCAGTCAAGCGCCTTCTCTTTGTCGATGTTAAATACAGACGGATTTGGAAGCGGGTTGTAATCTCCCAACACCTCTATGACATTACCGTCCTTCGTATCGCCCTTGTGAATTACCACAATGCGGTAGAAAGGTCTGTGGGGCTTTCCCATTCTTTTTAAGCGTATTCGTACGGCCACTGTTGTCACCTCCTATAACGTGTGTTTTGTGCTGTTTTATAATTCCTGTTCTGATACCAGAACCTCGTTTACGTAAATGTAGGATATTGCCTTTCCCTTTACCGGGACGTCTATGTCTATCTTTGAACCCGGCTCCTGCATCTTGTTATAGACCTCTCGCTCATTCACCTCATCGACAACTACTATGCGCACGTGGCGGTCAAGCAGTCCCTGCGATACCTCAAAGTAAATCTCCTTCACGTGAGAAGGTATGGTCTCTTTCCGTATTGTTATGAGGAAACTCACCGTATCGTTTAGGCCTACTATTGTGTTCGGTGCAGGTGTCTGCTCTATGATAGTGTTTTCCGCAAGGTCCTCGTTTATCTGGGTTCTTATGCCTTTTATAGACAGCCCCATGGCATTTACTATCATCTCGGCGTGTGTTACCTTCTCACCTATTAAATCAGGCATAAGGGCACCGTGCTTTGTGAGGCCCTTGCTTATAAGCAGGCTTACAGGTGTTCCCTTTTCCACATACGTTCCTGCTGCCGGATCGTGTATGATTACAAGACCCTTTTGAAGAGACGCGGAGTAGCTATCCTCTTTTTCCCCTATCGCCAACCCTGTTTGTCTTAGTATTATCTCTGCTTTTCGCTCTGGTTTCCCCACAAGGTCCGGGATCTGAATCTGCTCGCTTCCGCTGCTTATTATGACCCTGATGCTTCTACCTGATTTCACAAGTGTACCGGGCAGAGGTTTCTGCGAAATTATATTTCCCCTGGGAATATTGGTATTGAACTGCTCCCCGTCCTTTTCCATGTAAAGCTCGTGCTCCATAATAGCTTCATAAGCTTTCTGGAGGTCAGAGCCGACCAGGTTGGGCACGACGACATTCCTGCCCTTATGTATTATTTTGCCCATTATAATATTAAGCGAGAAATACATAAAGAGAAAAATTGCAAGAAGTATTCCGGCTATTTTAAGGGTTCTTTTTAAGAATGGCGGTATATTCATGTGCTTACCGTTCTCTTATATTTAATAACCACAAAGTCCCACCATTATATCGGTTTTTTGTTGTATTGTCAACTAAAAAATACATATTTTTCCGAGTCTTTTATGAGCCTAAAATGTCGCCTTTTTCTATGTTGCGGCCCTGCACGAAAGCATAACTGTCCATGGCCTTGCTTGCCTGCATCTGAACTTTTTTTATAAGGAGCAGGTTTTTACCGCATTTAACTACAAAGCCACGGTTTTTTATTACAGAGACTATCTCTCCCGTCCTGCCTCCGGCATCCTCTGTTAAAACTTCCGTCTCAAGAATTTTTATTAGTGTAGAGTCCTTCTTATTCGTGTACGCACCCGGCCATGGTACGAGCGCACGCACGAGGTTGTGAATATCTGAAGCCGATTTCTCCCAGTGGATCTGGCCATCCTCCTTTTTAAGAAGAGGCGCAACTGTTATGAGTTTTTCATCCTGGGCTATCCTTGGGGCTGAGCCACTTTTTATAAGCTCCAGGGTTTTTTTAAGAGCGTCAATGCCTATACCGCTTAATTTTTCCAGAGCACTCGGATAAGTATCATCCTCTGATAAGTCAGCTTCGCTCTGCACTATTATATCTCCTGCGTCTACCTGCTCGTTCATCCAGAAAATTGAGACACCGCTTTTTTCTTCCCCGTTTATAAGGGCCCACTGCAGCGGTGCGGGGCCGCGGTATTTTGGAAGAAGTGAAAAATGTATGTTTACAGAACCCATCCTCGGTGTGTCTAATATCTCCTTTGGCAGTATCTTGCCGAAGGCTATAACTACAGCGAGATCCGCAGAGAGATCCCTGTAAATCTTTAGGAACTCGCTGTTATTCTTTATACGCTCTGGCTGATACACACTAAGCCCCAGCTTTAGGGCGGCTTCTTTTACAGCGGGAGGCTTAAGCTTATATCCTCTTCCCGCAGGACGGTCTTTCTGCGTGATGACGCCTACTATTTCTTCTGTTTTTGCCAGGCTTGTGAGAAAAGGCACGGCTACTTCAGGGGATCCCATAAATACAATGCGCAACAAGTCCTCCCTTTTACTTTAAGTCTCGTTTTTGGCTTTCGAGTGATTTATGCAGATGAGGAGTTCTTAAGGAATGCTTTTACCACATCGGGGTCAAACTGCTGTCCTGATTCCTTCTCCAATTCTCCCAAAGCAATATCTTTGTCAATGGCACTGCGGTAAGGCCTCTCTGAAACCATGGCATCATAGGAGTCCGCGACCGCGAGTATCCTGGCTCCAAGGGGAATATCTGAACCCTTGAGTCCTTCGAGATAACCCGTGCCGTCAAAGTGCTCGTGATGGTACAGTAATATATGGACCGAATTCTTAAAAAGCTTTACGGGGCTGATTATCCTCTCGCCTATTAACGGGTGCATTTTGACAGCATCGAACTCAGCGAAACTCAGACGTCCCTGCTTTGTCAGGATTCCTTCCTTTACACCTATTTTCCCTATATCATGAAGCAGTGCCATGTGTCGTATTTCTGATATTTCATTTTTGCAAAGCCCCATCTGGCGTGAGATATCGGAAGCATAGCGGGAGACCCTGTCACTGTGTCCTTTCGTGTATGGGTCTTTAGCGTCTATCGCCCTTGCCAGTGTCTCTATCATCTCTATGTAGGCATTCTGGGATCTTTCCTTTATCTGGAGCATTCCCAAAGACGGTGCGATGTGGCTTCCAAGAAGCGCCAGAAGCTTCAACTCTTCTTTTGTAAATTCATTCTTCCCGTTATCAGCTGTTACATGCAGAAAACCTATTACTTCGTTTGCCACGAAGAGTGGCAGTGAGATGACGCCTCTGTTCTTTTCATCAACTATGAAATTACCATTTCTCGCTATTTTCCTTATTATCTCTTTTTCTGTGGGGAAGAGATTGATTTCCTCCTTGAGGTATCCGAGCGAGGCTTTCATCTCAAGATTGTCGGTGTCGGCATCAAAAAGCGTAAGCGCCACCTTCTTGACGCCGGTAATGGTGCTCACATAGCTAAGAATAAGGGCAAGCGCATCGTCGTTCTTCTCCAGGCGGTTTAAGAGCATGCCGAATTCGCATAGCTTGTCCAGGTCAAGTCTGCTTGTTTTCTCCCTCATACCGTTTCCTTTGACAGTAAGACTTTTATGGTCCCCACCACAACGGTCTTCACAAGTTTCTCGTCATCAAGCGGTGAGAAAACAATCATTTTCTGATTGTTGTGATCTATGGTGTCTATGAGGCCAAGGGCTATGTCCTGTCCTTTTTCATTCCTTAGGGATACCAGGCGGTTTGTGAGCTCCTGCTTCTGTTTCAGTGGCTGTGTGTCTACGGCTTCATGGCCGGGGTTAATACCCAGGTGATTACTACCATTGCTGCTTCTTATGCCTGTTGACTTGAGATTCAGCTCCAGGCGATTTAACACATTGAAATATTCGCTGAACTTCTGTTGCCTGAAGGACACGCGGTTCTCGCCGGTTTTAGAGTTCATGTTCCCTTCAACCTTTATCCTGAAAATAAGTGGTTTATCCATTGCCTTGAAAGATTCCAGGATAGGCTCAAGTTCTCTTTCCTTTTGCAGGGCGATTATTATGTCGGGCTGGATAAGTTCAATCTGGTGCTCTTTTAATGTGACTCCGGCCTTTTCGATAAAACCCGTAGTATCGATTATTATCTTATCGGCCTGGTCCTTTGCTTTATCATAAATTATTTTTAATCCGACCAGTGATGATGTTGTGTTCTCGGCAGGAGAAAGAGCCCCGATAAAATAAAAATCGCGTACCGGTATGCTTTCCCATCCGTCAAATGTGTTATGTATGAGTCCCCATGCTATGGTTCCCGGAGGGCCAATGTGTGATTGCCCCACGTCGCAATCTACTACCCCTACCCTGTTGTGTCCGAGCAGCATTTTTATCAATGCTTCGATAAGAGATGTTTTTCCTGTGTCGGACCCCCCGAGCACCATTATGGTTTTGAAGGCAGGATCGTTGATCTGTTCCACAGAAATCTGTTGTGAGATAAACACGCTCATAAAGACGTCCTTGTCTTTTTATTTATAGTCAACATGCTATAAAATACATAGCATACTATTAAAGTATATTATAACATATAAAATAAAAAAACCAAGTAAAAAATAAAAAAAGTCACCTTTACTTGCGTGACTTTTTATTTTTAGTTATGTTAAGGGCCTGTTTTTTTGCGACTATTCAATCGTGCGCCTTCGCTTACTCGGAGCGAAAACCAGAAGCAGCACGGCACCCGATATGAACCCGGCTATATGTACCCACCACGCTATTCCTCCTATGTTCTGCGTTCTTCCTATTGTCGCCATGCCGTTTAAGAACTGAAGGAGGAACCAGTACCCGAGCAGGAATAGAGACGGTATTTTTATGACGGAAAGAAAAACAAAAATGGGCACAAGCGTGATGACCTGTGAGCGGGGAAAAAGAAATATGTAGGAACCAAGTACCCCTGCTATGGCGCCGCTTGCGCCTATTACGGGAACATGAGAGGTTGCATTGATCATAATATGGGTTAAGCTTGCAAGAATACCGCATGATATGTAGAACAGGAAAAAATTCCTCCTGCCCATGCGCGCTTCCACATCCTGGCCGAATATCCATAAGAACCACATGTTACTCAATATATGCAGGATTGATGCATGCAGGAACATGGATGAGAAAAGCGGTATGACAAGCGAAACGGGAACAACCTGGTCTGTAAAATATTTTGCGGGTATGACTGCCGCTGTCTGCAATATGGTGGTAATGTTGTGTCCATGGGAGAGTTCATATAGGAAGACAAGGCAGTTTGCGGAAATAAGCGCCAGTGTTACAAGCGGGAACTTTTTGTGGGCGATAGAAGTTTTTAGAGGGATCAATACTAGAGCTCCAGGCTTTGTGCGACTGACTGCATCGCCTCAAGGCAGACTTTTACAAAAACAGGCAGTGTCATACCCAGCTCGGTGCATGATAATATCTGTGTACGATTTACCTCTTTGGCAAATAAAGGGTCCTTAAAATTGGTAAGGATAAGATCACTTTTTATGTTTGCTATTTTTTGGGATGGGTGCATCAGTGTAGCTGCTACTATTAGTCCTGTGAGCGGATCCACAGCGTATAGGGCCTTGGCCATATTGGACTTCTGAGGTGCCTTACCGGTATGCGCTTTTATGGCGTATATGACCTGAGCATTTTCATCCATTTTTTCAAGAAGAGCTGCTGCCACAAATCCGTGTTTTTCAAAATCTTCCATTGTTTCCTCGTAGTCCACGTCATGAAGAAGGCCCGCGAGTCCCCAGAGTTTGTCTACTTCATCGAGGTATCTTGCTACTGCTTTCATGCATGCCTCGGTAGCAAGCATATGTTTTATGATATCCCTGTTTTTTACTTTTGATTCTATCAGTTCAAGAGCCTGTTGCCTGTTCATATAAGTTTTCCTTTGTTTAGAGTTAGTTATTTTTCTTTTTCGGGCTCAACCAGTCCCAGTATGTATGAGGTGATAGTTTGGGCATCCTCTCCAACGGCTATCTGGGGGTAATACTTATCGTGAGTTCTCATTATCGGAGTTATACCTATACTGATGAGTCCGTTCTTGTTGAATTCACATCTTAAGATCGCGCTTTTGGGGGTTTCCCCGAAAGCCTGATCGAAAACAAAGTTACCGAGGCTGTAAACGATAGGTTTATCTTTGTAAAACTCAATAGGCTGCAGCACGTGAGGATGATGCCCTATTATCAGATCTGCTCCGGCGTCAATAGTTTGATAAGCTATCTGCACCTGGAAATTCGTAGGGGAAAGCTCGTATTCCCTGCCCCAGTGAAAAGAAATTATAACAATATCTACTTTCTCTTTCAATTTCTTTATATCTTCTTTTACAAGGCCCATCCATCCGGGAACAATGCCCGGCTTTGTTTCGCTCGCGCAAAATTGATCAAGATATATGAAGCAGTAAGCAAGGAACCCTACTCTCAAGTCGCCCTTCTTGAAAATAACAGGCTTTCGTGCCTTGGCCAGGTTGGGCCCGGCGCCTATGGGGTATATCTTGTTTTTCTTTAGTATGTCCAGCGTATCAAAAAGGGCAAATGGCCCGTAGTCCATGGCGTGATTATTGGCTAATGATACCACATCAAATCCCGCCCATACAAGACCTTTCACAGCTTCGGGAGCTGCCCTGAAGAGATATCCCCTGTGTGTAGACTCCCCTCTTGTTGAAAGCGGCGACTCGAGATTTGCAAAAGCCAGATCAGCCGATGAGGTTATGGCCCGCGTATCTAAGAATGCGTGTTCGTATCCCTTGACGGCCAGATCCTTGCCTATAAAACGCGACAGCATAATATCGCCTACGGCTACGATGGATATTGTTGTGTCCTGTGAAAAGGCGCACTCGGAAGTTAAAAACATAAGAAAGATGATATTAAAAAGCAGCAATGTTTTTTTCATCTTGCCTCGGGCAATATTTTTATTGTCACTTTATTTTCATCTTTGAAATATTGTTGAGCAACTCTTAATATGTCTTCAGGTGTTACCTTTTCCAATGCCTCAACATATGTTTTATCATAGCTGTAACCTTTTCCTAATACGTGATACCATCCCAGGTGCCATGCCTGTTTCTGGTTTTTCTGATGCTCAACCAGGAAAACTCCTTTTAGATAATTCTTTATCTCGGTGAGTTCTGCTTCACCTACTTTTTCAGTTTTAAGTCTGTTTAGTTCCCCTTCTATGGATTTCTGGGCCTTGTCCATGTTTTTTGCGTCAAGTCCAAGATATATCACGAATTTGCTGGTTAGTTTCCTGCTGGGGTAAAATGAACCGACTTCATATGCCAGGGCATCCCTGTCTCTCACATTTACAAAAAGGCGTGAGCTCATTCCCCCGCCAAGGAGTGCATTCATTACTTTGATTGGAGGGTAATCAGATGAGGAAATACCAGGCACCAGGTATGCACTCATCATGTATGCCTGCTCAAACTTGCCTTCTATACTTTTTGTGAGGGCTTCCCCCCTCTCAGGAAGAAGTTCATTAAAGATCTCACTCTTATTTATCTGTTTCTCATCATCAACACCCTCAGGTAATGATTTCCAGCCCTTCTCAATATTTTTTAGAGCGCTCATCAGTAGCTTTTCCTTTACATCCCCTACGATAACAAGGACCATGTTCCGGGGCTTGTATACATCCTTGTGAAAAGCGATTATATCTTCTCTTGTAATAGAAGATATCGTTTCCCTGGTCCCGATTACGGGTTTGCTGTAAGGGTGGTCCTGATACAGGGTTTTATTCAACTCATCAAAAGCCGTCTCAAATATACTGTCCTCTTTTGATCTTATCTGCGAGAGAATAAGAGAACGCTCTTTTTCTATCTCCTCCTGCAGAAACAGCGGGTTCTCCACGGTGTCAAAGAGTATCTCCATCGCTTTTTCAAAGTGCTCACTGGTTACAATAACATAAGCCTCTGAGTAATCATCCGCGACATCAGCGTTTATTACTCCCCCTATGGATTCTATCTCAAGGGCCAACTCCTGAGCACTCCTTGTGGGGGTCCCTTTTAACAGAAGGTGATGTATGAAATTTGTTATTCCAGCCTGCTCTTTGGTTTCACGAGAGCTGCCGGCTTTTATAAAGAGATCCAGGGCAACTATCTGGTTTGATGTGTTCTGTTTATAGATGACAGTAAGGCCATTGTGTAGGGTGATCAGCTTGATCTGCGCATTTGCGCTTGTTTGGGCCGCAAAAAAGATGACAAGAGCTATTAAAATAAATTTGACCTTATTCATCTATTCTTTTTCCTCTGGCAATGGTTTTATGAGTGTGAAGGCGAGTTTCCCCTTCTTTATATACGTTCTGCTCACCCGCATAATGTCCTCTTTCGTTACACTTTCTATCTTCCTTATATATGATTCGGTAAACGAGTGATCGCTGATTGTCTGGTAATATCCCAGGTCGAATGCCTGGTTTTCAAAGGTCTCCTTGCTGAAGAGGAAATTGCTCTTTATCAGTGTTTTTGCCCTTTTCAGTTCCTCTTCTGTCACTGCCTGCTTCTGCATCAAAAAAAGTTCTTCTGTAATGCGCTTTTGCAACTGGTCTGTTTTTTCTGGATCACACGTCGCGTTTACATAAATAGGCCCCTGTCCTTTAACAGTAAGAAACATTATGCTTATGCTGTGTGCCAGGCCTTCTTCTTCTTTTAGTTTTCTGTACAGGCGCGAACTGCGTCCCCCACCCAGAATGGATGTCAGCACGTCCAGGGCATACTGATCCTCGCTTGCGATATTAGGGCCCAATGTTCCTACCCAAAGGTGAACATGGGGGGTCTTGCGGTATTGCTCAAAATAAAGTGCCCCGGGTTGAACAGGTTCGTATTCGGTCTTTTGGGGGCTTTTATACTCTCTATCTTTAAATACAGCGCGTATATTGCTTAATGCATCTGCGGTCTTAAAGTCCCCCACCAGTACAAATGTCATGTTAGCCGGAACATAGTAGCGCTTGTAATAGTCAACAAGAGCATTACGGCTAAGCTGTGAAACAGAGAAAGATGTGCCCAGCACCGTACGGTGATAAGGGTGCTCTTTATATAAGTTCTGGTTAGCTATATCCCATAGGTAGGCTTGAGTATTATCATAGCGCCTTTTTATTTCCTCAAGGATTACCAGGCGCTCACGTTCCACTTCCTCCTGCGGGAATGTGGCGCTGGTGACTATGTCCCCCAGAAGTTTTACCGCTGTCCTGTAATACTCTGCCGGTATGACCACGTGATAATAGGTGAAATCCTTGGAAGTGGCGGCGTTTATTATGCCACCGTTTGCCTCTATCGTCCTGGCAAGATCAGCCGCCCCCATGGTTTTCGTCCCCTTAAAAAGCATGTGCTCCAGGAAATGGGAAACTCCGTTATTTTCATCCTGCTCGTCGACCGCACCTGCCCTTACCCATACCTGTACCGCGACCAGCGGCTGGCTGTGGTCTTCCTGTGTCAGTATGCTCAAAGCGTTTTCAAGAACAGTCTGCTTTACTTTCGCCTCAACATGGCACGTTATAACGAATAAGAGGAAAAGAAATATATATATTGCGCTGCAATAACGTTTTATCACCGGTAATATCCTTGGTGTATTGATTAACGGAGAATCACTCTCCCGAGACAGATATGCTTTTTTTTATCTTGGTGTATATGCCTGAGCCTATGCCTTTGACTTCCATTATACCCTCAATATTTGCGAAATGTCCATGCTTTTTTCGATGCTCGATGATCGACCCGGCTTTTTTGGGGCCTATACCCTTTAGATAGCATAATTCTTCTTCGGTTGCTGTATTTATATTTATTTTTTTCTCCTGGTTTTTATAAGAAGCTATTATCCTTTTTCCTTGAGGAGCAGCTACAGGAGAATGCTTCTTCGTGTAGTCTGCAAGGGCCTGGTAAAGGGTTATTTTCGTATCCTTTATCTGGGTGGCATCTTTTATTTCCTTATACCTTCCCACAGAGAAGACCTCGAAATTATTCATGATAAGAGTATACTCCTCTTTGGCAATTACCTCATTATCTCCTACAGATAATCTGGTTATGCGCTTTCCCTGTTGTGCCTTAGGGTCAAACTCTATCTTAAGGCCTGAAACATGAAATCTTGGTGTGCTCTTTGACAGCATGCGCTCAAGGAGTATTTTAAGGTTTTTGCCGGATATATTCATCCTGACAAGGGTGTTCTCAAACGGTGAAATAGAGTAGAGCTCACGCTTGGTGATATCTCCCTTTGCAAGAGAAGCCCTGATACCCCCTTTTGACGCAATGGCTATATCCGCTCCCCCCTCTTCTCTCATAACATCGGTAATCCAGTTCCCGAGTGGTGAATCGGCCGCGGAGTCATTTCGGAGCGTTGTTTTGGCATATCCTATTATCTGGTCCATATCCTTGTCATAATAGCGCTTCAGTGCAGTTTCTGTTTGAGGGTCAGGTGTGTATGAATCCGTGTATATGTTTGCCATGGTATGCTCATAAGCTGATATCGTGTCGGTATCTGTATCAAATACGAGCTCAAGGTTTCCCACCCTGTACCCATTCTCTCCTGCCTGGCATACCAGGGTATCCCCCACCTCACGCGGGGATTCCAGTATGACATGGTCGTGCCCGCCTATAATGACATCAACCTGGGGAAAGCACTCTGCAATGACCATATCTTCCCTGTGTCCGAGGTGGCTCACGAGGATAATTAAATCCACGTTTTTATCCTGGAGTTCATTGAGATGCCTGGCAACAGTCTTGGCAGGATTAAGTATATCAATACCCTTTACGTGGTCGTAAAAGTTCATACTTATTGTCTCGGGGGTGATTACCCCGATTACGACTATTGTTATCTCTGGTGATTTCTTTATCATGTAAGGCTTGAGGTATTGTGGATGGGTCGTGGAGTCTTTCTTTGTAATATTTGCACCCAGGAAATGAAAACCGGCTTCTTTTGCAAGCCTGGCAAGATTCTCCTCTCCGAAGGCAAAATCGTGGTTACCCAGACTTAGCGCATCATATCCCATTATATTCATCGCCTCTATTATAGCCCTGCCCTGCGAAGAATTTCCCTCGACTGTGCCGTGAAAAAAGTCACCGGAGTCAAGAAGCAGTATCTTGTCGTCTTTTCGTTGTGTTCTTATGGCTTTAATGTAGGAAGCATGCCGGGATAGCCCGCCCATTAGCGGCTTGGGCTCTCCCTCTGTTGCAGAATCATATGATGGGAGTATGTGTCCGTGCAGGTCATTTGTATAAAGGATGGTTACCGGGACAAGCTCGGCATAGAGAGGATATGCTAAAAGAAAAAGAGTAACAACAGTCAGGATAGCTTTTTTCATAGTATAAAAATGGTTCATTCTCCAATTATTTTTATCAGCACGCGCTTTCTTCTCTTACCGTCGAACTCGCCGTAGAAGATCTGTTCCCACGGCCCGAAATCAAGCCTGGTGTTTGTGACGGCAACGATGACTTCCCTGCCCATGATCGTCCTCTTAATATGTGAGTCGCCGTTGTCCTCGCCTGTGTTGTTGTGGTTATATTTCTCTACGCCGTATGGAGCCAGTCTTTCCAAAAATTCAGAGAAGTCCCTGTGCAGGCCACTCTCATCGTCATTAATGAATACGCTGGAGGTTATGTGCATGGCGTTGACAAGGCACAGGCCCTCCTTTATATTGCTTTTTGCCAGGGCTTCTTCGACTTGAGGGGTTATGTTTATAAAGGCCTGTCTTGTTTTCGTGTTAAACCAGAGTTCTTCTTTATAGCTTTTCATGGGGCCTCCTCTTCACCTATATATTTCTTGAAAGCTCAAGCCAGTTGCAGTATTCGCATTCTCCATCTTCTGGAGGTAGAGGGTTTCGCAGGGTATTTACGGCTTTCTCGAAAGTCTTTTTCGCGGAGTCTATGCTTGTTTCTATTCTTATCGGATGAATTGTAAATTCCACCATCCCGTTATCTCTTACTTCTTTGGGCCAGTAGTATACAAGATATGAAAGGCCTTTTGTCTTGTGCCCGGTCGCATCCAGTATAAGGGTGTAGCAGTCAAGCTGTGTCTGGTAATATTTCCTGGGATCTTCTTTTAGCTCGGATCCCCTTGTCTTGTAATCAAGAGGTATATAAAATCCGTCATCAACGAGGCAGTCATCAAGTGCTCCGGAGAGTGCAGCGTTTAGAGAAGGATCGTTGTAAATGAGGTCCGTTGCACGCCAGCTCCGCCACTTCTCGAGCTTGTCAATATCTCCAAACAAATCCCCTTCAATCTTGCCGCGCAACTCCGGTGGGAGCAGGCCCTGTTCTCTGTATGTGTCAAAATACCTTTTTATTACAAGATCCATCCCGCCGGGAAGCGAGGGAAAAATACCGCGGGGTCTTTTTATCTTCCTGTTCTTTTCGAGCCAGAAACACCTCGGGCAGTTATTAAAAAGATTAAGTGCGGAGGGTGAGAGCTTAATGAAGTCCATAATACTGCCTTTCTAAAGGCGGGTGATCTTTTTAAGGATTTCCCGGGTTGGGTCTATCTTGTTTAGGGTATAGAAATGTATTCCAGGGGCTCCGCCCTTTAACAGACCATTGCACTGTCCAATGGCGAACTCTACTCCCGCCTCATATGTGCCCTTCTCATCTTCCTTCAAGGGTTCAAAAATATCATGCACTTTCTGCGGTATTCTGGCCCCGCACTTTTTGCAGAAGTTCACAAGGTTATTATAGTTTGTTATTGGAAGAACACCCGGTATGATCCTGTTCTTTACCCCAATCTTGCGCAGGCGCCCTACATATTCGAAATAATCTTTATTGTCGAAGAACAGCTGTGTTATAACGAACTGTGCACCGCCGGTAATTTTCATCTTGAGATATTTGGCATCTGTTTCTTTGTCGGGACAATCTATGTGCCCCTCGGGAAATCCCGCTACGCCTATACTGAAAGAATCTCCATAAGAGGAGGATATCTCCCGGCAGAGCTCATAGCTGTAATTAAAACCGTCCGGATGGGGTTTCCATGTTGTAATTCCCTGCGGGGGGTCTCCCCGCAGCGCAAGCACATTTTTTACACCGTTTTTATGCATAGCCTTAATCAGCTGTTTTAATTCTGCCTTGCTGTGCCCGATGCATGTCAAATGCTGCATTGTCACGATACCCAGCTTATCCTTAATTTCTTTGACTATATTTGCTGTGAACTCCTTTGTTGATCCTCCGGCCCCGTAGGTAACGGAAACAAAATCAGGGGAGAGTTCATTTAGAGCCTTTACTGTTTCAAGGAGCCTTTTGTTCCCCTGTTCTGTTTTAGGTGTGAAGAACTCGAAAGAGTACGTACGTTCTTTTTTCTTAAAAATGCCAGTTATTTTTTCGCTCATAAATCCAATCCCGAAAGCTTTATTTTACCCCGCAGTGATTTTTTCTCTGAAGTCTTGCGCTTGTCCTTTAGAAGTTTTTCCTTTGCTCTCTTTGAGCGCTTGCGCTTCTGCCTTCTTATCTTCTCTGTGCGCTTTCTTTCCTCAGAGAGTCTGCCCAGTATGCGTGACTCAATCTTGGAGACGAGTATCCTTCTTGCCAGGAAGCGGTTAAGCGCCTGGGAACGCTCTCTCTGGCATTTCACCTCAATGGCACTCGGGATGTGCTTTAAGTAAACACAGGTTGAGGATTTGTTTACTTTCTGCCCGCCCTTTCCCGAGGAGCGCACGAACTTCTCTATAATATCCTTCTCATATATTCCAAGGCCCTTCATCTTCTCGATAAGAGCCTGTTCTTTCTTCGGGGTTATGGCAAAGACGGCCATATTTACCTCATTCTTGAGCCAGGAGGCGTCCGTAGGCCCCGGTCAGGGTTTTCCATACAAGCTGAGGGTTCTTTGAGGCGAGTGTGTCTATCAGGCCTCCCGCATGATAGCTCCATGCAGCGATGTTTTTTATCCCCTCTTTTGAGACTATATCTATGGCTTCTTCTATTTCTCTTTCACAGCCCTTTGGTATGCGCACAGCCTGTATCCACAGCTGTGCTTCTTTGTTATGCTTCTCACACACGCTTAACACTTTCTTCGTATAATATGTCACGTACGGGCGCAGGCTCTTTTTTGCAAAGCGCCAGTACGGGTCCGTACCGAAGATGTCAATGGATTTTATAGATGCTATGATATCCCAGAATGGTTCATATTCTTCTTTCGCGTACACGCACACCGCGTTTTTCATCTTGTGTCTTTTGGAAAATAAAGACATGTCTTTTAAGAATCCAGCGATGGTCTCTCCTATAAAAAGGTGCACATCCGGAGTCAGCCCGGACGGCATGGGCCTGCCGAACTTACCCTTGAACTTCTTCTGGCAGAGTTCGCAAACACATGAAAAAACGGCCTTCTCATCAGGCTTCGAGGACAGGAACATGTGGGGCTCGTCCCAGAAGATGACATCGCTGCCGATCTCATATGCTGCGATTATCCAGTCCTTCATGAAACGCCTGAACTTCTCGCTGTTAAGGCATGCCCTGGGTATTATCTCTTTGCTTGAGAGTACCTGCCATGTGTCAGGGTTTTTTGCTACAAAATCACTGAAAGCCTCTCCGCCGAATACATTCCCCACGCTCCAGGGATCCGTATATACCTCAAGCCCCAGGTCGTGGCTTATGGAGACGATCTCTTTCATAGCCTTTTTATAGTAGGCAAGGTCGTTTTCGCTGAATGTATGCACGACGAAGTTACAGTTACTTTTGGCAATATCTTCCATGTCCCTGGCAACGTGTTTCGGGCTCCTGTTGCCAAAGTAGCTTACTCCAAGTTTCATGAATCCCCCTGCCTTGCGGGATTATGCTTCATGAACCCTTCTTCGATTCCGGCATGATCAGGGCGGCTATGATATATCCCAGCATGCCCGGGATGAGCCCTGATATTGCAATGATTATAACGCAGATAACGCGTACTAGAGTTACATCCATTGAAAAGTATTTGGCTATGCCGGCGCAGACTCCGAGTATAAGGCCCTGACTTTTGTCTACATAAAGTTTCTTTTTCACTTCTTATGTCTCCTTAGAGCGTTACTGTGCAGGTATATTTATTATTGGCGTTGTTTGCATATCTTCCGGTATAAAGATGATCGTATTATTAGGTGAATTCACCAGCTGCTTCATCATATCTATCCTGTACCACTGAAGATAACTGGGTGTCAGGCCGGAGGCGATGATCTTGTTGGCAGACTTTATACCCTCTGCCTCTATGATTTTTCTCTCCTGCTCTTTCTGCTCTTTCAGCAGAACGAATTCCATTTGCTGGGCTTCCTGTTCGGCTGCCTGCTTTGCGTCGATTGCCTCGGTAAGCTTTTTCGGCAGTATGACGTTTCTAAGCAGTATCTTCTCTATGAGAATACCCCTCTCTTTTGTAAGCTGGCTAAGTACAGTTTCTATGTTGGCTACAAGATCCGTCCTCTTTTCAGTATAAATACCAGCTGCGGTATATTTAACAACCGCGTCTCGTATTGCGGTGCGAAGGGCCGGTCTTACTATCTTGACTTCGTAATCGGTGCCTATGGTCTGGTAAACCTTCGGAGCGGCAGATGCCTCCAGTCGGTACCATCCTGTCAGATCCAGTCTGACCTTAAGGCCTTCCTTGGTGAGTGCGTCAATAGCGTCATCCCCCTTTACCTTGCCTTCCCCTCCGGCTATGCTCATAGTGTATTCCTCTGTTCTAACACTCATGCGCACCACGGAAGCAAGGGGGTTTATTATGTGTATGCCGTTCTGGAGGGCATTGGCCCTGACGTCTCCGAAAAACACCACCACCCCTACCTGTCCCGGGTGGATAATGACTATGCTCTTAAGCAGGATGAGCACTGCAACTACTATAAATATGATAACCTTGGCGTTTCGTCTTATCTTTGCCAGGTTGACATTGACTTCACCTGCCTGGGCTTTTTTAATTGCCGACATTACCGACATGACAACAAAAGCAATGATGATAAAATAAATTAAAGGCATAATAGCCTCCTTCTTCAATTTTTTAAGATTATACTGCTAAAAACTCACCTCCTTCGGTTTTTGCTATATTTACTGACAGCGTCACGATACATCTGGTGTATCGCCCTGGTAATTTCCCCCGGCTTGCCATCCCCTACAGGCTTGCTGTCTATCGAAACCACCGGTATTATTTCCCTGATAGAGTTTGTCAGGAATACCTCGCGTGCTTTTTGCATATCCTGGACTTTTACTTTTTGGGCAGAGGTTTTCAGTCCAAGTTTTGGTGCTAACTCAAGCACAACTTGTCTTGTAATTCCCGGCAGAATACCTGATTCAACAGACGGCGTTATAAGGATGTCATTCTTCAGGAGGAATATGTTACTGGTTAGCCCTTCCGCGACATAGCCTTTTGTATTCAGGAGAATTGCATCCTGGGCTTTCTTGAGATTAAGTTCTTTGGCTATTAATGACCTCTCCAGGTATCCCAGGGATTTGATACCGCAAACAGCGGAGGTCTCATTCTGCCTGACTTTACATATAATGGCCTTTATCCCAGTATTATATACTTTTTCCCCAAAAGGTGCAAGGGCTCGTGCAATAATAAATATATTCGGCCGGCTTTTACTCTTTGAAAATAAACCCGTACCGGATGCCCCTCCTGTTACGGTAAGGCGTATGTAGGCGTTTTTGAGTTTGTTCAGCACGAGTGTTTTGTATACGGCATCTTTTATCCTGGACTTTGATAATACCTGCGGGATGCCGGCTGTCTTCATGGACTCAAAAAGGCGTTTGAGATGCTCATCGAGCATGAACACGGTTCCCTCATAGCTGCGCATGGTCTCAAATATTCCCTCACCGTAAAGAAGTCCCCGGTCATGCACAGACAATGTTGCCCTGTCCCAATTTACATAATTTCCATTTAAATATATTACTGCTGTCTTTTTTTTCATCCGGGTACCTTCTGCGTGTCCAGTGTCTTCATAAAAGCCTTGATCTTATGAAAAGTCTCCTCGTATTCCGACTGAGGATTGGAATCGGCAACTATGCCTCCGCCGGCATATAGATAGCAATTCGTATCCTTTATGAGCAGGCTCCTTATTACAATTGAGGTGTCCATATTGCCTCCAAAGGATATATAGCCTATAGAGCCTGTGTAAATGTCACGCCTGTTGGGCTCCATCTCCCTTATAATCTGTATTGAGCGGATTTTCGGTGCGCCTGTTATCGAGCCTCCGGGAAAGCAGGCCTTCAGGCAGTCAACAGCATCTTTTCCTTTGGCAACCTTACCGCTGATGGTTGATACAAGATGAAATACAGTGGCATATTCCTCCAGATCGGCCAGTTTCTCCACGGATATTGTAGAGTATTTACATATCCTGCCCAGGTCATTTCTTTCCAGATCTACTATCATAACATGCTCAGCCTGGTCCTTTTTGCTCTGGCGCAGCTCATTTCGAAGCAAGCTGTCCTCTTCTTTGGAGCTTCCCCTAGGCCTTGTTCCCTTTATGGGTCTTGTCTCTATTATCCCATCTTTCATCTTAAGGAATCTCTCGGGCGAGGAGCTCAATATCTTAATCTTGTCAAAATGCATAAATGCTGAAAAAGGCGCCGGGTTGACCTGTCGCAATTTACGGTAGAGCTCAAACGCATCCGAGTCAAACTCGGCGGCGAACCTCTGGGACAGGTTTACCTGGTACACGTCTCCACGTGCGATATATTCCTTGATGTCTTCTATTGCCTTAATATATGTATCCTGGGTGAAGTTTGAACGAAAACAGGCCGATGGCTTTGCCTGAGGGCTTTGAGGCGTTTGCCTTATGCTTTGCGCATCCCCGGCAAGAGCAATTAATCTCTTTATCCTTTTAACTTTGGTTTTGCTGTCATGTGAGAATCCGCATGTTATGACATATGCTTTAGAAAGGATATGATCGTATGCGATTATAGGGTCATAGAAGCCTATATAGCAGTCCGGGATGCCTGTATCATCGGGAGCGGGTTGTGGCAGGTTCTCTTCTGTGAAGGCGTATAGCTCGTATCCGAAATAGCCTACTGCCCCACACTGAAAAGGTATACCCCTGTTTTTCTCTGTGACATGGTATTTCTTGAGCAAATCCCGCAGTACGCTAAACGGGTCTCCACGGACTTTCTCCACCAGGTCGTGGTGGATGAGTTCGATATCAGATCCTTTGCTTCGCAATATAGTAAAAGGCTTTGACCCAAGAAATGAATACCTTGAGAGATCGGGGTCATGTGCCGTCGATGAGCTGTCAAGAATAAAGCTGTAGGGTTCATCTTTTATAAGCTCAAAGATATTAAATGCAGAAAGGCTGGTTTTTATTTCTTCTATTTTAGGGGTTATCATTTTTTGAAGAGCCTCATCGCGTTTTCTTTTGTGGTTCTAGAGAGATCTTTCGTGCTTATTGCCCTGAGGGAGGCAACAGCTTCATAAGTATGGCTTATGTAGGAAGGCTCATTGCGTTTGCCTCTTACGCTCTGAGGTGCAAGATAAGGGGCATCTGTTTCAAGAAGTAATCTGTCCATGGGTATCTTGCGCGCTATATCTTTTAGCCCGGTGGCCTTTGGAAATGTCACCACTCCGGCGATCGATATATACAGCCCCATTTCCAGGCACTCACGTGCCTCTTGGATATTGCCGCTAAAGCAGTGCATTACCCCCTGCTTCATATCTTCCTCTTTTAATATACTAAGACATTCATCCATAGCCTCGCGGCTATGGATGATAAGGGGCAGATCATGTTCTTTGGCGAGTCTTAACTGTTTTCTAAATACTTCCCTTTGAATCTCTCTTGGTGAATGATCATAATGATAATCAAGACCTATCTCACCCAGAGCCACTATCTTCTCATTTTTTATTATCTTCTCAAGATGGGGCCAGTCTCTTTCGAAGTGCTTTGCGTTATGGGGATGGACGCCCAGTGCCCCATATATGAAATCGTACTCAGCAAGCATAGAGCAGAAAGATTCAATTTCATTTGTTTGCGAACACACGATCAGTATGTTCTCTATCCCTTTTTCTCTGGCCCGCTCTATAACCTCGTTTCTGTCATTATTGAATTTTGGGTCGCTCAGGTGGCAGTGCGTGTCGAACATTTATTCCCCTATAGCACGAATGGTGATTTCTTTACCACCGGATGCGCGGTGATTTCTCTGCTTATATTCTCGGAAATGCCGGTTTTTTTCAGCTTGTAATACATGTAGTTCTTGTAACCTTCTACTCCGGGTTGATGGAAGGCGTTTATGCCCAGAAGCTCCCCTTCAAATGCAGTTGCCATCTCAAAGAAGAATATGAGCTCTCCCCACAAGAAAGGCGATATCTCCGGCATTATGATGGTACAGTTGGGTCTCTTCTCCCTTACAAGCGCCCACTCTGTGGCTTCCTGGGCCAGCTTCAGAAGATCGGAATATTTCTTTGAAGCAAGAAGGCCGGCGGATTTTGGTATAGTCAGTTCCTGTCTGAACTCTTCTACCCGTATAAAAGTAACTGCCTTGTTGTTTTCCCCTTCTATGTTGTTCTGCTGTATGGAATGCAGGTCATTGGTGCCCCTTGAAGGCATGGGAGTTCTGCCTACATTTATGATGCTCTTTTTATCATCCGTCCATTCTTCCTCGCCCTTCGGCAGGTTTTTTATAACCCTTTTATATTTTTTTCCAAGGCTCTCCGCCAAAAGCTGTACGTACCAGTCGGCGGTGGATTTGAGGGTCTCTGAAAACGGCATTATTATTGCTATGGGCTTGCCTTTTTTACAGTATCCTATTGCATGAAGAACAGCGTACATGTATGCCGGGTTCTTGTATACAGAGCCGGACCCGCAGCGCCTGTACATGGACTTTGCCCCGGCCAGAATCCCGGATATGTTAACTCCCGATATTGCAAGAAGAAGCAGTCCTATATTTAATTCTGAAAACCTTCCCCCCACTCCTTCCAAAAGGGAAAGACTCCTGAAACCAAGCCCATCCTCCTTATTTGCCTTATCTGTCCTGGCACGAAGGGAGCCCTTTTTACTGTCTGTTATGGCAAATATCTGCCTTGAATAATTTTTCCCCACGTTTTTTTTAAGCCAGGACTCCACTACCTCAAGAGCGGCCTTTGTCTCGGTCGTCTCGCCTGACTTGGATATTACTATGACAAAAGTCTTTTTAGGATCAAGGTGTTTAATCAAGACAGCAAGTGTTTCCGGATCCAGGTTGTTTCCCTCGAAGTAAATGCGGGGTCTGCCCTTCCTTATATCTTTGAATTCATTGTAATATGCCGGGCACAGAGCATCCTGGGCTGCTTTAAGGCCCAAATAAGACCCCCCTATGCCCAGTGATATTATATTCTCATACTGTCTTGATATTTGATTGCCAAGTCTCTTTATCTGGTCTGTGTACTTCTTGTCCGCAAAAGGAAGCCGGGTCCATTCAAGTCCCAGTTTTATCCTATTCTGGCGATTATCAATCACTTTTCTAAAATGTTGATGGGCCTTGGATACTGTTTTAGAGATGCTCTTTAGTTCTTGTGGGGTTACTCCCTCTTTTGCTCCTATATTGAAGCTGAGCATATTGTTAAAGTCGAATTTTAAGTGCTTCATTCAATGCTCCGTTTCTTAAGAGATTTTAATGAAAATAGTACCTCATGCCGAGGCCGGCGTTAAAGTCGGCTTCCGTATCCGGTATTACGTCTACCAGGATTGCTATTTCAAAGAACAGGTCTATCGGGTGCTTGGGAACGATGTAGTTTATGCCTCCGGTAGCGCGGAGTCCCACGCGCGTCTTGCGGTGCTTATGCATTTTGATGCGTGCTCCGGGGCCGTAGTAGAATGCAAGCTCCCCCTTTTTTACGTCAAAAGCGTCAAAGTCATGGAAAAGATAATCGGTGTGCAGGTGAAAATATGTTGTGCTCTCAAGCGACCATGCCACAGCCGCATCCACTGCCACATCTTTATCCAGCCAGAGTTTTGCGCTCAAACCCGTCGGCTCTCCAAGGATAAGCCCCAGTCCGATATCTCCCGGTCCCACCGCAAGTGCTGCGGCAGGTAAGAGAAGTATTGCCACTGCGGTAATAAAGAATAACTTCTTCATGTTTTTCCTCCCTATTTCAATAATTGGTACGGTATGCCTATATCAGCTATAATAAGTTCGCCTATATATTCTTGTGCGGCCGGATTCTTAAAGCCCTTCTTGGGAAGGGCAAATGTAACCGTCTTCTTGGCCCTGATGCATGTGCCCAGGACTTCACCTGTGTCGGTATCAAGACCTGATGGTATGTCAACTGCTATAACAGATTTTGCGGCATCATTTATGACATCGATCGCCTCTCTGGCAAGCCCCTTTATCTCGCCTCTTGTTCCCGTGCCAAGAATAGCGTCTACTACTATATCGCTTGAGGCTGCTGCATCCTTTAAGATAGCTATATCTCCCTCATCTTTTATCTCCTGGATTTGTACATTCATATTGTGCAGCTTATCGAAGTTGATCCTGGCATCGCCTTTAATATCGTCTTTGGTACCTACAAGCAATACCTTTATTTCTTTGCCGTGATCTAGAAGATGACGTGCAATCACATAACCATCTCCGCCGTTATTGCCCTTGCCGCATACTACGCACACAAATTTATTCTGTGCTTCTTCCAGTTGCTTCATCACCTCCGCAAAAACCGCTTTTCCGGCATTTTCCATAAGCAGAACACCGGCAATGCCCAGCTCATATATTGCCTGGCGGTCGATTTCTCTCATTTCTTCGCTTGTTACATATCTCAATACTATTTATCCCCGTGGAGTATTTTTACAAGCAGCGCGACTTTCTTGCCGAGCTGTCTGCACTGAGGCGTGCTTCTCTCGTCAGGCGCGCCTACCGATATGGGGCCGAAGTGGTCTCCCAGAGGACATCCCTGGATGATCATGCCGTGAACAAGCATTGCTTTTAAGATGCCCAGAATAGTACTTTCGTTTCCGCCTCCGACATTGGCGCTCGAGGAAAATGCAGCCCCAACTTTTCCTTCCAGATCACCCTGGAAGCGAACACTCTCGTCAAAAAATTGCTTTATACCCGCGGCCATATTACCGTAATATGTCGGTGAGCCTATGATTATACCATCATAGTCAGCAAGCGTGTCAAGGTCGAATTCCTCCACTTTCTTTAAGTCTACATCCACTCCATCTTCTTTTGCGCCTTCTGCTACCAGCTCAGCCATTTGCCGGGTATTTCCGGAGCGGGAATAATATATGACGGCTATCTTAGACATGTATATGACCTCCTTTTGACTCAAACTTTGTCAATCTCTTAAGGGCGTCAAGTTTATCGCTGTTTCCGAGCTTTGCCGCGCTTATCGCTTTTCTTAATATATTAATTGATGTATCGTAGTTAACCCGGTCCACGGGGTACGGGTATCCGTCTTTCCCTCCATGTGCGAAGCTGTATTTAACCGGATCCTTGAAGCTTACCCTGGCACCGTAGATTAAATCCGCTATAAGGCTCAGTGCGCGTACGGTCTTTGGTCCGACACCGTAAATACCGAGAAGCTCTTCAAAATTTGACGGCTGCTGTTCATAGGTTTTAAGAAGTACCTTTCCAAGACTCTCTGTTCTAAGGTCCCGGAAGAATATCTGGTGTTTGGCCGGCATAGTTAGCGTTCTCAGGCTCTGTATTTGCTTTAAGACCTTAACAGGCTTTTCCCTGGACACTTCTGCTGCAACAGAGCGGGCTTTGGTACTTTCTTTTGCCACCATATTAAAAGCTATACTTTTATAATCACAGCAAATGGCTGAATGTGGCTCGCATACAAAATCGTTAAAGTCGGTACTCAGCCAATGATACCTTCTGGCCCACCTGTTATCCGTATTCATGCCCTGCTGGACCACAGTCCACAAACCGCTCTTGGTAAATATGAAATTATGGTGATAGAGCTGGTAGCCGTCCTGAAGAGCGGTATTATCCACCTTGGCTGACATCTTGCTGGCATAGATGAGGCTTTGCGGGTCTGTTTTTATCGGGATCCTGTTTGCGAATTCCTCTATCTCCGAAGGGGTCTTTCTCGAGGTACCCCCTTTTCCTCCCGCGACAAATATGCCAATGTCCTTTTCAAGGCCCTTCAGGCCTTCCTTTACTGCCCCGCAAACAGTCGTGGTAATCCCGGAGGAATGCCAGTCAAATCCAAGCACGCATCCGAATGACTGAAACCAGAACGGGTCTGACATCTTCCTGATAAATTCCTCGGGCCCGTGTTCTTCAACGATAATAATTGCAATTTGGCGGGCAAGCTTTGTCATCCGCGAGAAAAGCCATCTGGGCGCCTTGCCGAAATGAAGAGGAAGATTTGCTACTCCTGTTCGCATGATTTAACCTATTCATACTCTAGAGACCCTAATGCAGTATTTCCATCTCAGTCCCTTTTTGCACAATGCTGTATACCTCGTTAATATCCTTGTTCTTTAATGATATGCATCCAAGTGTC
This sequence comes from bacterium, assembly GCA_043821115.1. Taxonomy (GTDB): domain Bacteria; phylum CAYTYR01; class UBA6262; order DAOVJB01; family DAOVJB01; genus JBDRDD01. The sequence continues at coordinate 87,771 of JBDRDD010000004.1, read as the reverse complement.
CAGTTTGTTTTTTTATCTATTAAATAATCGTTTCCCTGAACTACCCCATGTATCCCTATTTCTCCTCCGATAGAAGCGTTCTTGGGTATAAGACCCTTCTTTTTCGCTTCTTGATGTTTCTGCCAAGAGTCCTTTGTAGGGTAGTCTATCCAAATAAATTTTGACCAATCAGGGTGAGGGTACATATCTCTTATCTTAAATTTTCCTTCAGGGGTGGAATAATCTCCCTGTCGTAGTTTATCATCTATCGGATTGTCACCAAAAACGACTGGATATGATTTTATAGGCTGACCATTGTATTTAATTGTAAGCGTATACTTTGCTTTCTCAATTAGTATTGAAACCTTGCTTTTGTCTATTTTTTCAGAACTGATTATATCGGTAATTTTTTGCTCGTAGTTTAAGTATATAGTCTTTAATGAATCTTCTACACTATTATTTCCGTCTGAATATGCTGTAACAAGACCAAAGAAATTTGCAAGAAGAAGTATAAGGCACAGATAAATTTTCTTCTTCACTGTGACACCCTGGTTATGGCGTTAGAGGTCTTCCACGTTTGTCGAGATAGTCGGTATAAAGCAGATTTCCCCTATCATCATAGCGCCAACGGACTATCCCAATTTCCCACCATGTACAATCCTTCGGTTTCCCACTGGTTCCATACAAGCTCATTTCTATGCGGTTTCCATGTGCATCATATTTATAGCGATACATGGCGGCACCCCAAAATTCTTTTGAAATTTTGAGATTTCCATTTTCATCATGATAGCTTTCTTCTATAATGTTATCTCTTTCATCATATTTATAGCGGATTATAGAAACTCCTGTGCTGTTTTCTGTAGTGTTTTTTTCATCTGAGTCAAAAAATTGCATTTCCGTTATATTTCTATTGCTATCTGATTTAAAACGCGTAATGGCAATATTCATATCTTTTCTTATTATCAGTTCACCTTTGTTATTTAAATATCTTTCTTCAAATATGTTTCCATCCTCATCACGAATCATTGAAATTTTTCCTATACCGTCTCTGTCATTTATCCAGTCTCCATTTTCGTTGTAAAAATACACCGCAACTGGGTAATCTGAATTATCTCCAAGAACAAATTCGGTTTGAAAAACTTTATCTTTATTCTTTATCCTTTTTCCCTTAGGGTCAAAATATTTTTGTATGACTATATTTTTATCTTCTTCAGAACGTTCCTCAACTATGCGTGCAACGCCAAGCAGGGGGTCTTTTCTTAATTTACCCTTTTTTAAGTATTCAATAACCGTTGAAGAGGTTAAATGCTCTTCCTTAAAGTAGTAGCACTTTTCCTTTTTTGCAATTTCCTCGGAAATCGGATATATTCCTGAAATTTCGGCTCTGCTGTTAATTTTTAACTTCCGATAATATCGACCTTCTGTTCTGAACATCTCAAGAGCTTTGTTTATTTCTTCTTCTGTGTTTTCTTCGGTTGCTGTTTTATCTTCGATAGTTTGGGTTTGATCAACTTTTGCTTGTTGCCAAGGGGAAGTACTTCCTGTGACAATATGTGTACTAAGTAGAAAGAAAAGCATGGTAGTTAATATAATTATACTCTTCCCTTTCATACCTTTCATAATTCTATCCTTATTCTTATGTTCTATTTCCTGTGCGGTTCAATAATTACCTTCATGGACTTATCCGAGCCCGCTACGAGCTCAAATCCTTTTCCTGCTTCCTCAAGTCCCAGTCTGTGGGTTATCATCTTCTTTACATCCACCCTGCCGGAACTAATTAATTCTATTGCAACCCTTGCATCAAAGGGACTGTTTCCGTAAGAGGGCATTAATTTTATGCCGTTTCTCCAGAACTCGTTTACCGGTACCGAGACATCAACCCCCGGGTCCGTGGTAGCAAAGAACAATACGGTTCCGCTTCTGTCCACGCTTTTAAGTGCCTGGTCAAATGCCGCCTTTGCACCTGTGCATATGATTACAAGATCGGCAAGGCGTCCGTCATTTGCTTTAAGAACTTTTTTCGGGACATCCTCTTTTGCATCTATTACGACATCAGCTCCAAATTGCTTTACCATTTTTAGCCTGTACTTGCTTATGTCAGTAGCTATAATCCTGCCTGCTCCAAAGGCACGCGCCAGCATAATGTGGAGTAGTCCTGAAATGCCGCTGCCCAGTATTAAAACACTCTGTGCGGGTTCAAGGTTAACAAGCCTCTGCGCACGAACAACACAAGCCAGAGGTTCAATAAAGGTCCCCTCTTCGAAAGATACGTTATCAGGCAGAGGGAAAACGCCCCTGTCCACGTTTAAGGCAGGGACCCTCAGATATTCGGCAAATCCGCCCGGATCATAATTTGTCGTGTGGAGTGTCTCACACACCGTGTGATTTCCGGCAAGGCAGTAACGACAAGTGTTGCACGGTATATGATGGGATACGAAAACCCTGTCTCCCACTTTGTATTTATCCACGCCCTCTGCAACTTCTACTATTTCCCCTGCTATCTCGTGGCCCAGCACGATCGGGGCCTTCTTTATGCGGTACCACTCGAGTACGTCAGAGCCGCATATCCCGCTTGCTATTACCTTGACAAGTATCTCCCCGGGACCTATTTTCGGTTTTGGCAGCTCTTGGAGACGTACGTCCTTGTTGTTATAGTACATTGCAACACGCATTATATATGCTACTCCCTATTATTTTTTTGCATCGCTGAACACTTCAAGGGCTTCTTTGACATTTGCTTTTTTGTGGATAACAGCATTTAATGCTTTTGCCATAGGTACCGGATTAGGACTCTGCCACACGTTTCTTCCAAGGTTTATTCCTACTGCGCCGTTTTGCATGCCGTCATAGACAAATTCCAGGACTTCTTTCTCTGTCTCGCATTTCGGGCCTCCTGCCATGACTACAGGCACAGGACATCCGCATACCACTTTGTCAAAATCTTTTTCGCACCAGTATGTTTTAACCACCCGTGCTCCCAGCTCAGCTGCTATACGGCAGCAGAGTGCAAGATATCTGGCCTGTCTTTTTTCCATTTCCTTGCCTACGGCGGTTACTGCCATGACCGGTATGCCGTAACTTTCACATTTGTTTACAATCTCGGCAAGGTTTGAAAGGGTCTGCTTCTCATAATCACTGCCGATAAATACAGATACTCCGACAGCAGTGGCATTGAGGCGTATTATCTCCTCTATTGATGTGGTCAGGATTTCATTCGCCAGGTCCCCTCCCACCATGCTTGTTCCTCCGGAAACCCTTAGTATGATAGGTTTGCTTTTTACCGCGTCAATAGCTGATCGCAGGACGCCTCTTGTTACAAAAAGAGCGTCACAATAGCGAAGCAGCGGCTTTATAGTCTCGGCCGGTTTTTCAAGGCAGCGTGTCGGTCCCTGAAAATATCCGTGGTCTATGGGCAAAAAGAAACAATGCCCGTCCGGCCCAAAAAGTTTACTCATCCTGTTTTGCATACCCCAGTCCATGTTTTAATCCTCCGCATGTTTTTTATTTCCTATCTTGGCCTTACTATGATATAACCATGCTCCATCAGCCAGTGGTGGAAGTCATAGGTTGTGTACTTGCAATATGTCTTGCATCCGTTGCGCAAGCGCTCGTATTCATCCGAGCCTTCCTCCAGTGTCTCCATCTCAAGCTGCATAGGACACTTTACATCCTTGCAGAATTCCCTTCTCTTGTAGTCGGTATAACCTTCTATGGACATAGATATCTCCTTAAATGTTACAGACAATTTCTCAGTATATCAATGACATTCTGTTCCGTTACCCTTTTAGGGTTTGCCTTAAGCGAACCCGAAGGCATGCTTTCCTTGGCGATCTTACTAAAGTTCTTCTCCTGTATGCCAAGGGCTTTTAAGCCTGCCGGAAACTGAAGATCAGCAAGAAACTTTTTAATGCTTTCTATGGCCTTTCTGCCTGCATCTATATTGTGCATCTCCTTTACGTTTTGACCGAAAATAGCGGCGATGTGCGCATATTTTGCTCCGGCTATATCAACGTTAAATTCCATTACCGCAGGAAGCAGCAGTCCACAGAGAAGACCGTGGGAAACGTTGTAATATGTTCCCAGCTGGGGCACGATGCCGTGTACCGCACCCATTTTAGCATTTGTAAGAGCGATACCGCTAAACAGAGCCGCATATGACATGGCAATCCTTGCATCCTTGTCATGCTCGTTTGTATATGCCTGCATCAGGTTGTTTTTTACAAGTCTTATGGATTGAAGCGCTATAGCATCGGTTAAGGGATTTGCATCCTTGGATACAAAGGATTCGATCGACTGGCACAATGCGTCCATGCCCGAATATGCCGTCTGCTGAGGGGGCAGGCCAAGTGTCAGTTCCGGATCCACAATGGCTACTCTCGCGAATAAATGGTCGCTTCTGAAGCTCTTTTTTATCTTTTTCCTTGAGTCAATGAGTACGCAATTAGGCGTTACCTCAGATCCCGTGCCTGAGGTCGTAGGAATAGCTATTAAAGGAAGTCCCGGTTGAAGGAGATGCTTTGCACCTGAGTGAAATTCCTCTACAGGCAGACCCGTATTGAATATACCGGCGATTGCCTTTGCCACATCCAGGGCGCTTCCGCCGCCAAGGCCTATAACAACATCACAATCCCTGGCTTTTGCAAGCGCTACAGCTGAGTTGACTGTATCGCAGGAAGGCTCAGGCTCTACATTGTCGAAGATGGTTACGTCTATCTTTTTTTCTTCGAGAAGCTTTTGAACTCCTGTGAGTATCCCTGCTTTACGCGCTGCCGTGTGCCCGGTTACAAGCAAGACTTTCTTGCCGTAACCAAAGATAATCTGCGGAAGTTTGCGTATACTCTGCCATCCGAATATAATTTGTGTGGGAGTAAAGAACTGGTACGCTCTTAATTTCATTTCTCCTCCTTGCTACTCGCAGATGATCCCTGTCAAGGCACTACGGAGCCTTTGGTATGTATCGTCAAGCGTTTCCGCTATAAGCTTGGTCTTTGCCAAAACGGGCATGAAATTGGTATCTCCATGCCATCGCGGGACCACATGAATGTGTATGTGATCCGCGCTTGATCCTGAATCGGCTCCAAGGTTTATACCTATATTTATCCCCCCGGGCTTTACGGTTTCATCAAGAACGCGGGCAGAGAGTTTGAGAAGTGACATTATCTCAAGACTCGTTTGGTCATCTAATTCTTCCAGTTTAGATACATGCTTGTAAGGGATAACCATAAGATGCCCGTTATTGTACGGGTATTTGTTGAGTGCAATATAGCAGGTCTTGCCTCTCAATATAATATGGTTTTCCTTATCCTTGTCCTGGGTTATTTTCTCGCAAAAGATGCAGTGTTTGGGTTTTTTACCCAGGATGTATTTCATTCTCCAGGGCGTCCAGAGTCGTTTCATAATTATTCTCCGTTTCCAAGCTAGCAGGTAAGATGCAGCGTTGCGACCACTTTTTTATTTTTAGAAAGCTCATTATAGATATTGCAGGCATTAGCCGTTTTCTTTACAATAAGCTGGATTTTTCTGTTCTTGAGTATGCCTTCTACATCCGGAGCTACCTTCATAATGCCGTCATGGCCTGTTCCCACGATAATTACCTCAGGCTCATATGAAAAGGCCGCCTCTATGTCCTCAATATGAAGCAGATGGCCTTCTTTGCGCCACCATTTATCGTCCACATGGCCGGGATAGATGATAACATCAGACTGGTAGCTTGTACCATCTATGGTAATAGCACCGAATGAGTATTTGTCTATCATAAGTATAATGCTCTACTCTTTGACTTTGTAAACCACGTCATGCTCGCGTACGTGCGCTTTTACCTTTATGCCGATGACGTTCCCTGATTGCGCTTCCTCGATTTTGTCATGCTCTACCTGCATTGACTTGACCTTCTGGGTAAAATCTGATGTATGGCCCTTAATGTGAATAGTATCTCCTACCTTGAGCGTGTCATCCGTAATATTTATTGCCGCAACCCCGATATGGCCAAAAAAATGTGTTACCACGCCTATTTTCTTCTCCTCCATCCTAACCACCTCCCTCTGTAGTAGGTTAAAGTATTATTTCAACATTAGAGAGTGCCTTGAGAGGAATATATGCCCGTATGTTATTAGAGTTAGCATCAGAAGGTGTGATGAAAAATCCCTTTCTTTTAGAGTTGTAGGTTATGGTTGAACCTACCATGACTTCCCCGTCGCCAAATTTGATTCTTATCTTCTTCGCCCCGGGTGCGGAAAATTCAGTGCTCTTTTTTTCCTCATATTCCTTGTTACCGGCAAGATCTTTCACAAAGAACAATGCTTTTATATTATCAAGGCTTACCTCGACAGTTGAATTTTGACCTTTATCATCACTTGTTGTTACGTGAAGTATATCTTTTCCATGGGCAAAATCGTATGTAAATCCCTTGATTACAGTTTTGTCCTCGCGGTGGATCACGACTTTATTTGACATTTTTCCTCCTTATGCGGAAGGGTCATTTTCCGTTTAGGTATTTTTGGAGTTCTTCTTCGCCGAATCCGAAATAGTGCCCTATCTCATGGAGTACCACTTCTTTTATCTTTTCTGTTAATTGTATATCATTTAAGCCCAAAGATTCAATAGGTTTTTTATATATAGTTATTTTATCCGGCAGCACATTGGCATAATGCAGCCCGCGCTTGTTTCGCGGCACCCCGTGATAAAGGCCCAGCAGTGTCTGGGGAGGTCTTATTCCCTGCTTTTTCAATACATCAGGCGATGGTTCCTCTTCAACCGATACAGATATATTCTCCATTTTATTCCAAAGACTGTGCGGGAGCTCATCGAGCGCCTTTAACACTAATTGTTCAAAAAATCTTTTATCCATTTTTATCGTTTCTTGTAATCAGAACAGCAGGTCGCATTCGGCCGTTCACGGCGCAGGCAGGCATTGCCGTAATCGTACCTGCAGGTGTCGCACAAAAACCTGCCTCCTGTCAGAAGATTTCTCATCTTGCATAGTATGTTTCTAATAAATCCCATCATATCATTTTCGCTACGCGCTTATTTCTTTTTTAAGAGGTCCGTAAAATATTTCACCTTAGCGCTCTGCTCGATGGCACACAGGTATACATATGCCTCCTCAAGGGTCTTTCCCACAGCTATTGAACCGTGCTCCCTTATTATGGCGCCTTTGCTAGTCTTAAGTGCCTTTGAGGCGTTTAAGGCCAGTTCTTTGGAGCCGCCCGGGCCTTTAACAAGGGGTATTTTCTCCAGCACGCATCTGCCTTCATGGGTAATAGGTATTATATCCGAGGCTTTCGTGGCTATTGACTCTACAACGGCAAATGGTGAGTGTATATGGATTATTGCCTGGGCTTTTGTTTGGCGGTATATTTCACGGTGAACGATAGTTTCATATGAGCCCCTGGCATCAAGAGGACTTGTCTTCTTTACATCTAATGTTACAAGCTCTCTCGGGGTTATTTCATCGAGCATGCAACCGCTTCTGGTTATTATGAATTTATTGCCAAGCCTTACGCTTATGTTGCCAAAATGTGAATAGACGAACCCATATGACACGAGCTTCCTGCCGTATTTGCCCATCTGCTTAACCAGTTTATCTTTCATCTTTTCCTCTCTCAGCTGATTATAATGCCGGCATAACCCACGACTTGCTCGTAATCTCCTGTACTATCACCGCTTGTGTTATAAAGTGTGAGTTCTGCCTTTTTTGCACCGAGCTCTTTTGATGCAAAAAGCATGGCAGCTGCAGGGCCTGCCCCGCACATCGTGACATTATGCTCGGCTACTGTCTCAAGCATTTTTTCAGGATCAAGCTTTAGTATCTGGTCAATGACCAGTTTATCTTTCTCATTTGCCGAATTCTGTGACTGGTAATGTGTCATATCCGTGCTGGCAACTATTACGACACTTTTTTTAGAGGCTTTCACCGCTTTTGCTATTGCGCTCCCTATAGCTTCGCAGGTTGACTGGCGCCAGTCACGCATCGCAATGGGAACTATCGTAAAACTCTTCTTTACATATTGCATGAAAGGAAGCTGAACTTCCAGCGACCACTCATACATGTGTGCTCCCTGATCATCTCTAAGTATCGGGCAGCCTTTTAAGATACTTTCTGCGAGCTCGCTATCAACAGATATATTTCCAAGAGGCGTCTCCCATATTCCCTCACTTGCGATGGCACATGGCTCCCCTATTCCAGTATGGTTTGGCCCCAGTATTACAAAAGTCTGGGGAAAATCTATCTTCGAATATACACTCCCCGCGACTTTTCCGGAATACATGAATCCCGCATGAGGAACCACTATACCTATCGCCTTTTCCTTTTTCCCGGCAGGTTTCATGTACTGCTCTATCTGTTTTTTAAGCATAACAGGATGAGATTCATAAAATTTTCCTGCAACTGCCGGTTTTCGCTTCATAATATCTCCCTATTTAGGTAGAGAATAAGCGGTAAGTTCCTTCTGGAGTTCTTTTCCTATGTATTTTATCTGCCCAATTCCCGGGGCATACCAGCTGTACTCGTTGGACTCTTCCTTGTTTCTGAGCTGGTGTATATGAATTTTTAAGCATTTGAAAGTTCCCGCGGGAACCGTTATCTCTTCCTCTGCCACCACTTCGCAGCGCATATTTATATTTTTGTTGATAAAAGCAATCTTTAAGTTGCCTTCCCAGTTCCACGCTGTACCAACCTTAAGGGGGAATTTCATAAGGGGGATTGGTGGTGTAAACACGCTTGAAGCCTCTGGCGTGAATGTCTTGCTTGCACCTATCTTCTTCCAGTAAACACCTGATTTATCTTTAATAACGAATGAACGTATTGTTCCCCTTTTGTCCTTCTGCTCGAGGATTATGTACTGGTCTTTTTTATAGGTATCCGTACCAGGAACCGATACTTCCTGAATAAATGTCTTTCCCTTGCCGTCTACCTGTGAAACCTCGTAGCTCCAGCGCATGGCGAATGTCAGGGGATAATAGTCATAACCTTCGGGTTCGGCGGCATTTGTGTGGCTAAAAGCGGATATCAAAAGAAAAAGAACAATCAGAAGTTTTCGCATCGTTATCCTTTCCTAAAGGAGCTGGCGCCATCCGCGCTCCAGTCCCAGGCGCTCTGTTACTGCCAGCACACGCTCATATTCCTCTTGTGTTATCTTGCGGGAAACAGAGGGGAATTCATTTGAGCGGTATGCCGGGTGATACTGTGCCATGAGGCTTATGTATGTCTTTTGCGATATCTCCTCGGCTATAAATTCTAAAACCTTCTGCGAGTTAGCAATATCATCCGGTAGTACCAAATGACGCACGAGCAGTCCCCTCTCTGCCACCCCTGTTTTATCTATTACAAGATCTCCTACCTGACGATACATTTCCTTTACAGCCTTCTGGTTGATCTGTACGTAATTTGGAGCATCCGAATACTTTTTTGCGCTTTCATCATTTGCATATTTTGCATCCGGCATATATATATCGACTATGCCGTCAAGAAGCCTCAATGTCTCACAGGAATCATAGCCTCCGGAATTGTAGACAAAAGGTATTTTTAATCCATGGTCAATTGCCATAGGCAGTGCTTCTACGACTTGCGCGATCACATGAGTTGGACTCACAAGGTTTATGTTATGGCATCCCCTCTGTTGAAGCGTTACCATGATAGTTGCAAGCTCCTGGAGACTGACATCTTTTCCGTTACCCATCTGGCTTATGGGATAGTTCTGGCAGAATACGCAGCGCAGGTTGCAGTTTGTAAAGAAAATTGTCCCTGAGCCGCTTATTCCCGAAATTGGCGGTTCTTCCCCGAAATGGACGTTGTGGCTTGAAACAATAGGCATCTTTCCTGTCCTGCATACCCCTGCTTCATCTTTTAAACGGTTGATGCCGCATGAACGCGGACACAGGGTACAGACCTCAAGTTTTGCATTCAAGGCCTCTATTCTGTCGTAGAGCTTTCCGCTTTTATATAGTTGTATGTATGAAGGCTCTTTTTTCATAGATTTGAGGCAATCAGAAAAGCCACACTCCCTATTCCCAGTATAAATGCGGCGCTTACAAGTGCCGCTATTATGAGCGCTGGTGTGAGGTAAATAAGAATAGCCTTTTCCGTTGAACTCGAGTACACGGCCTTAATTGAGCGTATCTGCAGGCTGACAAGCCATCCGATAGTAACAAGATAACACAGGATAAAAAGCATGTATCCGGCAGGCCCGAGTATTTTTGTTATTATCGCTATCGGAAGCAGAATGAGAATAACCAGGCTGCTCTGCCCGAGAAGTGCGAAAAGCTCCCTTGCCTTGCCTAACCCCCCTCCCCACGATGCGAATATGTGAAATACAGCCGTTACCGAGAACCAGAACAGAAGAGTAAAGAGAAACTTTCCTGCAAGGCCAAAGCTCAATGCAAATGTTATGAAATTTGTCCGGGGTGGGCTTATAACACCGCGAGCTACGCCCTGGCTTATTATAACCACAGCTACTGTGACGATCGCGATAAGGGTATTGTTATTGAGCGTCCGGAAGCGCTCGATTCCCTCTTTCGGGTTTGTTATGAGATCATAAAGAATTTGACTCAGGTGCATATCTTCCTCCTATTCCAGGATGTATTCAAGGCGCATGCCCTGTTTATCGAGTATTCTGGAAACCGGGCTCTTGTCAAACTGCTGGCTGAACATATTGAAGAATTTCTCAAAGGGTTTGTAGTAGTCTGATATGACGGCAGGTTCTCCCTGTATGCCGGCAAGGTTCCCGGCTATCTTTATGGCTTCTTCGAGATTTCCCAGCTCGTCAATAAGCCCGTTTGCCTGTGCCTGCTGGCCTGTGTATATGCTCCCGTCAGCAAGCTTCTTGACATCGTCATAAGCCATATTTCTCCCCGTAACTATCGCGTCAACGAATTGCTCGTATGCGTTGTTTATAAGGTCCTGGAGAATTGTTCTCTCCTGGGCTGTCATTGGTCTTGAAACAGATCCGATATCCTTATGCTTTCCGCTTTTTATGACCTCAATTTTTACACCTATTTTCTTAAAAAGCTCTTCCACGTTTCCAAGACTTGCTATGACGCCGATACTTCCCGTGATCGTTCCCGGGTTTGCCACTATTTTATCCGCGACACAAGCCACGTAATAACCGCCGCTTGCCGCCACATCTCCCATGGATACGACCACTTTTTTGCCTGCTGCCTTTAATTTCTGAACTTCCTGGTGAATCTCCTGCACCGCGGCTACGGTACCGCCGGGGCTGTTGACCCTTAGTACAACGGCTTTTACCCTGTTATCTTTCCTTACCCTTTTAAGGCGCTCGACTACGGCATCGGAACCATATGACCATATTGATACAGCGCTTTCCTTCTGGGAAACACTTATGGGACCGTACACGTAGACTACGGCAACTCCTTCCTGCTTCAGAGAAAAATCCACTTTTGCAGGCGCTTTTGTTTTTCCTTCAGGAGCGAACTGGAATATGAGTATTATTCCGACTATAATTGATGCTGTGAAAAGCCCTGCGAGAATATACATGAATACTTTTTTGCCGTCCATCTTTTATGTCCCCCTTTTGCTTTCAAGAATAAGCGTTACGGGCCCGTCATTATCAAGGCTGACAACCATCATTGCTGCAAAGGTCCCCGTTTGTACCTTAAGCGGATATTGTCTCAGTGAATTAACGAAACAGTTGTATAATTCTTCTGCTTTTTTTGGTTCTGCGGCACAGGTGAAATCGGGTCTCTTGCCCTTCTTGGAGTCACCGTATAGAGTAAACTGCGAGACCACAAGAATTTCGGCCCCGATATCAAGCCCTGATATGTTCATGTTCTTATCGCTGTCTGCGAATATGCGAAGGTTGACTATTTTATCAGAGAGATATTTTACATCTTCTTCGGAGTCCTCTTTTGCTACCCCGAGAAGCACAACGAGCCCTTTTTGTATCTGGGCTGTTTGTCTGCCGTCAATTGAAACCTCTGCCCGATTTACTCTCTGGACGACAGCCCTCATTTATTGAGCCCCTTCTATAAAGATGTATTCAAAAGCAGTACTTCTTTTTATTTTATCATCTTCTGTGTAAGTAGTACGAACTCCCAGCATGTAATGCCCGCCGCGGTCCGGGTTTACATCTTCTATTTTTATCTTAAAACGCAATGTTTTGCCCGATAATCCCTGCAGGTGCCTTATCTCCTGGAAGTGTTTTCTTTCGGCTATTATTCCCTCTGTAGGCAGGATCTCTATCTGTATATCGCTGAGTTTGTTATCCCTTGTATTTTCGACTCCTATCTCAACCGTGAAATACTTATCTTTTTGTATTTTTTCTGGAACGCTTATGTGAACACTCAAAGGATTTATCCCTTTTTCATGTTTTAAGTTGCTAAATGCAGAGGCCCCCGCTATGGCCCATTCAAGGGCTGGATAAGGACCTATCCTTCCCCAGAAAGCCCTTGCCAGATCATGCCAGAACATTCCTTTAGCGGGCGAATCACCATAGATGCTGCGTGCCCCGGTTACAAGGCGCTGGTAGAATTTCTCGGGTCCCGGGGGATCAAGAGTAGATTGGTGCACTACCCAGTCTATCTGATTGCCGACTACCAGGTTTACCTGGTCTTTTTTTACGTACTGGTTCCATTCCTTCATGAGTTCTTCGAATTGCCAGTCATCCGCTTCATAGAGCATGATTGCATCTATATCGGCTCCTGCGTCGTTCATCATTACCGGATCCTGGCCGTGCTGGTGGCCTTTCTGCCAGCTAAGAGTGAATGTCCACAGAGGCTGTTTCATGTCGCAGGAGCTTTTAATCTCCTTTACTATCCCTGCTACATAATGGGCTCTCCACCAGTTCCACTGGTCGATTAACTCGAAGTCCTCTCTCTGCCTGACTTTCTTTGCAAGCCACTTCATCCGCTCTATCTTGGAATACCTGGGCCAGTCAATGGGCAGTTCAGGGTCCATCTCCTGGGCGAATTCATCCACCATCTCAAAGCCGCCAAAGGCGTTGCGGATATAGTCAAGGCCTACATAGTCTACTCCCGGGATTTTCGAGACCAGGAGTATAAAATCGATTATATCCTGCCTGCGGGCTTTATCCCCGAGTGAAATCGTCCTGTCTGTTGGACTGCATTCATCCGACTCCTCATCATAATTGAAGGCATATTCGTACTTATCGGACCTGAATTCTTTTTTACCGAAAGTAAGGTATGCGCTTGTCCAGACCCCGAATTTAATACCCCTTTCGTGTGCAAGCGCGGCGAATTCCTCAAGCATGGCTACATTGCCCTTGTTCCAGGGGAAGTCCTCGTCGACTTTCTGCTTCCATCCGGCGGTTTGTCCTCCCAGGTACCATATGGTGTCCGCGCCTATATACTCTGCCCATTCTATAATGTTCTGCCAGCTTGCTTCTTTGGAGTTCTCTTGAGAGGGTATTTTTATCCCTCTAAGCTCTGCGCTGGATTCAAGCGTGAGTATATACAAATCTTGCGGGATTTTAGGTGGAGTGCGCCTTATAATCTCAAAGGAACTCGGCTCGAAACTAATGCCGGAAACAGAGGTGGTGTCTAAATGTATCGTGTACTTTGAGGTCGGGGCATTCCATGGTATGGGCCACTTGCCCTGCCACATTTTTAATGAAGGGTCATATATAAGTGAAAACTCAATACGTTTGCCTATGGTTTGAACAGGTTTCCCGTCTCTCTTTACATGCGCCGTAAGGCTTTGGGGCAGATCTCCCCTGCGTGAAGACCCGTCACTTCTTGCGGCAGTAATATCCACCAGTTCGAAATGGAGGTATTTTTCCTTGGAGGCTTTTATTTCGATTTGCTTGGCATCAGCAGTCGAAATAGAAAAAAAAAGTGTATATAGGAATATCCACACAACTATTCTCTTGGTCATTTTAAGTTTTAAGCACCTCTTTCGCTTTTAAGAGAGCGTCCTCTGCGTCATCTGCCTTGATGATACCGGGTATGTCCCATGTCTCTATTCCTATCACGCTTTTTCCGATATTTAGGGCAAAGGCGATTTCAGATAGTGTTCCATATTTACCCGGTAAGGCAATCACCACATCACAGGTGCTTACCACTAAAATGTTCCTGGCATAGCTTAGCCCGGTTACAATGGGTATGTCGATATAAGGATTTGCTTCTTTTTTGTCTTTTCCCGGCAATATGCCTATGGTGGTTCCACCGGCCTCTCTGGCACCTTTTGCGGCATGCTCCATGACTCCGCCAAGACCTCCGCATACAAGGTGGGCTCCGGCCTTTGCGATTTGCTCTCCAACTCGCTCTGCAAGAGCAGCTGTTTTACTATCACACTTACTTGCGCCTATAACCCCTATAAACATATTACATATATCCTTTATCATATTACTTTGAGAGAGCTTTAACCACTTCAGGTACCGCTTTTAGGGCATCACCGAGTTTTGAGCCATCCTTTATGCCTGCCTGTGCGAAATCAGCTCTGCCACCTCCGGAGCCTCCTGCTATTGTGGCAACTTCCTTTATTATCTTGCCGGCATTAAATCCTTTTTTGACAAGGTCATCCGTGACCATGCCCAAGAGTGCGGCGCTTTTTCCGCTGGGGGAGGCAAGGACGATAACCCCTGATTTCAGCTTTGCTTTTATGTTGTCGCCCAAGGTTCTGAGTGCATCCCTGTCAAGCGATGGTATCTGTTTTGAGATTATCTTTATACCGTCCTGCTCTATAACATCATTAAGCAGATCATCTGTCTGATCCTTTGCCATATTACCCCTTATCTTTGATATCTCCTTTTCAAGTTCCTTGTTGTGCTTAATGAGCCTGGCAAGACGCTCAGAACTGTCCTCAGGGCTTGTCTTAAGAAGTCCTGCAAGCTCGTTCAGACTTTCCGCATGTTTTTTTGTAAGCTCGTATGCAGAATTGCCGACAAGGCCCTCTATTCTTCTTACTCCCGCTGCTATGCTTGATTCGCCCGTGAGTTTGAACAGGCCTATTTCCCCTGTTGCCGCCAAATGTGTACCCCCGCAGAGCTCCATGCTGAAAGCATCAGCAGGCGCGCTGAGGCCTTCTGATGTTATCATTACCATGCGTACTTTCTCCGTGTATTTTTCACCGAAGAGTGCCATTGCCCCGATATTTTTCGCTTCTTTAAAGGTAGTGACGCAGGTAAGCACCGAGAAATTCTTCCTTATAGCTTCATTTACCAGTGTCTCTATCCTGTCACGGTCTCTTTCGGAGAGACCCTTCATGTGATTGAAGTCAAAGCGGAAGTTTCCCGCCTCAACCAGTGAGCCTGCCTGTTTGACGTGCTCACCAAGCACTTCGCGGAGAACCCTGTGGAGTATATGGGTCGTTGTATGGCTTCTTGCTATATCGCGCCTTCTTTCGGAGTCGATTATAGCTTCTATGTCATCTCCCACCTTTAGCTTGCCTTGCTTGATTTCTCCCATATGTATGATTAATCCTTCAAGGGGTTTTTTTGAATCAGTGACGATAAACTCAGCCGTATCGTCCTTTGATTCCCCGTGCTTTAATATTTTCCCCGTATCGCCGATCTGTCCTCCGGATTCGCCGTAGAAAGGGGTTTCACTTAAGATAATCTCAACTATTTCGCCTTTTGAGGCCTCATCAACGACTTGGGAACCTTTTATGATTTTTTGTATGCGCGAAGTAAGACGGTCCATCTTATATCCTCTAAACGTCGTATCCCCTGTCTCTTTATGTATTTCTTCATAAAGGCCCATGTCTCTCTCCCCCGAGCCTTTCCATGACTGGCGTGATTGTGTCTTTTGGTCTTCCATGGCTGTGTTAAAACCCTCCTCATCTACGCTTAGTCCGTGCTCGCGTGCTATTTCAATTGTCAGATCAAGCGGAAATCCGTATGTATCGTAGAGCGCAAAAGCGCTTTCACCCGTTATGACTGTTTCGCCTTTTCCCTTGAGCTCTCCTATTAACTCATCGAGCATCTTGGTACCCGCTTCAAGTGTCTGCTGGAAGCGCTCCTCTTCCATGAGTGTGACCTGGGAGATCTCCTGCCGGGATTCTTTAAGCTGGGGATATGTCTTTTTCATTATCTCTACAGCCTTGCCTGTTACCTTAAACAGGAAAGGTTCATTTAGTCCGAGCACGCTTCCGTGGCGAACCGCCCTTCGCAGTATCCTTCTAAGGACATAACCCCTGCCTTCGTTTGAAGGCAGCACACCATCGGCTATCAGGAAAATTATCCCGCGTGTGTGGTCCGCTATGACCTTAAGAGCTGTGTCCTTTTTTTCATCTATGGCGTATACTGTATCTGAGAGCTCTGCCGTAAACTCTATTATGGGTTTTAGCAGATCTGTCTCAAAATTATTATTAACATTTTGAGTTATCACACACAGACGCTCAAGGCCCATTCCTGTATCAATGTTCTTCTGGGGAAGCGGAACCAGTTTCCCTTCCTGTGTCCTGTTAAACTGAGTAAAGACAAGGTTCCATATTTCAACATAGCGGTCGCAGTCGCAGCCGGGACCGCAACCTTTCTTGCCGCATCCGTATTCTTTGCCCATATCGTAGAGAATCTCCGAGCACGGACCGCACGGGCCTGTCTCTCCCATGTTCCAGAAGTTGTTCTCTTCTCCAAGACGCACTATCCTCTCCGTAGCGAGGATTTTACGCCATATCTCAAATGACTCATCATCATCTTTATATATGGATGCATAAAGTTTCTCTTCGGCAAGTCCCATGTCTTTTGTCAGGAATTCCCATGCCCATTCTATGGCCTCTTTTTTGAAATAGTCCCCGAATGAAAAATTACCCAGCATCTCAAAGAAAGTCTGGTGTCTTGATGTGTAGCCCACCCTTTCTATGTCATTTGTCCTGAAACATTTCTGGCTTGAGGCGGCACGGGTGAACTCCAGCTTTGTCTTCCCCAGAAACATATTCTTGAACTGCACCATGCCGGCGCTTGTAAAAAGAAGCGAGGGATCATTTGCCGGAACAAGAGATGAGCTGGGAACAACCTCATGTCCACGACCCTTGAAGAATTCCAAAAATTTCGAACGGATTTGATCGCTTGATAACACGGTTAACTCTCCTCTAATCTAGAATAACGAAAGCTGCGGGGAATCTTCCGCTATGCCTTTTTTGATCGTCTCTATCTTTCCATATACTCCGTCATAGCCCGGACTCAGCTTGACATTGCCTTCGCGCACTGCGAGTATTGCCTGGGCAATACTCGTCGAGCTGTAACGGGTTAATTCTTCCATTGGTGCATTAAGGAGTATGTCGAATTCGGTTCCCAGGCCTTTTATAAGGGAATTATATTGCTTCTCACATGTCTTGGAACCTGTGCCTGTAGCGATAACATCTGCGATAATCTCATTTAAGGGTATCAGGTGCTTGAAGGGTATACTGTTTTGGGGTACGAACCCTTCTTCCCTGTCCGCCAAATCCTCTACCCGGTGCATGACGCCTACTGTTACCTTCCTGCCGCATATGGGACATATGTTTCGGCTCATCTTAGTTTCTTTCGGGGCAAGAACGACATTGCACTTGCGGTGCCCGTCATAATGATACTTGCCTTCCTGGGGAAAGAACTCGACTGTCATAAGGAAACTATTTTTATCTTTAGATTTCAAAGTTTGGATTATACTGTAATAATCAAGGTCGCAATTTAGTATGTTTGCCTCTCTGCCTATCTTCTGAGGTGAATGCGAATCACTGTTTGAGATAAGGCTGTATCTGTCAAGCTTGCTAAGGCGCCAGTTCATGGCAGGATCGCTGGAGAGGCCTGTCTCAAGGGCCCATATATATTCTCTCATGTCTCCAAAGCAGTCTGATATGCTGTCAAATCCCGACTGGGACCCGAACAGGGAAAACCATGGGGTCCATATATGAGCGGGTATTACCACGGAGTTTTCTGAAACCTCAAGGATCATGGCAACAAGATCCCTTGCAGAAAAACTGAATATGGGGCGTCCGTCGCTTGAGATATTTCCGTATTCAGAGAGCTTTGCGTTTATCTTCTCTACTTCCTCAAATGAGGGAGCCAGGATTATATTATGAACCTTTCTTGTCTTGGAACCTTTGAAGAATATAGTGCATACTTCTGCCGAGAGAATATAGCTTATGCCTTCATGCGTGAAAAGACCGTTTCCGGAGGGCCTGAGATTCTGCTTTAATTCCTGTATCCAGCCCGGATGAGTGAAATCTCCGGTTCCCATCAGGTCGATGCCTTTTATCCTGGCCCATCTTGTTATGTTTGGTATGTCCATGTTCTGGCTTGTCGCCCTGCTGTACTTTGAATGAATGTGAAAGTCAGCAATGAATCTCGGCATAAGAGCCTTCTTTTAATACTGAAAATTTAGCAGCTTCTGGTCCATTAAGATTGTTTCTTCCCTGCTTCTTCCCATGGATATCAGTGAAACTTTAGCGCCTGTAAGTTTTTCAAGCTTCTTAACGTAGGCTTGAGTGTTCTTAGGGAGTTTCGAAAACTTTTGTATACCGCGGATGCTTTTATTCCATCCCGGCATTTTTATGTATATGGGTTTACATTCGCCAAAGACATCCCTGCTGTGAGGGTATTCCTTTATCGTTTTACCCTTGTACTTGTATCCCACGCATATCTTTATCTCATCGAATCCTTCTAAAACATCAATTTTGGTAAGGGCGAGCTTGTCCAGGCCGTTTACCCTTACGCTGTGTCGGACTATGACTGCGTCAAACCAGCCGCATCTGCGCGGTCTGCCCGTGGTAGCGCCGTATTCCTTTCCCTTGTCCCGCAGCATTTTGCCTGTAGCGTCATTTAATTCTGTCGGGAACGGGCCCTCTCCCACTCTAGTGGTATAGGCTTTCACCACGCCTAAAACATTATCTATCTTTGTAGGACCTACTCCGCTTCCAACGCATGCTCCGCCTGCGATCGGGTTTGAAGAGGTTACATAAGGATAGGTTCCGTAATCAACGTCAAGAAGTGTCCCCTGTGCGCTTTCAAACATAATGTTCTTCTTCTCGTCTATCTTTTTGTTGATTAGTACAGTTGTGTCAGCGGCATACTGCTTTATCTCTTTTGCGAGCACCTTGTAACGCTTGAGTATGGTATTTCTCATAAAATCCACATCAACGATCTGCTTAAGCAGTGACTGCTTTTCATCAATGTTTTCATCGAGGAGCCTTTTGAATGTGTCTTCTCTTAAGAAATCACTCAACCTTATCCCTACCCGTGCCACCTTGTCGGCATAAGCGGGACCTATTCCCCTCCTCGTTGTGCCTATTTTCAGTTTTTTCCTCTTTGTTTCCCTTAGCATATCAAGATACCTGTGATACGGAAAGATAATATGCGCCCCCTCGCTTATAAACAGGCGTCCCTTGACGCTCACTTTCTTTGACGCGAGGAACGATATCTCTTCCACCAGGCCCTCAGGGTCCATCACAACACCGCTTGCTATTATGCATTTTTTCCCCGGCTGAAGTATTCCGGAAGGAATCAAATGCAGTATGAACTCCTTGCCGTCAAATACGACAGTATGACCGGCGTTGTTGCCCCCCTGATAGCGGACAATATAGTCCGCCTTCTTGCTCAGAAGGTGAACGACCTTTCCTTTTCCTTCATCTCCCCATTGCGTCCCTACGACAACTAGCGTCCCCATTTTTTATTTTATCCCCGCTTTCTCAAAGATTTTGTGAACGTGTCTTATGTAATATTTTATGTCAAAGATTGCATCTATCTCATTCGCCGTGAAGAATTTTTTGGTCTCGGGATCTGTTTTTAGGAGCTGATTCAGCTCCAGTGCCTTCTGCCAGGCAGTCTGGGTGATGCGCTGCACTATCCTGTATGCCTGGTCCCTGGAGTTTCCTTTTTTAATAAGCTCAAGCAGGATTCTCTGGGAGAGGAATGCATTCCGGGTTTTTGCAAGGTTCTTCTTCATGTTCTCGGGATACACAAGCAGGTTCTCCATGAGGCTTGTGAATTTTCTGAGCATGTAGTCAAGAAGAATGGTGGAGTCAGGGATAATTATTCTCTCAGCCGAGGAATGGCTTATATCCCTCTCGTGCCACAGGGCTATATTCTCAAGGGAAACCATGGCATTGGCCCGTATGACCCGGGCTAAGCCCACCATCTGCTCGCATGTAATGGGGTTTCTCTTGTGAGGCATCGCCGAAGATCCCTTCTGTCCCTTGGTGAAGCATTCTTCTACTTCCAAGACCTCGGTTCTCTGCAGGCCCCGTATCTCTGTAGCGAATTTCTCTATGGATGCCGCGCATATTGCAAGTGTTGTTAAGAACTCAGCATGACGGTCGCGCTGCAAGACCTGTGTAGATATGGGCGAAGGCTTCAGGCCCATCTTTTTGCATACATACTGCTCTACTTTCGGGTTAATGTTCGCATAGGTTCCGACAACACCGGATATCTTTCCAACGCTTATGGTATCGCGTGCTTTCATCATGCGTTCGATATTTCTCAGTGTCTCCTGGTACCAGAGAGCAAGCTTAAGCCCGAATGTTATGGGTTCCGCGTGCACACCGTGGGTGCGGCCTATCATGACAATGTATTTGTACCTTTTTGCCTGTTTCTTTAAGATGAGGGAGAGCTTATCCAGTCCCACCAGGAGCATATTTGAGGCCTCCTGCATCTGCGCCGCAAGACCGGTATCAAGAACATCAGAGGATGTAAGGCCAAGGTGTATGAAACGTCCGTCCTTCCCGACGTTTTCTCCCAGAACCTGGACAAATGCCGCAATGTCATGCTTTGTGACTTCCTCTATTTTCTTTATCCTGTCTATGCTGAACTTTGCCTTTTTTCTTATATTATCAGCACTTGATTTTGGTATCTCACCTTCTTTTGCCAGTGCCTCGCAGGCGAATACTTCGACTTCCAGCATTTTCTGGAATTTATTCTCCTCGGTCCATATTTTTCCCATCTCTTTTGTGGTATAGCGCTCAATCATGATGTTACCCTCCCCGGGCACTATTTAACGAATTTCTTCAGCGTGATTTTCGCTTCTCTAAAAAGTTTTACAGCCAGATCATCGGGATATTTTCCCTGGTAAACTACCTTCTTTATGCCGGCCTGAATTATCATCTTGGCACACAAGACGCATGGCTGGTGAGTGCAGTAAAGCGCGGCATCATGCATGTCAACCCCGTATGATGCCGCAAAAAGGAGTGCATTCGCCTCTGCGTGCATACCCCGGCAGAGTTCCTGTCGTTCTCCCGAACCGATATGGAGCTTTTCTCTAAGGCAACCGGCCTTCTGACAATGCTCAAGAGAGCTCAGTGTTCCGTTATAGCCGGTTGAGATTATACGCTTGTTTTTTACTATTATAGAGCCGACCTGGCGTCTCAGGCACGTGGAGCGCGTAGCGATGACTTTGGCTATTTGCATAAAATATTGGTCCCATGATGGACGCTTCATAGTCGTTTCCTTAATGCCTGAAATGCCGCAGTCCCGTAAATACCATGGCTATGCCATGCTGGTTACAGGCATCTATTATTTCCTGATCCCTTATGGAACCTCCGGGCTGTATAATTGCTTTTATACCCATCTTTTTGGCTTCATCGATGCCATCCCTAAACGGGAAGAACGCATCCGAAGCCATAACAAGGTTTTTATCCCTGCTGGCTGAGGGATTGAACTGCTTCATCTTCATGTTCGCTATCCTGACAGAATCTATCCTTGACATCTGTCCCGCGCCTACTCCCAGGGTCTTGTCCATGTTCGCAAAAAGTATGGCGTTTGATTTTACGTGCTTTATCACAGCCCAGGCAAATTTCAATGCCTTCATCTGGGCTGAGGAGGGTTTCTTCTTTGTGACTACTTTGAGTCTTCCCTTAAAAAGTATTGTATTTGCATCCTGTATGAGCATGCCGCCTGAGACCTTCTTAATGTCAAGCTCACCCGGCTCCTTCATCTTCTTATCCAGGGCTATCTCAAGAAGCCTTATGTTTTTCTTTTTTGAGAGGATTTTAATGGCGTCCTTGCTGTAGCCCGGTGCGATGATGCATTCCACGAACGTCTTGTTTATCTCAAGAGCGGTCTCCTTTGTCACGCTCTTGTTGAATCCCACTATACTGCCGAAAGCGCTTACCGGGTCACATGAGAGAGCCTGTTTATATGCCTTTACCTGTTTTTTGTCTATCGCGACTCCGCATGGGTTATTATGCTTCATGATGACCGCGACCGTTTGACTGAATTCCTTAACAATCTCCCAGTTTGCATGAAGATCCAGAAAATTGTTAAAGGAGAGTTCCTTCCCGTGGAGCTGGGTCAGGCCTGTTATGGTGCTCTTTGTGCGCTTGGCACCTTCGGCGTATAAAGCCGCCTTCTGGTGAGGATTCTCGCCGTATCTTAAATTCTGCACCTTTTCCAGTGTTATCTGCACCTTCTCGCCGAGAGTGATTTCTTCTTCTTTCGCACCGCCGTACTGGCAGAAATACTGGTAAATCCTCCTGTCATAGCTTGAGGTTTTCTCAAATACCTTGCGGGCCAGCATGAAAGACGTCTGGCTGCTGATCCTGCCGCTATGCTCTTTCATCTCGTTTATTATGTTCTTGTAGTCACCAGGGTCTGTCACGACCGCTATTTGCTCGTAGTTCTTACTTGCCGAACGAAGCATTGTCGGGCCGCCGATGTCTATATTCTCGATTATATCCTCGTGCGAGGCGCCTTTTTTGGAGACGGTCTCCTCGAATGGATAAAGGTTTACCACGACCATGTCTATTAATTTTATGCCGTGGTTTCGGACCTGCCTCATATGTTCTTTATTATTCCTCAGCGCAAGCAGCGCGCCGTGCACTTTGGGATGCAGGGTCTTCACACGGCCATCTAGAATCTCAGGAAATCCCGTATACTCGGATACAAGGCGCACCGGGATGCCGTTATCCTTTAACTGCTTGGCTGTGCCGCCTGTTGATAGTATCTCTACATTCATGCTGCGCAGTGCCTTTGCAAATTCTATGATGCCTTTTTTGTTTGAAACGCTTATCAATGCTCTTTCTACCTT
The DNA here is from genome assembly GCA_043821115.1 of bacterium. Classification (GTDB taxonomy): domain Bacteria; phylum CAYTYR01; class UBA6262; order DAOVJB01; family DAOVJB01; genus JBDRDD01. The sequence continues at coordinate 64,884 of JBDRDD010000004.1, read as the reverse complement.
GATCATTTACCCTACTCCTCGTTGTTTTTATTGTTTTTGATAAGAACCCTTCTGCCTTTTATCTCGAGTCTTCCCTCGCAGAAGAGCCCGACTGCTTCCGGGTATGCCTTGTGTTCTTCTTCCAGGACCCGTGCGGCAAGGGTGTCCGGATTATCATCATCGGTTACAGGCACCACTTTCTGCAGGATTATCGGTCCCGTGTCACATCCCTCGTCCACGAAATGTACACTGCACCCGGAGAACTTTGCCCCGGAATCTATCACTGCTTCATGCACATGGTGTCCGTAGAGCCCTTTCCCCCCGAATGAAGGCAGAAGCGCGGGATGTATGTTGATAGCCCTGTTTTGGTACTTCTGGACAAAATATGGCTCAAGGATGCACATAAAACCCGCAAGGCATACCAGTTCCACTTCATGCTTTTTCAATTCATCCGTCAGGGCCTTTGTGTATTCGACCTTGTCCAGATACCGCTTTGAATCCATATACACGGTTTTTATATTGTGCTTTTTCGCACGCTCAAGAGCGAAGGCTTCAGACTTGTTGCTTATTACAACCACTATAACTCCCTGTATCATATCCTGTTCCTGAGCGTCTATTAAAGCCTGGAGGTTTGTCCCTCCTCCTGATACAAGTACACCTATTTTTGTCTTTGACATAGTTTCCTCCAATGCTACTGAAAACTCACCTGTTGTTTGCCTTTTATGATTCTTCCTATTACCTTAGCCTTCGGCAGGCGTCTTAGTATCTTGTATGCGTCCTGCTGATGGACGACAATCACCATGCCTATTCCCATGTTAAAGGTCCGAAACATCTCCTGGTCCGTGATTTTTCCTTCTTGCTGTATCTTCTCAAATATCGGCAGTATATGCCAGGAGTTCTTGTTTATAACAGCGGCGCAGTTTGAAGGCAGGATACGCGGTATGTTGTCTATGAATCCCCCGCCTGTTATATGTGCCATACCTTTTATGTTTGCCACTTTCATTGCGGAGAATACGTCTTTTACATAAATCTTTGTCGGTTTCAGGAGCTCTTTTGAGAGTGCTTTTAGCTTTTTCTCTTTGAAGACCTTTCTAACAAGGGAAAAACCGTTACTGTGCACGCCTGAGGATGCAAGACCGATTATGGCATCTCCCGGCTTTATGGCACTTGTTTTAATGATATCGTTTTTTGTAACACTGCCCACGCAAAATCCCGCAAGGTCATATTCACCACTCGTGTAGAATCCCGGCATCTCGGCTGTTTCCCCGCCCAGGAGGACACAACCCGCCTCGCGGCATCCCCTGGCTATTCCTTTTATAACCTTCTCGGCCAGGTCTACGTTCAGTTTTCCCGTTGCGAAGTAATCCAGGAAAAAAAGAGGTTTTGCCCCCACTGTTATAATATCATTTACGCACATGGCAACAAGGTCTATTCCCACCGTGTCATGCTTACCAGAGAGTTGAGCAATCTTTAGCTTTGTGCCGACGCCGTCAGTGCTTGCCGCAAGAAAATTGCCTCTTCCAGTAGGGAAAAGCCCCGAGAATCCTCCTATATCCGGGGAAATCTTCTTCAGGCGCTTTACCAGCATGTTTCCTGCCTCGATGTCTACGCCGGCTTTCTTGTATGTTGTCATAGTTGTACTTCCTCCAGGTATTTCAAGAATACATCTGTTATTTTCTTGTCAAACTGGGTGTTAGAACACTTCCTGAGTTCTTCCTTTGCCTTTTCTTCACTCAAAGCCTTTCTGTAGGGCCTGTTTGAGCGCATGGCGTCATATGCATCAGCTATTCCAAGTATCCTTGCGCCTACCGGAATGTTTTCTCCCTTAAGTCCGTCAGGGTATCCCTTGCCGTCTATTCGCTCGTGGTGGTGGCGGATAAAACTAAGAACATCATGGGGCAGGCCTATAGGGCTTACTATCTGCTCGCTTATCTCGGGATGCTCCTTGATCTTCTTGTATTCCTCCTCTGTAAGCTTGCCGGGTTTGTGCAGTATTAAATCGCTTATTCCGATCTTTCCTATGTCATGCATGTGTGCGGCCGTTTCCAGGTTCTCAATTTCATCCCGGTCCATGCCAAGTCTTTCTCCCATATGGGTAGCGTAGTCGCCTACCCTGAACACATGGCCCTGGGTGTAAGGGTCTTTTGCGTCAAGCGCATAGGCCAGTGACTGGAGGTTGTTCATATATGAATTACGCAGGTCTTCATACAGGCGCGCATTCTCGATTGCTACAGCCGTTTCGCTTGCAAGGCCCTTTAACAGTTCCAGATCATAAGGGGTGAAGATTTCCTTGTTCTTCTTGTTGTTTACGTTTATGACGCCTATCACCTTGTTCTTCACGCTTAGCGGTACGCTTATCAGGGAACTGGTATAGTACTTTTCCTGGCTTACCCTGCGAAAACGCGGGTCCATTTCTATGTTTTTTACATAAAGATGCTCGTTATGAAGGGCTACCCAGCCTGATATGCGTTCTCCCAACCTTATCCTGGAGCTTTCGGCGACTTTAGGGTCAAGCCCGTGAGAAGTCGCTATTTCAAGCTCCTGCGTCTTTTCATCAAGAAGCAATATAGAGATGATCTCAGCTTCCATGACATCCCTTATCTGGTTAAGAAGAGTCGAAAGGATGGTCTTCAGGTTTAAAGAGGAAGCGATGAGCTGCCCGGCGCTTGAAAGGGCTTCGAGCTGTTCGGTTCTGACCTGGAGGGAATGATAACTCAGCGCATTGTTTATGCTCATGGCAGACTGCTTGCCCAGGGTTGATAAAAGTTCCAGATCATCGTTTGTATAAATATCTCCTGATATTTTCCTGTTAAGGACGATTATGCCTATCAGGCGGTGTTCCATGATAAGAGGTATGCATATTTCACCCTCGAATTTGGTAAAGACCTCAATAGCATAGGGCCTTATTTCATCATAGAGCGGATCGATCCTTATCTGCTCCTTCTCTATCAGGTCCCCGAATGAGGTAAGCCACTCGAGGAAAGGATGCTTAGCATTTATCTTTACAGAGGAATTTATGACACCTCTTGACTCGCGGATTGTGAATTCGTTTATGTTCTCATCAAGAAGCGATATTGAAACCTTGTCTATATGCATCGTGTCGGCTGTGACATGGACTATAGTGGGAAGAAGTTCTTCAAGCCTTATAAGGACACCCAGTTTTTTCGAGAAATCGGTAAAGAATCTCCTGTATTCGTATTTTTCCTTGTAGAACAGCCTGTCAACAAAAAGCTGTGCCTTGTCACGAAGAGGCAGGAAAATAAAAAGAAATACCAAAAACAGAAGTCCCAGCATCAGGGGGTCATAGACAAGCATCCTGGGCAACAATCTCTGTGCGAAAACGAAAATACCGGCAAAGGATATGACGATCAGGGATGATGCCATGACATAGCCTACAGTGCGGTGGATGACGGTTTCAATGTCAAGGAGCTTGTACTTTATTATTGCATACGATGACATTGCAAGAAACACGAAGATAAAATACGGGCCGATGGGATAAACATCCAAGCCGAGCGGTATCAGGAAGTTTATCGATCCCCCGGCGAATGTAATAATGGTGCCCGTAAACAGGTATTTTATCTGGCTTCTTTTAAGGCTTGGAACATTCGGGTTCGTATATGCCCGAAACATTACAAAATGCAGGTATAATATCGCTGCAAAGAACGAAAAGACAAAGACGTAATAAAGAATTCCGGGAGTCGGCAGAAAGAATTCAACCCCTTGGGCTTTTGATAGCATGTCTTTTCTAAAAAACTTTGTGAAGTTTGACGCAAGGAAAAGTGCCCCTATTGCGTAAATTAACACCAGGGTCTTCTTTTTGATTTTGTTTATCTCAAGAAGCCCAAAGATAAAATGCAGGTAGAATAGAGGTACAAGAATCATACCTACATACCTGATCCTGTCCCAAAAGAGAGCTTGTGATGTATCTGCTGAAGCGATTAGCTGGGCAAGGCCGATAGCCCATACGGTAATAGAGAGTGTTAATAGCCCCCACATTATGTTGGTCAAAATTTTCGGGTTCTTAAAGAAAACATAAGCACCGAGAAAAAAGCTTGAGGCGGCTATGAGCAGACATACAAAATATAGAGGTTCCATGTTCGCTCCTTTTATTTGTGTTTGCTTCCAGGTGATAATATGGGAATGTTATTCTGGCACATAGGACATTCCCCCGGCTGATGAGTCGCAATGTCAAGCTTTAACAACTCTGCCTTTGGCACTTTGAAGTCAATGTCTTTTGGGCTTCTATCCACAAGCGTTCCTACTCCCACCACCTCAGCGCCTGAGGCTTTAACAACATTCATCACTTCGTTTGTCGAGTTGCCTGTGGTTATAACATCCTCGATGACCAGGCATTTTTCCCCTTTTTTTATAGAGAAACCTCTCCTAAGTGTCATATGTCCATTTTTATCTCTCTCAGTAAATATTGCTCTTGTCCCGAGAAAACGCGCCATCTCCTGGCCTATAACTATACCTCCTACGGCAGGAGACACTACAGTATCTATCTTCATTTTCTGAAAACCAAGTGCCAGATTGCTTGTAAGTTTTCTTGCCAGCTTTGGATGCTGCAATACCAGGGCACACTGAAGGTATGTATCACTGTGGAGTCCCGAGCTCAATTGGAAATGCCCTTTAATGAGTGCCCTGTTTTCGGTAAATATAGCCAGAAGCTCTTCCTGGTTCATTGTATCTCCCCCAAGAGTTTTTTTGTGGCTTCTACAGGATCGGAAGCCTTTGTTATGGGTCTTCCCACTATCAGGTAATTAGAGCCCTTCGCTATGGCCTCCTGAGCGGTGAGTACCCTTTTCTGGTCATCGCAAGCAGCATCCTTTGGCCTTATGCCCGGTGTTGCTATTATAAAATCATCTCCGCAGTTTTTGCGGACAAGCTCTATTTCCCTTGCGGATGCGACGACGCCGTCGAGCCCGGCATTCTTTGCCATGATCGCCAGTCGCTTTACCTGTTTTTCTACCTCTCGGTTTATGCCTATCTCATCAAGGTCCTTTTCCTTGAGGCTTGTAAGAACGGTCACACCTAATATCAAGGGACGTTCTATCTCGAGCTCTTTTGCTGTATCATGAGCGGCTTTTACCGCAGCCTTTAGCATGTCAAATCCGCCTGTTGTATGAACCGTCATGCCCCATATACGATGCTTTGTAGCCGCTCTGACCGCGTTTGCAACAGTCGAGGGTATGTCATGGTACTTAAGGTCAAGAAATACCTTGCCTTTCTTTTGGTAGATCATCTTTATGACCTCAGGCCCCTTCGCGGTGAAAAGATATGAGCCAATTTTATAAATATGGGCATAGGTAATAAGAGAGTTTACAAGATTCTCCGCTATTTCAATATTTTCCACATCAAGGGCAACTATTAGTTTTGAGGACATTTGAGACTCCCTATAAGGCTTTTAAGATTCTTTATTTTCTTCTCCTGCATATATTTCGATATGCCTGCCAACACCTTCCTGTAGGTACCAGGATCAACAAAATTGGCCGTGCCTATTACAACAGCCGAGGCCCCTGCAATTAAGAACTCAAGGGCGTCAGCGGCATTCATTATGCCGCCCATACCTATAACTGGTATCTTTACCGCACCCGCTGCCTCCCACACAAGCTTAAGAGCCAGAGGTTTTATGGCAGGGCCTGAAAGCCCCCCTGTTATATTTGCAAGCCTTGGAGCTTTTGAATTAATATCGATAGAAAGGCCTGTAAACGTATTTACCAGGGAAATCGCATCAGCACCGCCGCGCTCGGCAGCACGTGCTATCTCTTTTATATCCGTGACATTGGGGGATAGCTTCACAATGACAGGATACTTGGATATCTTTTTTATCCTTCTTGTTACATCCAAAGTGCTCTTTGCATCCTGTGCGAACATGCACTTGCTTTTTACTTTAACGTTAGGGCATGAAATATTTACTTCAATTGCAGCAATACCTTTTGCACTATTTAATCTCTTCGCAAGCTTTACGAATTCCTCGACACTTTTGCCGCCTATACTCACAATGACAGGTGTTTTTGTCATCTTCATAAGTTCAGGCAGCTTCTTACTCAAGAAGTCATCTATACCGGCATTCTGCAGGCCTATCGCATTTAGCATGCCCGATGCGGTCTCAACAGTCCTTGGAGGTGCATTACCAGTACGGGGTTCCAAGGTAATGGTCTTTGTTACAATAGCGCCCAGCTCATCAAGGTCAATAAGGTCTTTATATACCTTGCCATAGCCAAATGTTCCCGATGCCATCATGACAGGGTTATTTAGTTTGATTTTTGCTAAAGTGATGGTTAAATTGGAATTCGTTTTCATGTAACCCTGCTTACCAGATTAATTCACCAGAATCAAACACCGGTCCTTCCTTACATGCTCTTTTGTATGCGAATTTACCTTTTTTTGTCTTTACTTTTACAACACATCCCATGCAGGCGCCTACGCCGCATGCCATATGCTCTTCCATAGATACCTGGCAGGGAATCTTGTATTTCCTTGCTGTTTTTGCCACATGCTTTAACATGGGTTTTGGACCGCAGGCAAATATAAATAAAGAGTTCTTTGCCTCTTTTTTCAGCGTCTTATCAAGAAGATCCGATACAAAGCCCTTATGTCCTATACTTGCGTCATCACTGCTGATCTTTACTTCAGCGCCGAGTTTCCTGAATTCCTTTTCGTTTACAAGCTCTTTTTTATTTTTCACACCTATTAGGACGAGCTTTTTTGTTTCTTTCATGCTCTTTGCAAGAAAAAAAAGCGATGCTATACCTGTTCCCCCTGCAACCAGTATCGCCTTATCCTGTGTTTTTAAGTTGCTTATATCATATCCATTGCCAAGAGGCCCTATTATGCTAAGTGCTTTTCCCTTTTTCTTTTTTGAAAGAGCCTCTGTTGCCTTACCTATTACTTTATATAGAATCTCAATATTACTTTTATCGATATTATAAATGCTGAAAGGCCTGCGTAAAAAGACCCCAGGTTCCCCTATATCCACCTGTATAAACTGTCCCGGCTTGCAGGTTTTAGCAATCCTTGGACAGTTCAAGCTCATCTGGTAGTATTGGGGGGCAAGTTTCTTGTTAGAATTAATCTTTGCCCTAGTTTCTATCAATGTGAATCAAAGTCCCTTCGGGATCTCGCCTTCGTGCATGACTATTTTACCGCCTACTATTGTCATTGAGGCAAATCCTTTAAGTTTCCTTCCAATAAAGGGAGAGTTTTTACTCTTGCTCTTAAACTCCTTGATTGTTTTTGTAAGATTTGGATCTATTATCGTAATATCGGCCTGTCCACCGACTGCAAGTGAACCGCTGTGCAGGTTCAGTATGCGTGCCGGGTTTATCGTTATCTTTCTTATCGCCTCAGAAAGCGAGAGCACTTTTTGCTCTACCAGCTCAGTCATTATAAGGGGAAGAAGTGTCTCAAGACCTATTATCCCGAATGGTGCAAGGTCATATTCCTGGTTCTTCTCCGTATCAAGATGGGGCGCGTGATCTGTCGCTATAACATCGATGGTGCCGTCCTTGAGGCCCTTTTTTATGGCTTTAACGTCTTCTTTTGTCCTTAGCGGCGGCTTCATCTTGGTGTTTGTGTCAAATGTTTTTACCGCATCATCTGTCAGCGTGAAGTAGTGAGGGCATGTCTCAGCGCTCACCTTTATCTTCTGCTTCTTTGCTTTTCTTATAAGCTCGACTGAGTCTTTTGTGCTTACATGGGCTATGTGAAGGTGTCCGCCTGTCATCTCGGCAAGCTTTATATCCCTTGCCACCATTACTTCTTCGGATTCTCTTGGTATGCCTCTTAGACCGAGGATGGTCGAGTTGTATCCCTCATTCATGACCCCGTCTTTTGAAAGATCCAGATCCTCGCAGTGGGATATTACAGGGAGCTTGAACATCTTGCTGTATTCAAGAGCCCTTCTCATTATCTGGCTGTTCATGACAGGATTGCCGTCATTGGATATCGCTACAGCGCCTGCCTGATGCAGTTCTCCAATAGGGGACATTTCCTCGCCCTTCAGGCCCTTCGTTATGGCCCCTACCACGAATACCCTTACAAGGCCCTGCTTCTGTGCCTTGTTCAGGACAAGTTCCACCTCTGCCTGGTTGTCTATGACGGGCTGGGTGTTTGGCATGCATACTACGGATGTGATGCCTCCGGCAGCAGCTGCCCTTGTGCCTGTTGCAATTGTCTCAACATCCTCTCTTCCGGGTTCACGAAGATGCGTGTGCATGTCTATAATTCCCGGGATGAGGATCTTGCCTGTTGCATCAATTACCCTTGTATTTGCCTTCTTTATTATCTTTGGGGCAATTTTTGCAATTTTAGAGTTTTCGATTAAGACGTCCAGCTTCTTATCTATTCTTTTTGCAGGGTCAACGACTCGTGCGCCTTTAACGAGCAAATCCACGTGTTTCACCTCCGCCTAGAAGATAGAGTATCGCCATTCTTATTGCTATGCCGTTTGTGACCTGTTCCGTTATTACCGATCTCGGGCCGTCTGCCACCTCGCTTGATATCTCGATTCCCCTGTTCATGGGTCCAGGGTGCATTATGATGGCATCCTTCTTCATCTTTTTGACTCTTTCCTGGTCTATTCCGTAGAGATCGCTGTATTCTCTCAGTGACGGGAACAGATGCTGTTTCTGGCGTTCTTTCTGTATTCGAAGCGTGTATACTACATCTGCTGCCCCGAGGACATCTTCAAGATTGTAGCTTACATTAACGCCCATCTTTTCTATCTCCGGTGGTATTAAGGTGGTGGGTCCTACTACCGTCACCTTTGCTCCCATTTTCGTAAGGCCCCAGATATTGGAGCGCGCTACCCGGCTATGAAGGATATCTCCGATTATTATCACATTCAAGCCTTTAATGGTGCCCTTTTTATCCTTCATGGTGAACATGTCCAGCAACCCTTGTGTTGGGTGCTCATGGGTGCCGTCACCGGCATTTATTACAGAGGCTTTTATGTTTTTTGCAAGAAGGTGCGGTGCTCCCGCCATGCTGTGGCGGATTACCACAAAGTCCACTTTCATGGCTTCGATTGTTTTGCCGGTATCTATCAGGCTTTCGCCTTTCACGACGCTGCTTGTCGCAACAGATATGTTTATTACGTCTGCGCTTAATCGTTTCTCGGCAAGCTCAAATGATGCTTTTGTACGGGTGCTTGGTTCATAGAAGAGGTTTACCACGGTCCTGCCGCGAAGGGTAGGAACTTTTTTGATGGAGCGGGTAAAAAGTTCTTTAAAGGGTACAGCTGTTTTTAGGATAAGCTCTATTTCTTTTACGTCCAGGTCTTCCAGGCCCAACAGGTCTTTGCTTTTTAAACGCATGTGGTCCTCCGAAGGCAGCTATTTTTGATTCACAATCCTTATTCTGTCGATGTTGTCTATTTCCTTAAGGTTTACTTCCACTGTTTCCTTAAGAGACGTGAAGACTTTCTTTCCTACGAAATCAGCCCGAATCGGCAGTTCTCTGTGCCCGCGGTCTATGAGCACTGCGAGCTTTATGCATTTTGGGCGTCCGAAGTCCATTATTGCATCCAGCGCGGCTCTAATGCTTCTTCCTGTAAAGAGTACATCGTCTACCAGTATTATTGTTTTGTCGTTTATGTCAAAAGGTATCTTTGTTTCCTTTACTATCGGCTGGGTGCCGATAGATCCTACGTCATCCCTGTAAAGTGTTATGTCAAGCAAACCGAATGGCACTTCGATATCTTCTGTCTTCTTGATTATCCTGGCTATGCGCTCCCCCACATGCACCCCGCGTGTTCTGATACCGATTATGCAGAGTTCCTTGGCCCCCTGGTTCTTCTCTATTATCTCATGGGCCATGCGGGTGATTATGCGGTTTACACCGTCCTGATCTACTGTTAGTTTCTTGGGTTCCATATGGTCCTCCTTATTTCGCCTTGGCAAGTGACTCTTTGTATTTTACAAGTTTCTTACGGATATCCGTGTGCTTTATAGCAAGTATCTCTACTGCAAGAAGCGCTGCGTTCTGAGCCCCGTTTATAGCGACCGTTGCTACCGGCACGCCTTTTGGCATCTGTACTATCGAGAAGAGCGAATCGAGTCCCCCCAGGTCTGATGTCTTTATGGGTATCCCTATTACCGGAAGTATGGTCATCGAGGCAATTACCCCGGGCAGGTGTGCGGCTTTACCCGCTGCTGCGATTATGACTTCCAGTCCCCTCTTTGCTGCAATCGTTGAGTACTGCTGAACCTTTTTAGGTGTTCTGTGTGCGGACATGACATGGACTTCACAGGGGATCCTGAATTCTCTTAGGACCTGGACAGCTTTTTCAACAACTGCCTCATCGGATCTGCTGCCCATTATTATACCGACCAGTGGTTTTTCTTTCAAGGCGTCCCTCCTGGCATAATGTCATTTATCGCTAATGTGCTTTAAGCCTTTTTTACCTATATCCTTGCGGAAGTACATTCTTTTAAATGTTATTGCTTCAATGGCATTATATGTTACGTCTATTGCTTCTTTTAGGGTATCAGCCGTAGCTGTTACGCCGAGCACCCTTCCTCCTGCAGTCAGGAATTCCGTAATCTCCTCCAGCGGCAGAACATTAGCCACAACCGCTGTCGCTTTTCTGGTGCCTGCATGGAAGACCATGACATCCTTTAATAGAGCTGCATCTTCGAGGCCGTAGATGGCTATACTTTTTTCATATTTCCCGGGATATCCCCCGGAAACAAGTGCTACACAAATTGAAGACTTATTATACCACTTTAGGGTTATGGAGTGCAAGTCCTCATTTACGACTGCATCAAGAACCGGAACAAGGTCAGATTCAAGCAGCATGAGCACCGGCTGTGTCTCGGGATCGCCGAATCTTGCGTTAAACTCAAGTACATACGGCTCGCCATTTTTAACCATCACGCCTACGTATATAATCCCTTGATATTTAATGCCTTCCTGCTCGAGCCCCTTCTTTAAGGGCTCAAGGATTTTCCTGGTAATTTTTCCCATGAGCTCATCTGTTACAAGAGGTGCGGGTGCATATGCTCCCATGCCTCCGGTATTGGGTCCGCGGTCCCCGTCAAAGACCTGCTTGTGGTCCTGTGATGAGATCATTGGGAGTATGGTTTTACCGTCGCAGAAGGCAAGGATTGATGCCTCTTCGCCGCGCAAAAACTCTTCAATTACAATACTTTTTCCGGCATCCGCAAATGCCCTTTCATCCATTATGTTTTTTATTGCCTCAAGCGCATCCTCTTTTTTCTTGCATACCATGACACCTTTTCCCGCGGCAAGTCCGTCTGCCTTAACTACTATGCAAAAAGCCTCACCGGTGTGTGTTTTTGCAAACTGTTCAATATATTCTCTTGCTTTATCGCTTTGTGCAAACACCTCAAAGGCCCCGGTTGGTATTTTGTATTTTTTCATGAGCTCTTTGGCGAAAACCTTGCTTCCCTCAAGCCTTGCGGCATTTTTTGTGGGTCCGAATATTTTAAGGCCCTCTTTCTGGAAGTGATCCACGATGCCTCCTACAAGAGGCAGTTCCGGGCCTACAACCGTAAGGTCAATTTTTTCCTTTTTCACAAAATCCGAGATCTTTGAAAAATCGTCTATGCCGATATCCACACATTGTGCTATCTCCTCAATTCCGGCATTGCCCGGTATTGCATAGATCTTTTTTACAAGAGGAGACTGCCTGATTTTCCACACAAGAGCGTGCTCACGCCCTCCGGAACCGATAATAAGTATGTTCATAGCCTTTTTTCCTCCTTACGAAGTTTTACCGAACCTGAAAAAGAAGTTCGGTAAAACATTGCTCATGCGGGTAAGTGACGATAGACATGTTATGTACACAACCTTTTATATGCCTCTTCATAGAGGTCCTTTGTTTTCGCTACGATGTCCTGGGGCAGCTCAGGTACAGGCGGTTGCTTGTTCCAGTTTAGAGATTCCAGGTAATCCCTGATGAACTGCTTGTCGAAATTCACCTGTGCCTTGCCCGGTTTGTAGTTTTCCTTGTTCCAGAACCTGGATGAATCAGGCGTGAATATTTCATCTATTAATATTACCTCATCACCTATTGTTCCGAACTCGAATTTTGTGTCGGCTAAGATAATGCCGCGCTCAAGGGCATATTGCGAGGCCTTTTTGTAGAGCTGGATGCTCCTGTCCTTAAGCGTTGTGGCAAGCTCGACGCCCAGGTTGTCGATAAACTGCTGGTTAGTGATATTTATGTCATGGTTTCCTGTCTGGGCCTTGGTTGCCGGTGTAAATATTATCTCAGGCAGCTTGTCTGATTCCTTAAGGCCCGCGGGAAGCTTTATACCGCATACGGTACCCGACTCCTTGTACTCGCGCCATCCCGAGCCTGCAAGATATCCTCTTACCACACACTCAATGTTTATACGCTTTGCTTTTTTAACAAGCATGGAACGGCCCTCGAGTATTTCCCTGTGCGGGGCCAGTATCTCCGGGTATTTATCAGTTTCATAGGCTATAAGATGGTTCGGGGATATGTCCTTTAAGAGGTTGAACCAGAAGACTGATATCTTCGTCAGGATCTTCCCCTTCTCCGGTATGGGTGTCGGCAGTACGAAATCGAATGCGGAGATCCTGTCTGTTGCAACAATCAATATGTTCTCCCCAAGGTCATAAACATCCCTTACTTTTCCCCTGAAGAAAAGTTTTACTCCGCCCAGTTCTGTTTTTGTTATTGCACCTGTTGCCGGCATAGCCGCCTCCCTCACGCCTCGTTTATTTTATTTCTTTCCCATTCCCACTCTCTGGGCTTTCTGCATAAGTTTTCCTTCTGAACGGATTCCCGGAGCGATTATTATCTCAACAAGCTGCATCTCTTTTATGCTTTTAACCCCCAGGCTGCCCATGGCAGTTCTAAGTGCTCCGACGAGGTTTTGCGTACCGTCGTCCATATTCGCAGGGCCGTAGAGTATCTCCTCCAGTGTCCCGGTTGTTCCTACATAAATCCTGGTACCCCTGGGCAGGTTCTGATGAGGTGTAGCCATACCCCAGTGATATCCCCTGCCTGGTGCTTCCTTTGCTCTGGCAAATGCCGAACCTATCATGACAGCATCTGCTCCGCTTGCGAAGGCCTTGCATATGTCTCCGCCTGTGTCCATTCCGCCGTCTGTTATGATCGAGACGTATTTTCCTGCTTTCTTGAAGTAGAAATCCCTTGCAGCCGCGCAGTCAACGGTTGCCGTTACCTGCGGAACACCTATTCCAAGTACCCCTCTTGTGGTGCATGCCGCTCCCGGTCCCACCCCTACAAGAAGTCCTGCGCATCCTGTTTCCATAAGCTCAAGCGCGCTGTCATATGTGACACAGTTTCCAATAATTACGGGGATTTTTATTTTCTTACAGAATTTCTTAAGGTTTACTACCGGATACTCTGTCGATATGTGTTTTGCTGTTGTTACGGTGGACTGGACTACGAATATGTCAGCGCCTGCTTGCTTTGCTATCATTGCAAAATTCTCCGCATTCTGAGGTATAGATGATACTGCGGCAAGCACGCCTTCTGACTTGATTTCCTTTACTCTTTTTGAGATCAGTTTTTCCTTTATGGGTTCCTTGTAGATGCTCTGAACAAGCGCTGTCGCATCTTCCGGGCTTGCCTTTTGGATCTGGTCATATATCTGGTCCGGGTTCTCATATCGTGTCTGTATGCCCTCAAGGTTTATTACCGCAAGTCCGCCCAGCTTTCCCATTTGAGTTGCGAATTTCGTTCCCACCACACCGTCCATCGCTGATGCAAGAAACGGTATGTCGAATTTTATGTTCCTTAGCCTCCAAGATGTTTTTACCTCATTGGGGTTGATGCTTATTATTCCCGGCACCAGTGCAACCTCGTCAAATCCGTATGTTTTTCTTGCCTCCCTGTCTCTTCCTATAAAAAAGGCCATGATTCCTCCTTATATTAATTTAGTGCCCGGTACTGCCGAAACCGCCTTCGTTCCTCGTGGTCTCGTCGAGCTCATCCACTTCATTCCACTCAATGGTTTCAAATTTATTTAAGATCGCCTGTGCTATGCGGTCACCTTTTTTTATAGTCACGTCTTCACTGCTTGCATTAAATATTATTATCCCTATCTCTCCTCGGTATCCCGCGTCTATTGTTCCGGGGGTATTTAGCACGCTCAGGCCCTTTTTGATTGCCAGGCCGCTTCTGGGCCTGATCTGAAGCTCATAGTTCTCGGGGATCGCCACTTTTAATCCCGTAGGTATGAGTGCACGCTCAAGGGATTTTAAGACTACATCATCCCCGGCATTTCTAAGGTCCATGCCGGCATCACCCTTGTGCTTGTACCGGGGTATCGCTACATCTTTTGACAGACGCTTTATATTTACTCTCATATATTAGCGAGCTATGGCATAATCACCCTTATGCCTGTCCTTTAGCTCTCCTATCTTTGATTTGTTCCAGTTAGGTATGCGGCTGTAGTATCCCACTATTCGTGTCACTCCGTATACGTCCTTATCGCCGCAGTGTTTGCATGTGTCAAGAAGGCCTCTTGTCATGCGGCGGCACTTGTTGCATATGGTGAATTCAGGTGATATGGTAATCTGTGCTGCTTTTGTATTTCTCCAGGTCTTCTCCACCAGCTTAAATATTGACTCGGGTGAAGGCTTATCCTCGCCTATGAACGCGTGGATGATAGCTCCGCTTTCTATTAAGGTATGGAATCTGCTTTGGCCGACTATCCTGTCTATCAGGTTCATAGGGGCAGCAGCCGCGTAGTGTACAGAGTTTGTGTAATAGAACTGATCGGTTTTTATATCTCCCTTTATGACTTCTTTGCTCTCTGGGAATTCTCTAAGGTCTACCTTTGCAAGACGCCTTGCCGCTGATTCTGCGGGAGACTCCTCAAGGGCGAATTTTAGCTCGTGTTTCTTGGAGTATTCTTTTGTCTTGAGGAACATGAAGGATATTATCTTTATACCGAGCTTGTAAACTTCCTCGTCTTCGTGGAGCTGCTTGCCTGTTAAGTGCTGCACGCATTCGTTTAGCCCGACAAGGCCGATGATATATGTTGCGCGTTTAAGATTTACGTACGGGCGACCGTCCAGGGCCGGCTTTCCGACCTGCCAGAGAGGGAGTTCCCTTCTCTGCATAAGGCTTGCGATGAATTCTTTCTTCTCAAGATGTGCATCGACTGCAAGGTTCATCATATCACTTATCTCGGTTAAAAGCCCTTCAATATTGCCCTTTCCCGCGCGGTATGCAGCCTGTGGCAGGTTGATTGTCACGTTCTGGAATCCGCAGAAGCGCATGGATTCCGGATGGCTTATGACATAGGCATCGTCCGGGTCAGAGAGGTCCATTGTGGTCTTTAGCCTGCAGCACTGGCTCAGTGTCACTTCTTCCCTGTCAAAGACGAAGTACGGGGAGCCGTTCTCGCTTGCTACCTGGCAGGCGAACTCAAGGAGTTCGCGCTGCTTGGGATCAGAGAATGATTCCTCGTTTATGTGAAGATCCATCTTCGGGAATGAGAACACGTGTCCGTATGCGTCTCCCTTGCGCCATACTTCCATGAGGGCCTTTGCGAACATCTGTGTCTCTTTCTCGTAGTCTCCGTATGTTTTGCCGGTGTATTTGCCCCCGGGTCCTATTGCCTTAATCTTCTTAAGATAGCCTGGGACATTGAGATGTATGTTTGAGTCAATGAATAGGGTCTGTCCGCCGCGTGAGAAAGCATTCTGGCTTCCGGAGAATATGAGGTACTGCGCCTCCTGCTTCATCTTCTCAAAGCTCATATCCACTAAAAACGGTGCATAGAGTATATTAAGATATCCTATGCCCAGTGCGCCTGCATAATATGCCTGCATGGAGGCAAGGAAAGTGTTTAAGTGGCCGGTAAGGGTTCTTGCATGTTTTGCAGGAGATGATATGATCTCAAGGTTGGATAAGTTTAAGCCGTATTTTTTAAGGTATTCCAGGGAATGTGAACTGCAGTATACCCTGGTCGGGTATCCCAGGTCATGAACGTGGATCTTTCCCGAAAGGTGTGCCATACCGACTTCTCTTGAGAATATATGATCCAGTGCGTATTGCTTTAGGGTTGTTTCTGCAATACCCAGGTTAATTGCCTCAGGGTTGTGTGTCGCTATATTTGAGTTCTCAAGATTCTTGGAGAATATGAGCTGTTCAAGGTCATAGAGAGGCATACCGAGGCTTCTCTGCTTTTTGAGCTTTTTCTTGTAGCCCATGGTTAAGAGTTCATTGTCAACCATCTCTCTTATGAATCCGGTTGAGACCGACTTTAACTCTGATGCCAGGATCTTCTTCTCAACCTCACGTGCGATTTGCTTGGCTGCTTTTGGAGGCATGTCCGCTTCTTTTACCAGAGCTTCTGCGATCTTCTGCCTGTTCCATGTGAAGCTTTCCTCTGAGGAAGGCGCGGTAACAAGAAGGGAAATATCTGTTGCGTTGTTAGCCTTCTTTACTTCTTTTCTGACGGTAAGTTTCTTTTTTACCTTATCCTGCCTGTAATGGAATATCTGGTATGTCTTGGCTATAAGGGGATAGCCTTGCTGGGTCAGCACATTTTCAACGGCACCCTGGATCGCTTCAACGGTCAGTGTCTCGCCTATGAGGAAATTCTTCTTGAGGTATTTTTCAACCTCATCAGTCAGATGAGAGGCAAGCTTCCTGTCATCCTGGCCGCTTATCTTGGCTGCCTTTAAGATGGTGTCTGATATCTTGCTTCTGCTGAAAGGCACTATCCTCCTGTCTTTTTTTCTGACGGAGTTGAAATATTTCCTGTGCCGCGGTCTGTGGTTTACTTCCTTCTCTAGCATCGCAAGCTGCATTGTATCCTCCCCTTATGCAGTGACGGATTTTTTATTGGCTTTTATTTCCTCGGTGAAGAATTCTTTGAAATTCTGGGACTGCGGAACTTCTTTTTCCCAGCGTGCTATTTCATGGTTGTCTTTTTCTATTATAGTTGTAGGGGCTTCAAGGGCGTCTTGGATAGCCGCTTCAGTCAGCCCTTCAAGGGTTTCAAGGTCGTAAAAAATTATTGGTACGTCATCTGCCAAATCCCACTTGTTCAGAAAAAATGAAAGCTTTTCTTTTGTTGCTGCACATGCCTGACAATCCTTCTTACCGAACACCTTGATCTTCATGGCACTCCCCTTTTTTTATTTAACCTTTTATTTATTTCCGGTTTTTTCTTTGGATGCAGGCTTTTTCAGCTTGCGCAATTCCCTGCGGAATGCTTCAACATCATCAAACTGCCTGTATACCGAGGCAAAACGGATGTATGCGATGTCATCGAGGCTCTTCAGGTGGTTTAATACTTTCTCACCCAGAACACTTGATTTTACTTCCATGACGTAGTTTTGAAGGTCATATTCTATTTCGCCTACGATCTTCTCTATTCTCTCGGCACTTATAGGGCGCTTCTCGCAGGCACGAATTATACCTTCTCTTAGCTTATTACGATCGAACTGCTCCCTGCGGTTGTCACTTTTAATGACAATTAGAGGCATGGATTCGAGTCGTTCGTAGGTAGTAAAACGCTTGCCGCAGGAAAAGCATTGCCTTCGTCTTCTTATAATCGTTGAGTCGTTCAAAGGGCGAGAGTCAATTACCTTATCATCGGAAGATTTGCAAAACGGACATTTCATTGCAGGTTCCCCTGCTACTATATAATGAGTAGATACTATACTAACACACTACATATAGTGTGTCAAGTGAAAAAAATGAAAAAATGAAAGTTTCTGAAAATGAGCTTTTTTGCGACGGTGGAAGTGGCATTTAGGAGGGAAAACAGGTCTAATTTGACCGGCCCTTCTTATTTAATACCTCAGCTTATGTGCGCTTATTATATCACATGGAAATTCTCTGTGCAAGAAAAAAATTTTTATCACCTAAAAAGCGTCAAAAAGCTCTCTTATAACTAATCCATCTCGTCATTTGCTGATGTATCTTTTGCTTGCCAGGATGCAACCCTTTCTGATAGTATATTAGAGTATAAATCGGCACAGTTTCAGGGGTACGGCTCATTTTGCCTCAGGAGGTAAAAAAATGGTCAGGCTTATTAAAAAAAATTCAAAGAGTGCGGGTCACATTCCCGGTGAGCTTATTCATGTGGGAGACCAAAAAACAGATAAAGTAAAAATTGCAGTTATTGACTATGATGATAAAAATTTCCAGGAAAAAGAGGTTAATAACATTGAAGAAGTATTCCCTTTTAAGGACACTCCCACAGTTACCTGGGTTAATATTAACGGGTTGCACGAGTTAGAAATTATTGAGAAGATCGGTAATAATTTCGAGATGCATCCTTTAACACTTGAGGATATTGTAAATACCGGGCAGCGCCCTAAATATGAGGATTTTGATAAATATATTTTTGTAGTTTTAAAAATGCTTATGTTTGATGATGTACAAAAGGAAATAATTTCAGAGCAGGTAAGCTTAGTCTTCGGCAGCAATTTCGTGATATCCTTCCAGGAGAAAGAAGGAGATGTTTTTAACCCTGTTCGTGAACGCATACGTAATTCTAAAGGCAGAATCATGAAAATGGGAGCGGATTATCTTGCCTACAGTCTTTTGGACTCCGTTGTTGATAATTATTTTTCTATCTTAGAAAAACTGGGTGACAAAATTGAAGGCATGGAAGAAGAATTAATCACCAACCCTACGCCGCAAACTATGCATGCGATTCATAGCTTGAAACGGGATACAATATTTTTACGAAAATCCGTATGGCCTTTGCGCGAAGTTGCCGGCAGTCTTGAGCGAAGCGAGTCTAAGCTCATAGCAAAAGGGACACATATATTTTTACGTGATATTTATGATCATACAATACAGGTTATAGATACCATAGAAACATTCAGGGATATGGTTTCAGGAATGGTTGATATTTATTTGTCGAGCGTAAGTAACCGGATGAATGAAATAATGAAAGTTTTGACGATATTTGCCGCGATTTTTATCCCTTTAACATTCATGGCAGGTATTTACGGGATGAATTTTGAATTTATGCCGGAATTGAAATGGAAATGGGGATATTTCGCGTTTTTAGGGCTCGTCGCTGTTGTTGGTTTTGGAATGTTGGTTTATTT
Organism: bacterium; assembly: GCA_043821115.1. Classification (GTDB taxonomy): domain Bacteria; phylum CAYTYR01; class UBA6262; order DAOVJB01; family DAOVJB01; genus JBDRDD01. The sequence goes on along the minus strand of JBDRDD010000004.1, from coordinate 45,855 downwards.
TAGAAGAAAAAAGTGGATGTAATAATCTGGTATTACTATTTTCTGTTTACGCCCTCACTCCCCTTCTGATACCTTCTTATTCCACAGACTCTGGTACAGTTTTAAGTGATTCGTCTAGTATTTCTTTTATTGAATCATAGAAAAAACCCCTACGCAGACAGAAAACTTTATTTTAAGAGTATAATAAAAAGACCACCATTATTGGTGGCTTAAAAGTTTTGAGCGCATAGTTTTATTCTGGTTTACGAATGAGAAAAAAACAGGTATATGTGTTAATATCCTCTCGTGAAATCACGGATATGTTTATAATGAAGGGAAAAGTTAAGCCCTTCTAAGAGCATATAACCATAGGTATTAATTCCAATAATTTGAAATTTATCATTTAGCAGTGGTCCGCCACTATTACCTGGATTAATAGCTGCATCTGTCTGAATCCATGTCATGTTTTCCCAGTTGAGTTGATTAATATAATCACCTGATATTTTGAAGTATTCTACATCCATATCCTTATTTGTTCTAATTGCACTGATAATACCTTTGGTAATGGTTGAGTTGTAACCGGCAGGATTTCCAATTGCTTTTACTTCCATACCTACAGATATCTCACCAGGGTTTTCTATTGGCAAATAAGGCAGTCCCGGAGTACCAATGCTAATTAATGCCAAGTCATAATATTTACTGGTTTTAAGAACTCTGGCTTCAAAGTCTTTGCCTTTATACTTTTGATCAGGTAATTTGACAAAAATTTTATCGGCTCCATGAATTATATGATAGTTAGTGAGGATAACACCATTCTTATTAATTATAACACCACTGCCTATTATTATATCCTCTTTGCCTAAACGTGTATTATAATATGGCACTTGTATTGATACAACAGTTTTGAGCACATATTCAATTGAATACTTTGAACTTTCCGGTTGGTTTGCTTGCTCCTCTTTGTTATTTGGATAATATATTTTATTTTTTTGTGATTCCTCTTCTTTCTCAATAGATTTAATTCCACTACGTTGGAATGTCATCTGGCCAATGTCCATAAGTATTGTTATTTCATTATCTGTTTCCTCTATAATGCTACCTTTAATTATACTACCATTTTTTAAATGAATTAAATCAGCATATGATATATTAACAACCATAAAACCAATAAGAATAAAAAACAGAAGTGATATCCTTAGAAATTTTTTCATATTTTATTCCTTCCTTATTACTAGAAATTGAATAATGATTGGTTTTAACTGTATCATGAAGAATTGTAAGCATTTCTTGCGAAATTTCATCCCTGCGCGTCAGAAAATCAGTGTCAATTAACCTTTTCTTTAATGTTAACATAATTTTCGACTTAGGTCAAGGTGCTTTTACTGGTGCCGTTTAGATTTTTCAAAAACATTTAACGATTTTATATGCTTTAATCAGGTTTGATTAACTAAGATTACTTAACAATGTATAACACTTTTTAATAAAATTCTTATTAGAGCTATTCGAGTTCTTCATCACAAATTTCCCTTATTGCATCATAGGAAAAACCTCTGCGCAGGAGAAAACTTTGTATTCTTCTTTTGGCGGTTTTCTCATCTAGTTTTTTGTATGAGGGAAGCTTCTTTTCGAGTGCCCTTTTTGCAAGCTCTGCCTCATCGAATGAATCAGGGAAATGCTCACCCAGGGCCTTATCTATCGTTTCCCTGTGTATGCCCTTTTGAATCAGTTCCAGAAAAAGGAGTTTTCTTCCCCTTGGCTTTTCTCTGAGGCGTGATTTGATCCATGAGCTTGCATATATATAATCATTTATATATCCTTCATTCTCAAGCTTATAGAGTACCTCACTTATAACGGATTCGGGATATTTCTTCCTTTTTAACCTTGCCTTTATTTCCTTTTTAGACCTGTCTCTGTATGAGAGGAGAAGATACGCATAATCTTGGGCTTCTTTTCTTCTCTGACTGCAGACTATTTCATCGAGTCTTTTCTTTGAAATACTTTCTCCCTCTTTTATACCGGAATCGCTAAGCAGTCCAAGATCAATATGAAAGGAAAATTTAGCATCAATAAATACGCTATAGTACCTGCGGCGGTATTTTTGACGCATGATCTTTGTTATCTTCACTTTATTGCCTCTTGAACTTTCCTTCAAATGCTATTTCTTTTAGTGTTTTCCTCTCGGATGGATATTCTCTTTTCTGCAGAGCCTTAGGCAGGTCATCTTTTTTCCCAGGTTTCCCGACTGCTATCATGGCCTCTACCTGGAAACCAAACGGAACATGGAGCTTTTGTGTTGCATCTTCGTAGTTAAATCCCTGCATGGCGTGTACTACCAGTCCCATTATAGCGCCCTGGAAGGCAAGGCTCATCCAGGAAGCACCACAGTCAAAGGAATGCGTGCGGGAGAATTTGTGGTCAAAATCAAACAGGGTGTTTGATACGGTTACAATTAAAACAGCAGCCCTTTTTGCCCAGATCCTGTTGCCTTCATTAAGAAAGCCGACAAATGTATCCCAATATTGTGAGTTTCGCTTTGCATATACAAAGCGCCATGGCTGGTTATTATTGGACGAGGGTGCCCATTTTGCGGCCTCAAAAAGGCTCATCAGTTCCTCATCAGATACTTCCTCATTGCTCATGGCCCTGGGGGACCATCTTTTTAAGAACATTTCATCTACTATGGCCTCAGGTTTTCGGGGTGCCATAAAATCCTCCAATACTAGCGTTTCCTGGCTGTTGCCAGTATCCAGCGCCTTATAATCTGGGCGCTTATATCAATAAAGCCTGCATCGCTGAATAATGTCTCTATCTGGCTTACGCTAAAGGGGCCGTGTGAGTCCTGATGATGCCCTGCGTGTGTTATCCTCAGGTCGGCTATGATTAGATCCCCTTTGGGCTTCAGTACCCTGTACATCTCGGCAATTGCGGCTCCTGGGTTTACCAGCTCATGGAGTACCGCGCCTGATATCACTACATCAACTGATTCATTTGGCAGTCCTGAAGAGATTGCATCATGCCTTAGTAGCTCTATTTTTGATTCTAAACCCTTGTTCTTTGCTTTTCGCAGCAGATGCGCCAGCATGTCTTCTGATGCATCAAGGCAGATAACTTTGCCTGTAGAGAGTTTTCTTGCGATATTCAGACTGAAATACCCAGAACCTGCGCCAACATCCAGAACCGTTTCGTTGCCTTTTATGGTCTCTTTTAGAACGCGGTTTACAAAAGGCATAATGTTCCCAAAGAAGAAAATGTCGGATATTCTTCTAAGAGGGCTGTTCAGAAGTCTGCCTCCGATTTTTGCTTTTGCTCCTGTCCATTCTGTGACCATTTAGCTATCCTCGTTTTAACTTTTGATCATTGTTGTTTTTCCGCATGCCGGACATTTCATATGAGATGCCTTAAAAATAGGGGATAGTTGCATCATGTGCCCGCAGGAGCATCTAAAGCTCTCCCACCCTTTTACTCGTCTTATATATGTCTGAACCTGCCCGGGTTCTTTTGTTGCTTGTTTTTGTTCCCCGATACCCCCTGTGCCTGCTGCCGCGGCAAGTGCCGCAAGCTCTGCATGAGGCATGGCAATGTGCCTGCCGCATCTCGGGCAATCGAGTTCCTTTTTCTTGAAATCCGGGGGAAGTTTGATCTTCAGCCCGCAAACACACCCAAGGAAGGCGTAATTGTTTACTACCCTCATCAGGTCTCCCAGGTCTCGCACTTCGTGCTTGCCGGGTTTTGTCATTGTTGCAGGGACCGATGATTTTCTTATAGGCATATCTGTTGTATCATGCAGGCCCGATGCCGGCAGAACGAATGTCCTTCCCTTCTGTGTTGCCCAGAGGGCTTTCTGGTACTGCGCGTAATTTGCCCCGCCTGCCATATTGCGCAATATGTTTATGCGCTCGGAAATAGGCGGGTGTGTACTGCTCAGGTTTGAAAGCTGCATGCCCTCTTTCTTCATGGGATTAATTATATACATGGGAGCTGTTACCTTGTTTGCAGAAGCAGGTGTCAGGCCTGAATCGGCTATCTTCTCAAGAGCGCTTGCCAGGCCCTCCGGGTATCTTGTAAGCCTTACAGCCGAGGCGTCGGCCAGATATTCTCTTTTTCTAGAGAGTGCAAAATAAAGGAGTCTCGCCATTATCGGAGCAAGAATTGCGAGAATTATTGCAATTATCACAACAGCCGGGTGGGAGCCGGACTTCCCGCCTGCTTTGTATCTTCTTGAAGATCCCCCGGAGAACCACATGCTTCTTAAGAATACCTCGGATATCATGACAATACTTCCAAGAAGAACCCCCGCAAATGTCACGAAAAGAACATCCCTGTTCACGATGTGTGACATCTCATGGGCTATCACACCCTGGAGCTCATCCCTGTTTAAGCTTGAAAGAAGTCCTGCTGTTACGGCAATGGCTGTCTTATCAGGCTTTACACCGGTGGCAAAGGCATTCGGCGCCCTATCCGCGATGATATACACCTTTGGTATATGGGGCCAGTTGGCGGCAATCTTCATCTCCTCGACGATATTATAGAGCTGCGGATGAACATCATGGGATACTTCCTTTGCACTGCTCAACATTAAGAGTACGCCGCTTCCGCCAAAATAGCTTATGGCAGAAAGAATCGCCCATATAACCAGGGCGAATATTATGCCAAACAGGCCGCCGTCAGGGCCAAGCCATGTCTGACCTATAAAATACCCGAGCAGCAATAGACAAAGGCCCATAAGCAGGAATATCAAGATTGATTTTCTTTTGTTAGACTGGATCAGTTCCCACATATATCTCTACACCGTTCTCAGGAGAAGTTTACCTTTGGGACTTCCTTTTCCTTCTTTGCTATGCCGAAGAATTCCTCGATCTTGAAACTAAACATGTTTGCAACAAGATTTGACGGGAACATCTGTATCTTGTTGTTGAAGAAAAGAACCTGGTCGTTATATGCCTGTCTTGCATAGGCGATCTTGTTCTCTGTGGAAGTAAGTTCTTCCTGCAGGGACAGGAAGTTCTGATTTGCCTTAAGATCAGGATAATTCTCGACTACAAGCATGAACCTTCCTATGGCATCACTTAACATTCCCTCTGCCTTTGACTTGTTGCCTACCCCGTTTGCGTTCATTGCCTGGCTTCTTGCCTTGGTTATGTTCTCAAGCGTTTCCCTTTCGTGTTTCATATAGGCCTTGGCAGTCTCAACCAGGTTCGGGATAAGGTCATGGCGTCTTTTGAGCTGCACGTCAATCTGGGACCAGGAATTCTTTACCCGGTTTCTAAGGCCTATCAGGGCATTGTATATCCCTACAAGCGAAACAACAACGACAATCACAAGCGCTAATAGTACAAATGGCATATTCTTCCTCCTTTTTAATTATTTTTTTTCTTCCCGAACATATCTTCAAGAAGATCCAATACTTTCCTGTTCTTATCAAGCCCCCCCATCTTTATTACCTCATCCAGCTCTCCCTTGTCAAACCAAATTCCGTCATTTCTATCGCATTTGTCTATACATACCTTCTTATCGACTCCGCAGAGCACCTTGCCCATTTTCTTAAGGCATATAGGGCATTTCCTGGGGTCCTCCTTTATCTCTTCACTTCCGGTCAAGGATTTGAGCATATTATCCTTTTCTTCTGAGCTCCCAAGCAAAACCTCCAGTTCCCCTTCGTCAAGCCATATACCCCCGCACTCAAGGCAGTGGTCTATTTCCACTTCGCTTAGCTCAAGAACTATCATAGGTTCATCGCATACAGGACAATTCATGAAAATCTCCTTATTTCTTCCTAATTATTGCCGCGATATCTGTCTCTATCACATCACGTCCTAGGGTGAGCTCGCCTTCGCTTGCGGTAACGACACTGGTCTCTATTACCTCGCCCTTCCATGTATCCCACCACTGGACACTGTATTGCCCATCAGAAAACCCGTAAAGTGTTACATGAACATTTTCTTCAGGCTTTGGTTCTTCGTTATTGTTGTCTGTATACCAGTTACTATCTATATTCTGCAGCCAGAGGAGTCCCTCGTCGCCTCTTTTGAGGCCTATGGCCCTAACGTTTGCAACATTGGGGATCTTATATCCGGTAAGCGTTATAAGGGATATCCTTATCCAGTCTTTTCCTGTATTCTCAAGGCGTATGGTATGGTTGCCTTTTGGAACGTCTATCTCAAAATCCTTGTCGTATTTTGACTGCCATACATTCCATTCCTCAAGCCACGTAGAATCCTTCCACTGGCCCTCTCCTTTGGGTCCGGTCGGCAGTTTTTTGCTCAGGACTTCTTTACCATCCAGATATATCAGAAGGTGTCCCTGGGTGGATACCGAGTCCACATGGAGTATGAATTTGCCGTTGGAAGGATAATTAACCGTGAATTCCGGGGTGGTGCGTATATCGTCCTTCTCGGGGGAATGTAAATAGTTGCTTATTATCCCTCCCTGTATCTCCCCGGTATTTAAGATTGTCAGTTTATCTGAATTTAGATCACCCCACCCACTAATGCATTGTATAACCATGTCCTCATATTTTTTTGATCCTTTTTTGACTGCCTTTTCCGGGTAGCTTGTTCCCATGATCTCCCATTTCCCCTTGTTCCACTCGACCCGAGATACAAAATTAGCAAGTGCCGCAAAATGAGAGTAAAGGTTCTTTGGGTCAACATAACTGTTCCACCACCAGTTCAGTACTCCTGCACTTGAGCCGGCAAGTGTTGCAGCCCACAGGCCGTTGTGAAGGTTTACGCCCGTACCCTTTTTATCATAAAACCTGTTGTCCTTTGCGCTGTCAATACCGAATTCAGCCACAAGACACGGCTTATCATACTTTGTAATCTTTTCGTGTATATCAGTTATCAACTTTCCAGATAAATCTGCAGGGACTCCCTTGTATCCGTAGAGGTGTATCTGCGAGAAGTCTATCTCATCAAGGCTCCAGAGAGCATTCTCATCATATTTGATGCTTGGAGGGTACCACAGGCTTGCCGATACCATATGACTGGCAGGATCAATCTCTTTTATATACCCGCTCATCTCTTTTGCCCAGTGTACGGGTATCTTGTATTCGTTGAAGAACTCAAATGCAAATATATTCGGGGTATATCCCCACCTGGCCACAACATACCTCATACGCTTTTTGTATTGCTTTCTGGCCTTTGCATTAGTGAAAAACTCCTCCGGTGTCTTACAGAAACCGCCGTTCTCAATGTTATACGGGTTATACTTCCACATCTCTTCATTCCACGGGCCCTTTTCTACCATGAGATCCCCATAATTGGCCATGGTAAGCATAAAGTAGATGCCGCTATCCTTAGCCACGGATATTATCTCATCAAGCTTCCAGGCATGGCTCATATTGTATAGGCCTATCCCGTCAAAATCACCTTTTTTATTGCCTTTATTAGTCCATTCAAGTGCTATATGCCATGGAACGGTCCAGATACGGGAGATATTACAGCCACTCTCTCTCATTTTAGAAAAATAGTACTTATGATCCTTATACTTTGTCTCAACCCAGGCAACGCTCTGACCTACTCCGAAAAAGGATTTGCCCGATTCGAATTCAAAATAGTGGGGCGCGGTTTTGCTTGGACGCAGGAATCCCGGATTATCCGAGGCTACAGAGGTAAATGTAGAGGTCTTTGTATTGGCTTCCTTTTTCTTATCCCTCACCGACACGAAATATTTGTATTTGCCAAGTTCCCTCGGTGCAAACCTGACCTTCCAGACAGGTTTGCCCAGGCTATCAAGGAGCTTTTCACCAGCCCTGGGGGAATAGATATAATTCTGGAAGAAAAACCCCGGCATATCTATCTCTTTGCCGCTTGGCGAGGTGAAATGCCCGGTCACATCAATCTCTTCAGGGTCAAAAGGATTATCAAATGTTGCTGATATATCAAGAGTCACTTCAAAGAGCTCAAATTGCCCTACTTCATTAGAGTTTTCGTTAATGGAGTTTATCTTTAATTGCTTATTCTGGGACCAGCGGCTGGCATCTGCAGACAGATAAAAAGCCGATAAAAAAATAACGACTGCGCCTAAAAGAGTAAATAGCTTTTTCATCGAATCTCCTTTTATTTTGTTTTCTCCCCGAATACCTGGGCTGTAAAGGTATAGAGCTCTGTTGTCTTGTCCTTCCATGCGTCAGGCGAAAGCCCTGCCTTATGAGAACAAAGAGATGATAAGAACTCTTCCTTTGACCAGCCTGTCTCCGTTGCTACCTGGGGCAAAAACACCCCGGAGCTAAATCCCTTTCTAACTATTACCCCGTGCTTTCCAAGCTCTATCTGATCTGCACTCCTCACGCGCTCTGGCTTAGATAAAACCGATATCTCTATATCAATATGAGGCAACTCTTCTTTTTTAACCTTGGGAAATCGGGGGTCTCCTGTCGCTGATTCAACCGCCATATCGCTCACAGTCTCCCATAGAGGTTCATGACCTATAATATTTCCTATGCATCCCCTAAGATTACCATCTTTATGAAGTGTGACGAATGCACCGCATTCTTCACACAAATCAGTGTCACTAACGTCAAATTTAGGCTTTTTGCCGCAAGAAAGATATGAAACTATGGTTTCTCTTGCAATTTGCAGCAGTTTTTCCTTCTGGGTGTCATTTAGCATCAATAGCCTTTCTCAATATGGAAATCTGAAATGTCCCCAGACATTTCTATGGTCTGTTAAAAGATGTGTCTCGGAAGCATACCCGGGATTAGACGAATTATCGATGATATACGGAATTCCGGTCCTCTTATCTTTCCTGTCTGATACTATGCCTACATGCCAGCCTTTTCTCCTGTGGAAGTAGAAGACTACATCACCCGGCTGCCACTGGTCCAGGTTTGATTGTTTTGTGCTCGAAGTGAGCTTTTTACCATAGCGGTTAAAGAACGTAAAGAGATTCGGGCTTCTCCTGTGATCTATATTCGTATCCAGCCCGTTGTATCCCCAAAGACTGGGATATGCCTTAATATTTTTTGCCCTGTCCTCATAAACCAGCTGCTGCAGGTCAATATCGGCATTTCTGTATGCACGTATGATAAGGTCGGTGCAGGCACCCTCATTCTTTGGGACATCCCCGTTTGGATACTTTATGAGCCTGTAGCGGTCCCTGTACTTCTCCCTTCTTTTCACGCTCCTTTTGGCGCCTTCAAGAACAAGGTCCCTGTGCGTCTTTATCTCTATATCAAGAGGCTCTATAAGTGTTACGGTCACGGTGTGCACGCTGCCCACCATGGGGCTGGCTGATACAATTAAAGAAAAAATGAGAAGCATGAGGATTAATTGACAGAAAATGAGCAGATATATCTTTAACCTTCCTTCCATCTTCCCCCCTTAAAATGCATGTATGATTAAACCGGCCATTAACGGCCATATGGTCGAGATAAACATCCTGTTCCAGATAGGATTGTTGAAATCATAAACTTTAAGGGCAATAGCTGAGAATATGAGTACAGAAAAAGGCCCCCACAATATTATCCCGGCCATGCCCATGTATATGTTATATTCCAAACTAAACCATATGATAAGCGAAAAAAATGCTCCGAAGAATATGAGGAGTCTGCTTACATTAAAACCCAGCCTTGCAAACGTATATCCTACCCCGGAAGCCTGTCCTCCCGAAGTTATAAACACCAGGACAAATATCAGTACTGCAGATACAAGAAAAACAGAGCCTATAAAGTTGTTGGAATACTCTATTTTATTAATAATAGAAAAAACCCAGAACTTAATAACCGTTGTAATCTCTTTTTCATCAGTATCTTTCCCCATATTCTTCAACTTTTCCATTAAGGGGTTTGTAATTATAGTCTGTTCTGCCTCTATCTGATCAAGCAGGTATCCTACATCCTCATCCTCATATTTAGCAGCTTCTTTGTATTTTCTGTGATGTTTCGAAAGAAGCTCCTCTATATACTCAGGATCAGCAGAGAGCTCCTTTTCGCTGAGCTTAGAACTGGAAAACTCCTCCTTGAGCTCCAGGACATCCCTCATGGCATGGCCTGCAATAGTTATAAGCTTTGCGCCAAATATGGACAATATCATGGTGCATACAAGAAAGCTCATGAAAAAGCTTTTCATTTATTTCTTCTCCATCAGTCCTATCGCCTTATCGATCTTGCTTACAAACGCAAATCCGAGTCCCGGCCTGTCCAGCTTGCCTGTAGATACCAAGGCATTAAATATTGCGTCTGTCTCCTCGGGCCTTGCGGCTATCATGATGACTTCCTTCTCGGGCTGGATAAAAAGACCAAGTACCCCAAGCTTCTGACGCACCCCAGTTCCACGTGCATAAAAGCTCGTAGCACCTTGCGCTCCTGCATCCATAGCGGCCTTGATAAGCTTATCAGCCTTGCCACGCTGTACTATGCAGGTAATAAGGTTTAGTTCTGCCATCTTTATACCTCCTTATATAGATTTTATATTTCTATTTCTTTAAGACTTTCCAGTATTTTCTCTTCTTCCAAACGCAATGCCTAATCAGTCGGAAACCAGCGAATGTCTGAATTTAATGTTGTGAACTTATCTTTTGGAAAATCTTTATGCACTACCATAAATCAACTTAATCTTAAAAAAACAAGTAAAAGCTCATAAACCGTTGAAAATAAAGGAGATAAATTTTACTTGTTTTTTCTAAAAACAAGTAGCTTTCAATGAATTTTATTTATCACTTCGGAACTATCTGATAATTTATATCTAGTCCCCTTCACAAATCCTGATTGGGGAATGATTTGAATCAATAGTCCTTGCTTAACCCAATTCTTTAACATTCTAGCCATCTTATCTCTTTGAACCACACCAGTTATTTTCCGCGATTGCTCATTTGTAATATATTTTTTTTCAGAAAGATAAGCACTTATTTTTTCCCATTCAGAAGGACGATACTCATTTAAAAGCACAACTTTAACTGAATCTTGATAAATAGGATACGTCAAAAATATCGGCGGATATAAATTTTGAGCCCGCATTTCTTGTCTCATAGCCTTCACGCCTTCATTTTGATCTAAATTCGGAGGAGATGGAAATTCACGTAAATGCTTTACCAAAAGATCATTGCGATATCCTTCAGCTCTTACCAATCCGATATTCGTTCGAGTTATATTATAAGGAAATAAACCAGGACTTTCTACCTCAACCCTATCTTCAAATATTTTAACTTCTATATCCCTCTTCATATGGTAATCCCTATGAATAACCGCATTCGTAATAGCTTCTTTTACTGCACGCTCTGGTATCTGATAAACGTTTTTAAATCCCGAAGGAATTCTAATTCCTGTCCTCAGAATATTAAGAATATACTCATGAGAATCTGCGATTTGTTTTACAAGTGGTCCCTGAATAGTTTTAGGCACACCGATTAAATTAGGTGTTTCTCCAATTCTCTCTATTATACCTGTATATTGTAAAACGCGAATAGCACATTTTGTCTCTGTCAAGTCGTTGGGAAATTCAGCAAAAAGGAGAACAGACGCCAATGTAGGAAGCAATTTGCCTTTTTCGTCTTTTCTGACAAGTCCCGTCTTTTCCAACACAGATTCTACTGAACCTCCATTAATGTTTCTGGCTTGCTTCCATTCATGGAAAAACGATGTTTTTAACAAACTGAAGTCAACATCAACTAATCCTTTGTCTGCTTTTTCAAATCCTTTGGCATAGGCAAATTTTACAACTTCATGCGCATTTAATTGTCTATTACTTTTTTCAGCACGAACATAGACATGATTATTGATTGAATGAAAATTAAAAATGGCCTTAGGGATAAAAAGCAATCCAATTCTTTTACTGATATCTGCATCTATTATCTTGGGAGGCCATATTCTGGACATCGGAGGAATAATTCTTTGAATTTCTCTGCCTAACGCATCAAATATATCGATTTTTTTATCAATTCCAAATATACGTTCCATTCCTTTCAATTTTGTCTTCTCAGGATCATCAATTCCTAAAATAATAACTCCACCTTCAGTGTTAGTCATAGCAACAGCAGTTTCAATAGTTTTAACTACAACTTTTTCTTCAGTTAAACGTTTAAATTCAATAGTTTGAGATTCTGAAGGAATATTTAAAATATCTTCAATTAATTTTTTATCTGAACTATGTTTTTTCATATGTCTAACAAACTCCTATCCTTTTATTATAAGTCATCCATATCTCCCGCATCATGCTGAATTTGTGTCAGTTCTTACGACACTTTCTTCTTTACGTGTATTAGATAAATAATAAAATGTTTTTGTCTTTTCATAATCTTCGGATAACTCATATGAAAATATTTCATCAAAAGTTGTTTCTAATAAATAACTGTTTTCTTTTATTAAGTTTTGAAAGGCTTCTTTAGAATTTTCACCGTTCGCAAAGCCGACAACTTGAATATTTTCTATATCTGGTTCTATTGATTCACTATTAGGCTGAAAAGTAACTCCTTCTGTTGATAAAAAGATGTATCTTCTTATTCCCATAATTTTCTATATACTCCTTTTATTACCTGCATATGTGTCCCTATTTTCCCATTAGGATTTATATATTTTTAAGATTCAATTTCTTCCCCAAGAACGTCTCCTTCATCACCATATTCAATGTGAATAACTTTATCTTTCTTAGTAAAATTGGAATGTAATACACCTTGGCTATACCAGCTTTCTAAATCGCTGGATTCATCCTTAATGCATTCCCATCCTGTTTTTTCTAATATAACCTTTAATTCATTATAGTCTTTTTTCCACAAATCCATTGGATCACCCCTTTGTTAAGTTAATCTATATTTCCCCCGTCCTATAAATTCTAGATATCCTTTATCACGCAGAAATTGCAATTGCTGTCTGATTTTATCCTTTATATACCTGTTATTTGGATATTTACTTTCCAATTCTTTCTCAAAATTGTATATATCTGACAAAGAAAATTCTTTTTTGTTTAATCTATCTATACAATTCATAATGTTTAAAAGCCATCCTTTTAATTCATTGTTTTTTTGATCTTTTAAAAATACGATTTTATTCCAATTAGTTAGAACATCTCTCTTTTTTTCAATTTTTTTGTTTCTTATATAAAAAATTTTCCCACTTTGAGGAATATCATATAACAAAATATTACATCCAGTCCACCCTGCTCTTCTTGCCCTATATGAAAGTGGCTTCCTTTTCTCGATAACTCTAGGAACAAAAAAATATTTGGGAATAACAAAGAAATTTATTACTTCTATACCCTTTAATTCGTAATTGAGTAAGAAGAAATTAGGATTATTCCTACTCAAAAGTCTATCTATCATTGTTTTATATGCTCCATTAACTATTTTCCTTCCGATAGTATCTTTTTTGCTTTTCAATTCAAATTCTTCATTACAATTCGGACAATAAAAATCAGCAACTGGTTTATTATGGCTATAACTTCTTATAGTATAACCACAAGATGGACAAAATATTTGAGAGGCAACCCAGTCTTCAGTTAAAACCCGAACTTTTTGGGATGGACTTCTATATCTTTGTGCTAATTTTATATTAAAATGTAATTCCATATTCTTAGAAATTAAAGACAACTCTCCTTCCTGATTTTTCTTTACTTTACCCCCTTAACCTCTTAACCACTCTCACAGCCTCTACACCGTCATTAGCATATTGTGCTCCTATGGAGTGTGCGTATTCTTCTGTTACTACTGCTCCTCCTACTATGAACCTGCACTTAAGTTTCTCCTGTTTTGCTCTCTGTATTACATCCTTCATGTTTACCATTGTTGTTGTCATAAGTGCGGAAAGTCCTACTATGGGGTCTTTATGTTTTTTTATTTCCTTTATTATCTTCTCTGTTGATACATCTTTTCCGAGATCTATTACATTAAATCCATGGTTTTTCAGCATAAGAGCTACTATATTCTTGCCTATGTCGTGGATATCTCCCTTTACCGTGGCCAGGATTACCACTGTTTTATTGGTCTCTTCTATGCCTTGTGCCTTAAGGTGAGGCTCAAGATAGGTAAAGCCTATCTTCATTGCCTCAGCACCAGCTATAAGCTGGGGAAGGAAATATTCTTTCTTATCAAATAAATCCCCTACTTTGTTTATAGCTGGGATCATAACCTCGTTTATAAGCATATCAGGCTTAACACCGGTCTTTAATGCCTGTTCTACAAATGTCTTTATATCCTCCCGGTCCCCGTCTATAATCGCCTTGGATACCTTTTCTCTTGGCGTAAGGATTATGATTTCCTTTTTCTTTGGTTTCGGTTTATCGCTCATATGGGCTATGTATGCAAGGGCATCCCTGTCCTTTCCGGTAAGGACATCTGCCGCTCTTTTTGAATACTCAATATCCAGATGAATAGGATTGGCTATAACCATGCTAAGGCCTTTTGCCTCTGCCATTGAAAGAAATGTTGTATTTAACAGCGGCCTGTTCGGCAGGCCGAAGGATATATTAGAGAGTCCCAGGATACTGTTTGTCTTAAATGTTTCCTTGCACCAGCTAAGAGTATCGAGTATATGAATGCCGGCATCAGGCTGTGATGATACGGCCATGGTAACGCCGTCCACCACTATATCGCTCTTGGTGAATCCAAACTTCCGGGCCATTTTGAATATGCTCTTTATATTCTGCTTTCTCTCCTTAAATGTTTTCGGTATAGACTTCTGCCCTAAGGGAAGCAGTATAAACATTGCCCCGTACTTGCTGGCTATCGGAAGAAGAGTTTCAAGCTTTCCCTTTTCTCCTGATATGGAGTTTATCAAGGCTCTTCCCGGGTAGAGCCGCAGTGCTGTCTCTATTGTCGGTACACTTGCCGAGTCTATTACAAGAGGCAGTTCGGTAAGTGTAGAGAGCAGGTTTATTACCATCTTCATGGTCTTTGGTTCATTTCCTCCGGGTACTCCCACATTTACGTCAAGAAGAGTTGCTCCTGCTTTTTCCTGGTCTTTTGCCAGTTCCCTTACAAGGGAGGTCTTCCCTTCTGAGAGTTCCTCTCTCAGGGCTTTTCTTCCTGTGGGGTTGATGCATTCCCCTACTATTGCAAGAGGTTTATTTCCTTCAAGAATAACTGTCTTTCTTGCCGAGCTTAGGGCACTGATGGATTTCTTATTTGGAGCTATAGGTTTTGCCTTACGGATTCTGCTCTTTAGCTCTTTTATATGCTCAGGTGTAGTTCCGCAGCATCCTCCCACAAGGTTTACCCCGTGTGATATGAATTTCTTGGTATGGAAGGCAAATTCCTCGGGTGCCATATCAAAGACAGTTTTGCCGTCTACTAGCTTTGGCATACCAGCATTAGGCTTTGCAACTATAGGTACTGTTGCATATGGCTTCATAGCTTCTATGAAAGCGAGCATATCTTCAGGCCCTGTAGAGCAATTACAGCCTACCGCGTCAGCTCCCAGGCTCTGCAGGGTTATAAGTGCGGTTACCGGGTCTGTACCGTTTAAGGTTTTGGCAGTCTTCTCATAGGTCATGGTGAGCATGGTGAATTTATCTGTAAGCTCTTTTACGGCGATAAGAGCGGCTCTTGCTTCCTGGATATCCATCATGGTTTCTATTACAAAGAGATCAACTCCGCCTTCAAGGAGCCCCTCTACCTGCTCCTTGAATATCTTTACCGCCTCTTCAAAGCCGAGAGAACCAAAAGGCTCTATGAACTTGCCTGTAGGGCCTATATCTCCTGCTACAAGGGCTTTACTCCCTACAGCCTTCTTTGCTATAGATGCAAGTTTTTTATTTATAAGCTTCGGGCTCTGGTGGGTATATTGATGCAGTTTCTCCCTGTTTGCCCCGAATGTGCAGGTATAGACGATATCAGAGCCTGCCTTTACATAGTCGTTATGAATGGCGGATATTACATCAGGGTTCTTGATGCTCCAGAGCTCGGGGCATGCACCTTGAGGCATGCCGCGCTTCTGGAGCTGGGTGCCTGTTGCACCATCAAGCACAAGAACATTCTTCTTTAGTAGGTTTTTTATGTTCTTCATTGTTGTTTGAGGCTCCTTGGAATTATTCCATTTCTTCTATACCGGAAATGGCGGTGACTGATTTTTCGGGTATTAGCATATAGTTCTTTAAGAGCACCACACCTATATGCTCAAGATGCAGTGTGTCGTATATAATCTGCTGGTTTTTTATTGAGAGGTCTCCGTATCCTGCCGAGAAGCGTTTCTTTGAGAGATATTTGCCCTCTCTTCTTATTTCCCTGTTTATGTAGTCTGTTATCCAGTTCAGGGCATCATCCGCTATTTCGCTTCCCACTGCATCAAAGACAACAGCACGGGTCAGGTTCTTGTTTTTGGAGTCCTCTTTTATCTTCTGCATTATTTCAGGGCCTGCAGAGGTTCCCATAAGAAGGACTTCATTTGATTTTTTAAGCATTCTGGCAAGGTCTTTACTTTTGAATTCAATACCGTTTTCGAGGATAGTTTTGACAGAGGTTTTTTTCTTAATGCCGACACGAAGAGCTGAGCCGCGCAGTGTTATTAGATCCATGGCTTCGTCAATATATTTATTAAGTGTGTCTTTTTGTGCCTTCTTTAACTTTGTTTTTCCTTTGGTATAGCCCAGTCGCCTGTAAATGAGCTCTATTGGTGCAGGTATGGTTATGCGGTGAAAGAATATCACATCCATGTCTTTACCCCGGAGATATTAATTAGCCATTATAGCATAAATATTAGGGTTTGGGAAGCTGGGTCAGTTCTATAAGGTTTCCTTCAGGATCCTTGAAATAGACGAATTTGAATCCTGCATTAGGTCCGCCTTCAAGGCACATTACCTCTGATACGAACTCAACTCCCTCTTCTTTAAGGTCAGTGTATACCTCATCTATATTGGTCAACTCAAATGCCATGTGCCTGTAGCCCTGGGCATTTGAGCAGGATATGTTCTTATCAGGTCCCAGTTTATCAGTAAACTCAAACATCTCTATCATGGCATCGCTGTTTTCTACTGCAAGGTGGCTCATCTTCGCCTTTGCGCCCGGTACTCCCACTCCCTTGGCCAGAAATGGGGCATCAATGTCTACCTGGTTGACGAGTTTTAATCCAAGTATATTGGTATAGAAATCTGTCATCTTCTTTGTGTCTGCTACGATTATTGCGATATGCCTTAGTTTCTCCAGTTTTATCATACTACCTCCTTTAGCTGGTCTATTATCTTATCCCAGTGGGATCCCCTCCAGTATATCTTATCACAGCTGTGGCATATAGAAAAGCATTCTTGTGTATTATACGCGTATTCAGGCACCCTGCTCTTTACTTCCTGCTTTTTTATGTCTTCAACAGGGCTATTGCACAGAAGGCATCTGGTAAAAAGCCTGTCTTCATCAATTTGTATTTTTTTTGCTTTTATGAGCTGCTTTAGCTGTTGTTGTGTATCCTCAGATTCTATAAAAAGTCTCTTCAGGATTTTCTTATGGGCCAGCTTATTGTCTCTTGTGAGAATGATTCTGTCGTCTCTTAGGCTTGAGAGGATAAGCTCTTCCCTGTTGGATATGTTAAAGTATAGAGTATCATATCCCAGGATCCTCAGCCACTTGGCCAGGCGCCCGAGCATGGTATCCACTGTAAATTTTACTCTGAATTCGTCTTCCATTTTAATACTGCATTTTGTAGAGGTATGTGCCTTTATAGTAGTGCTTAAGGATATACTCGTAATTTCTGTTTTCCTTGTATGCCAGGCCCGCTGCTCCTGTCTGGCACATCCCCACCCCATGGCCCCATCCCCCGCCGTATATTGTAAACTCTTCCGGGATATTATTCGCACCTGATTTTGTCTCGACAATAAAGAGATTGCTTCTTAAGAATCCGCTTGAGAGAACACGCCTTATCACATGCTCCTTCTCTATAATTACCTCTCCCGCACTGCCTTTTATCTTTATGGCATTAACATGGCCTGATTTGCTTCTTTTTAAGGGTATAAGAGCGGTGATAGTTCCTATATCATAGTCTCGGTCCACTCTCTTCTGCAGATCCTCTCTTTTTATTATATTAACCCACCGGAATTCTGCCCCATAGACGAATTCAGGCAGGTTGCCGTATACATCAGGTTTTGTCTTGATCCACTTCTCTACTGTATATGGAGAATAGGGTGCTTCGGTTGTTTCGGGGGCGTCAAGGACCCCTGTTAAATAAGCTACGGTTCCCCAGCCTTTTAGTTCACTTGAGCTCTGTGTGTGCCCTCCGCAGTTTGAGGAATAAAGGGTATGTGCTATCTTTGCATCGAATTTCAGGACCTCGCCCCTTGTTTCATTTACAGCTTTGATACTTCTTTGATCCTCGTTTTTCACTCCCCTGTACACCTGGCAGTGCTGGTCATCACAAAGGTCGTAATCCAGCTCCTTGTGAGGTCTTGTGTACTCTTTCTTATACATCGCCTCACCGCGGGCTATTACTGCCTGGGCTTTGAGGGCCTCATTGGGCCATGAAGTGGTCATCTCGGAAGGAAGTACGCTGTAAAGATACTCCTCAACGTTAACGATATTTACTATCTGTATACCTCTCTCATCACTAAAGCTTAACTCTATTTCTCCCCTGTACTCCCTGTCTTCCTCCCCTCCCCAGGGGAAACCTTTGCCGTATCCTATATCCTGTAGTATGAAGGTGTTTGTAGCAGGGTTATTGAGCGCTATTATTACAGGTTCATCCAGGGGAAGCTCATTTCCGTCAATGTCTACCACCACATAAGAGCCCCCTTTTTTAAGGATTGTCCAGATATCATCAGGAGCTCCGCCGAAGAGGGTTTCTCCTGTTGATTTTTTTCTCATGCTGAAGTAGCCGCTGCATTTAAAGCGTATTCTATCCTTTGGTATGGGTTTGCCCGCTGAGTTTACGCCTATGCCTATTCTGAGCTTTAGTATTTTATCCCTGTTGGGAGCAGGGCTTACAAACCGGTGCTTTTGCAGCCTTCTCGGAGGTATTATCTCTTCTTCTGTTTTGGCAAGGGCTAAGAGTATCTCTTCTTTCTTTGTCTTAGCCTCTTTATTTGCAGGGTCAAAATTACTTATCTTCTTGTACTGCTTGAAAGCCTCTTCGTAATCTTCTTCCTGCATGTATAGCCTTGCAAGGTTAAATCGCACTTCTGCGAAATTATAGTCATGTTTCAGGACATTATTGTAGGCTTGGAGTGCCTTCTTGGGGTCTTCCATTTTTTCGTACACGGCTCCAAGAATAAAATATGCGACAGCATAATTAACCTTGATGTCAATAGCCGTCTGCAGGGATTTTTCCGCATATGCGTAATCTTCCAGATCATAATATATCCTGCCGAGCCCGTAATGTGTGTCGGCAACAAGAGAAGGGTTTTTATTGGGAGTTGTAAGCCCCAATGTCTGCATAAAGGCATCTTCTGCTTCAGGGAGCCTTCCGCTGTTGTAATATGCCCAGCCAAGCAGACTAAAAAGAAAAGCCTCCTTCTCTATGGCAAGCGCTTTTTTATATGCCTCGATGGAATTATTGTAGAGATTGATATCCCTGTATAGTATGCCTATATTTACCTGGGCCTCGAAATTATAAGGATCGATGGTTAATATTTTTTGATATTGCTGCAGTGCGCTCTCCGGCTCTCCGGCGAAATAGAGGTTGTGGGCCTTTAAGAGTTCGGCATAAATAATATTTTCATCCGCGTATAAAGGCAAAGATTTCATGGAAAATACAGCAAACATAAGTAAAAGAAAAAGATATCTCGCAACTCGGCTTCTCATAGTAGTCTTAGAACCTTACTTTTCTATTAATTTTTTGAATTCCTTCTCTGTTAAAGTACTCACGCCTAATTTTTTGGCCTTATCATATTTGGATCCCGGCGATGATCCTGCTACCACATAATCTGTTTTATTGCTTACAGACGAGCTTACCCTTGCTCCGCGCTCCTTTGCCATGCGTGATGCTTCGTCTCTTGAGAATGATTCAAGCTCTCCTGTAAAGACAAAACTCTTGCCTGAGAGTGTCTTGGCAACGGCCTTTTTCTCTTTAAGGAAAAGGTTCACCCCTGCTTTTTTAAGCTTGGTTATCACATCTTTGTTATGCTCCTGATGGAAGAACTCTACGATACTTTGGGCGACAGTAGGTCCTAGCTCGTTTATGACTTCAAGCTCATGGTGCTTTGCAAGGGAGAGCTCATCAAGTGATGAATAATATGAGCACAAGAGCTCTGAAAGATGTTCCCCGACGTTTCTTATGCCAAGTGCAAACAGAACCCTTGGAAGGTCCTGTGTCTTGCTTTTATCAATAGCCTCTATAATATTTGAGGCAAGCTTTTCACCCATGCGCTCCAGGGGAACAAGGTCCTCTACTTTTAGGAAATAAAGATCAGCCGGATCACTTATAAGGTTGCTATCCACTAACTGCTCGACATGTGAGGTTCCTATCCCCTCTATATCCATGGCATTTCTTGATGTGAAATGCCTTATTCTCTCTTTTACCTGGGCACCGCAGGCAATATTGCTGCAGCGTGTTACAGCATCGCCTTCAGGCCTTATCAGCTTACTAGAGCATACAGGGCATTTGGAGGGCATCTTGAACTTCTTTTCTTTACCTGTCCTTTTTTCTTTTACTACTTTGACCACCTCGGGTATTACATCACCGGCCCTCTGGATAACTACGGTATCGCCTATTCGTATGTCCTTTCTTGCGATCTCATCCTCGTTATGCAAAGTGGCACGCGATACTGTTACCCCACCTACTTCAACCGGCTCCATAATGGCTACGGGCGTAATAGCTCCTGTTCTGCCAACCTGAACCAGGATATCATTTATTGTGGTGGTTTCCTGCTCCGGGGCGAATTTATACGCAATTGCCCAGCGCGGGCTCTTGGTAAGCTCCCCGATTTTTTCCTGCTCATTGCGGCTGTTTACCTTAACAACTATACCGTCTATGTCATAGGGCAGGTCTTTCTTCTTATCGGCCCACTTGCGGCAGACCTTGATTGCCTCATCAATATTTGCCACGGTCTTTGAGTTTGCGTTTACCCTAAAGCCGCTTTTCTTTAAGAAATCAAGTACTTCCGAATGCCTGCTGAAGCTTGGTCCCTTAACATCCCCTATTCCATAGAAGAAAGCACTCAGCCTTCTTCTGGCAGTGATTTTTGGGTCAAGCTGGCGTATGCTTCCGCTTGCGGCATTTCTGGGGTTGGCAAAAAGAGGCTCTTGCTCTTTTCCCCTTGCCTTGTTTAACTTTGCGAAGTCGCCATGCTCCATTATGACTTCACCCCTTATTTCAATAAAGGGGGTTGCTTTCCCCTTATCACGCAGTCTTAGCGGTATGGTTCGTATGGTTTTAAGGTTTGGGGTAATATTTTCTCCTGTTGTGCCGTCCCCCCTTGTTGCACCCTTCACAAGTGAGCTCGCCTCGTAGGTAAGGTTAATGGCAACACCGTCGAATTTAAGCTCACACACGTATTCAACATCTTTATCTTCATGGTAATTGAGGAGTTTTTTAACACGTTTATCAAATGCATGGAGGTCTTCTTCACTAAATGCATTTGACAGGCTTAAGAGCGGTAAAATGTGTTTTGAGGGTTCGAATTCCTTTGAAGGAGTGCCTCCCACCCTCTGGGTAGGAGAATCCGGCGTAATTAACTCCGGATGTTCTTCCTCAAGGGCGATCAGTTTCTGGAGGAGTTTGTCATACCTCGCGTCGGATATGACAGAATTGTTTTCCACGTAATATTTATAGTCGTAGAGACGGATCTCTTCTCTTAAGTGCTCTGTTTCCTTTTTTACCTTCTCAGGCGACGACATAAGACTATCTCCGACTATTACTTAGCAGCTTTCTTTGTTTTGCGTTCCTTCTTGATCTTATCAAGGATGCCGTTTACAAATCTGCCTGATTCTGCCGTAGAGTACTTCTTCGCCAGCTCCACGGCTTCATTAATGATTACATTTATCGGGATATCTTCGAGGTATATGAGTTCAAATGTGGCCCCGCGCAAGATATTCCTGTCCACGCTCGCCATGCGCTTTATATCCCAGTTCTCGGTGTATTTGCTGATTACCTTATCAATATGCTTTATGTTCTCCGTAGTGCCCTTTAATATCTGGGTGGCAAATTCGCGGGTTCTTGAGCCCACTGTAGAGTGCTCCCAGAATGGCTTCTCAGCTTCTGAAAGCTTCTGTCCTGTAATATCTATCTGGTAAAGAACCTGCAATGCAAGCTCTCGTCCTTGACGTCTTGTGCCCATTGTTTTCCTCTAGGAGTATCTATTTCTTCATCTGCTTTACAAGGTTTGCCATCTCGATAGCTGAGAGTGCCGCCTCAGCGCCCTTGTTGCCTGACTTGGTGCCTGCCCTGTTAATTGCCTGTTCAAGATTGTCAGTGGTTATAACGCCAAAAATGGTAGGCACGCCGCTCTGGAGCCCTGCCTGGGCAATGCCCTTGGCTGTTTCAGTTGCAATGTAGTCAAAATGAGGTGTATCGCCGCGAATAATGGCTCCCAGGCATATGATGGCATTATATTTTTTTGTCTTTGCCATCTGCTGCGCCGTGTAGGCTATCTCGAAGCCCCCCGGTACCCATACCACATCGATCTTGGTCTCATCGGCATCATGCCTGCGAAGTGCGTCAAGTGCACCATCCAAGAGTTTCTTTCCCACAAATTCGTTGAACCTGGAGATAACTATCCCGAACTTCAGTCCCTTTGCCCGCATCTTTCCTGCAAATACTTTCGCCATTTCAATATCCTCCTTTCTCACAAAATTTAATATTTTTCTGTAAAATAGTCTTCTAATATGGATCTGTGGTCAAACGCTATATTATCCGGCAATGCGTCCTCGTCAAATACCTCTGCCTCACCGGCATCGCTTCCCGCTTTAAGAGTCCCTTCCCCTTTAGCTGTAAATACTGTTGATATGGTATGCTGCCTTGGGTCCCTTGCAGGATCGGAGTATGTGTGAAACTGTTCTATCTTCGTTAAATCAAGGTTTGTCTCTTCCTTTGCCTCTCTTTGGGCTGTATGCTCAAGAGTCTCGCCGTATTCAACGAATCCGCCCGGTATGGCCCAGCCATAAGGGGGATTAAGCCTTTTTACAAGTACTACCCCGCCCTTAAAACTTATAATTATATCAACAGTTGAAACCGGGTTCTTGTACATATTCTTTTTAATGTAGTCATAATGCTCATAAAGAGCCGTCTCAAATATGTTTGTGGTGTTATCGTCAATTAAGACAAATCGAATTATCTTAAGAGTAGAAGGCTTTCTAAGGTGCTTCATTACAGCCTCAAGCATTACCTTAGCAGCCTCATCCAGAGCAAATCCTCCCACACCGCATCCAAGAGCGGGAAATGCGATCGATGTAAGTCCCTTAACCTCTGCAATATTAAGAGCACTGGCAGTGGATTCTCTTATCCTGTTCTCATCAGTCTCAAAATCCATGCCCATGGTAGCAGCATGTATGACATATTTAGTACTAAGGTTTCCTGCACCGGTAATAGCTGCCTCGCCGACCTCAATAGGTGCTAGCTTGTTACACTCCTCTTGTATGGAATCCCCGCCTTTTCGCTTTATGGCTCCTGCAACACCACCTCCCATGAGAAGCTGGTTGTTTGCCGCATTTACTATGGCATCTGTCTCCTGCTTGGTCAGATCGCCCTTTGCTACCTCAACTGTTGTTCCCCGGATTCTGAGCTCCATTAGTCTCCTCTAGTGTATCATTCTATGCTTGGCTTTTCTAAGCTTATCAAGTTCCTTCTCAGAAAGGCTTTCCATGCCATAGCGGGATATCTTATCCAGTATCGGGTCTATCTCGCCTTCAAAGAAATCAGCATCTTCAAAGCCTGTTTCCTCATTTCCCTTATCATCGACAAACTTTACTTTGGGCATGAGATTTGTGAAGAACCCCTGGTTCTTAAGGTAGATGTATCCAAAAAGCATGCCGCCAAGATGGGCAAAGTGACCTATGCCGTCCTGCACATGCCCTACTGAAGCAAGAAATTCCATAACTCCGAAGAGTATTACCATGGTCCTTGCCTTCATAGGGAAGAGAAACCACAAGAGAACAGTCCTGTTAGGAAACATCATCCCATATGCAAGAAGCACACCGAAAACAGCTCCGGAAGCGCCTATTGTAGGTATAAGAGACTGTGCAGAAGAAAGATATGTACAGATACCGGCGCCTATACCTGTAAAGAAGTAATAGAACAGGAATCTTCCGCTGCCCCATATCCTCTCTACTTCAGCTCCGAACATCCAGAGGATGAACATGTTTATAGCTAAATGAGTCAGTCCCCCATGCAGGAACATATATGAGACAAGCTGCCAGGGCATGAATTTAGCAAACACAAATGCCGGGACCAGAGCGAAATATTGAAGGACAGGCTGTCCGGAAGTCTCTAAAACCCACTGAACCAGGGAAACAATAACCGTTATTTTAACTATTCTTTTAACTGCAGGCGTCACCCCACCAGACCCGAATCTGTGCTGGGTTGAACCACCATTATTGTATATCATTAGATGATACCCCTTATTGAGGATATAATTATATCAAATATATTCTATAAAAGCAAGGGGAAATAAACAACAACCAGCCTTAAGGCTGGTTATGGCTGTTTTGCTAATTTTTATTTTTACATGTAAATAATTTCAACTTATTTTATTAGTACCTTCAACAATTTTATCCTGTGAAACCTTCATTTTACTAGTATCATCGAGTTTATCCGTAAAGCGCAAAAGCTTCCTGTCTGCGTCCTCGTATTTGCTTCTGGTATAGGATATATGCTTGCCCAGGATGTCAAAATCCTCCCTGAATTTTTCAATGTCGTTCTGAAGTGCCCCGAGATTGGCAATAATCTGCCTGGCACCCTTTTCTATCCTGAGGCCGTTTAAGCCAAGGAGTATTACCTGCAGGTATGCATAGAAACTGTTTGGAGACACGGGAATTACCTTCTTTGTTAGAGCATATGATGAGAGTCCCTTATCATCGTCAAAAGAAGAGTCTTTTATAATAGTCTCATAATAGACGTTTTCTGCCGGGATGTACATAAGCGCAAAGTCATATGTCTTCTCAGCAGGCAGGATGTATTTCCTGCTTATATCGTCGATATGTTTTTTAACATCCTTAACAAACTCTTTTTTAAGCTTCTTAGCATCTTCTGGTTCTGCCTCTATCATTTTCTTAAAGTTCTCAAGCGGGAACTTTGAATCTACGGGAACGATTCCATCCCCTATTTTTATGATAGCATCGACAATCTCCCCGCTCTTAAAACCATACTGCATTGCAAAATGTCCTTCTGGCAGTATCTGGCTAAGTAGATTCTCTAAAAAGAATTGTCCTATTTCCCCTCTGAAAGTCGGCGCCTTTAAGAGGTCCTGGAGGCTTGATATGTCTTTTCCTACCGCTTCTATGCGTTTATTAGTTTCTCCCAGCTCTCCAAGCTTCTCATGGATATTACCGATGACATTTGTGGCATTATCAAGCCGTTCGCCTATTGTTTTATTGGTATCAAGAAGTATCTCATGCATATGAGTGGTCAGGCCATCTACTTTCTGTGTGAGCTGGCTCAGCTGTTCTTGGAGCATTAAGAGAGGACTGTTATCGTCTTCAGATTTTTGTTTTTTCTCTTTTATAAAAACAAAAGTTAAAATTACACCAAAAGCAATAAGAGCAAGTATAAGGATTAAAATCATATTAGTCATAGTAGCCTTCCTTTAGGTCTATCTTTTACCCCATTTAAGTTTTGTTCTAAGCACCTCAAAATAGCTCTTCCCGGGAACTTTTATTAGCTTAAGCATATAAGGGGCTTTTGTGATCTTTACGACGTCATTTATGCCAAGCACCATACTGTTCTGCCCGTCAAGGGTCAGTATTACCTCATTATGATTGGATTTAACATCAATTTTTATTATGCTTGAATCCGAGACAATTACGGGCCTCTGTGCCAGAGTATGCGGGCATATGGCACAAAGGGCTATTACAGGAAGTGTCGGGTATAAAATAGGTCCGCTTGCCGCCAGTGAATATGCCGTGGATCCCGTAGGTGTTGAGGCTATGAGCCCGTCTCCTACATATGTCGCAACATACTGTTTGTCCACTTCAAGTTCTAGAGTAATTACCCTTGCTGTCTCCCCGTTCCTGATAACAGCCTCATTTAGTGCAGTGAAGCTCCCTACTATTTTGTTCTTTCTCAAGACTTTGGCTTCTATAAGCACCCTGTTTTCTATTTTGTACTGATCACTCAGTACCCTGTCTATCATGTCATACATCTGATAAGGATCTGTCTCTGCCAGAAATCCCAGGCTTCCGAGGTTAATGCCAAGAACAGGCTTTCCAAGAGGCGCTGCGATACGGGCAACCTGGAGTATGGTGCCGTCTCCTCCAAGACCCATTAAGACATTCGATGCCTTTAGGACCCTAGGATCCTTTGGGTTTATAGATACCTCTGCCTTGTGCTTTTTAAGCCAGTCGCTCAGTTGCAGGGCTACTGCTTTTGATTTCTTCTTTTTCAGGTCTGTTATTATACATACTCTTTTTTTATTCACTGTTCACCTCTTTCAAAGAAACTAAGACGCGTGTCTGAGTACTCTTTTTTTCTAAAAAGCCTGTATTTGCCTATTTCTTCCGGGACAAGCTCCCTTATATGATGCTGAGCTACTATTATCCCATCAGGTGAGAGGATATCACGCTCAGATATGATATCTATCGTCTTTTGGGTCAGGTTGAGCTTGTATGGAGGGCCTATGAATATTATATCAAATTTTTCGCTTAGTTTGGGGAAATTAGCAATTATGTCTGCCTTTATTAGCTTTGCTTTCTCAGTAAATCCGCAATGGGCGATATTCTGTTTTATGACATCTATGGAATCCCTGGAATTGTCAATAAATAGTGCTCTATCTGATCCCCTTGAGAGAGCCTCTATCCCTACATTTCCTATACCGGCATAGAGATCAAGAAATGACGAACCCTCAATACGCGGAGCAAGTATGTCAAAAAGGGATTTTTTAATTCTCCCAAGAAGAGGCCGTGTCGCAAAACCGGGAAGGCTTTGGAGTTTTTTATTCTTTGCAGTTCCTGCGATTATTCTGGGTGGTTTTGTGCCAGGCATGTAGAGACCTTAAAAAACAATTATTCGCCCATAATCTGCAAAAGGACTTTGCGTGAACGCGGGCGGTTATCAAAGTCGACAAGGATAATCTGCTGCCATGAGCCGAGCAATAACTGACGATCCTTAAATGGCACTGTTAGAGAGGGACTGATTATGGAAGATCGTATATGTGAATGCCCGTTTCCATCATGCCAGCGCATGTCATGGGCATACTCGATGTTCTTGGGGACAAGGCGTTCTATCATTTTCTTGAAATCAGATTCCAAGCCCGGCTCGTGTTCTATCGTGGTCAGACCGCCTGTTGATCCGGGGATGAATATAGTGACGATACCGTTTTTGCATTTTATACCGTCTAGTTCGCCTTGAACGCCTGTTGTGATATCTACTATGTCCGTATCACCTTTGGTCCAGAATGAAAGCTCTTTTGTAATAACAGTCACGTTGGTCTCCTTCTTGGGTCAATATGGAGGTGAGGGGGCTCGAACCCCTGACCTCATGCATGCCATGCACGCGCTCTCCCAGCTGAGCTACACCCCCATAATATTTTATTTCTGGGTTTTACGTACTGCCGTGCGCTTCTCACCCGGTCGCATGGTCGGTGCCTTGCGGATGATCTCCGGAGTTTCGTCTATTACCTTAAGGAAAGAGTTTACTACCCTCGGGTCAAACTGTGTTCCACTGCTCTCCTTGATTATATTTATTGCGGTTGCAAGATCAAAGCCTTTTCGGTAAGGCCTGTCCGAAAGAAGCGCGTCAAAGACGTCTGCTACGGTGATTATACGCGCACCAAGGGCTATCTTATCGCCCTTTATCCCGTCTGGATATCCCCCGCCGTTAAATCTTTCATGGTGGTGGCGCACAAGGTCTACCACACCGTTCATAAAACCAAGGGGTTTTAGGATCTCAGCGCCCTTTTCCGAGTGCTGGCGCATTTCATCCCATTCTTCCTTGGTGAGCTTGCCCGGTTTTGTCAATATATAGTCGTGGATACCGATCTTTCCAAGGTCATGGAGCTGTGATGCCCTGTTTATATTTTCAAGCTCGTCATTTTCTATTCCAAGGTCTTTTGCAATTGCGACCGCATAGCGCGTGACGTTCTGGGAATGCCCGTGTGTATAGTAGTCTTTTGCGTCAATTGCTTTTACCAGTGATGCTATTGTGCGAACATAATGGTCCTGCAGGTCTTTATATAGCCTTGCGTTCTCTATCGCAACGGACGCTTCCTGCGCTATTGCCTGCAGAATTCTAAGATCATCCGGTGTGAACGGCTCTTTTGAAATTTTGTTATTTATGTTTATTACGCCAATGACTTTACTCTTGAACCTAAGTGGCAGACTTATAAGGGAATGGGTGTAATACTTTTCCTGGCTGCGCTGCTGGAAACGCTTATCGTCATCAATGTTGGTTATCAAGAGGGCCTGGTTATTCTGCACTACCCAGCCGGAAATCCTCTCTCCCACCTTTATTGTAGTTTCCTTAATAATATCCTTTTTTATTCCCTTGGCTGCCTGGATGGTAAGCGTGTTTGTTGCCTCATCAAGCAGTAAAATAGAGCACAGTTCAAGATTCAGGTGCCCTGTTATTTCGTCGATTATGCTCTCTAATACCTCATTCAGGTCAAGGCTGGTGGATATCGCGATTCTTATCTTTGCAAGAAGGTCTATCTCCTTAGCCTTCTTCTCTACGTCTGCCTCGAGCCTTACGGCATGCTCGTGCATATTCAAGAGCTCTCTGTTTGTAACGTTTAATTTTCTTGTAACGGTTGCTCTTTTTACAAGAGAACAAAGGCCCGGCACGTCAAAGGGCTTGGTTAGATAATCGAAGGCGCCTAGCCTCATGGCCTTCTGTGCTGTTTCCAGGGTTCCGTATGCTGTTATAATTATGAGGGTTACATCCGGGTCGTTTTCCTTTATCTTCTCCATTACCTGGATCCCGGTTATGTCCGGAAGCATGAGGTCAACAAGAATAGCATCAAAATTGTTGCGTGAAGCGAGCTGAACGCCTTCTGTGCCCGTATGCGTGATCATTACGTTATAATCTTTTGCTTTAAGGGCGCTTGAAAGCAATTTGCATATTGAAACATCATCGTCTATGATCAGGATGTTTTCATTAGACATTTTCTCTCCGGGCCTGTGGCAATAACAAAAAGGGATACAAATCATCCCCTTTTGTTCTCTGATTTGTCATAAAAGGGCTATGTCAGCGTTTTTTGAACTGGGTCGTCAGCTTTGTTATCTCGGCCTTTAGTTTCTTGAGCGATTTGTCTATGTTCTCAAGCTGTTTGCACTGCTTTGAAAGCGCCGCGTCACGGATCTTCTTGCGTGAGTAAAGGCTGTATGCAACCTTTCCTACCTCACGAAGCTTGTTGAGCTTGGAGCCTTCCAGGGCGATCATTTTGAATTTGATCTGTCCTACCTTGGTCCCGTATATCGCATCCTTCTCGATTACCTTGGCAACACTCTTCATCTTCCCGCCGAACTTTCTCAAACTTGCCAGGGCTTTTTCCACATCGCGCTTCTGTATCGTAGCCATGCGTACCTCCTGCTAAAAGTTACAAAACTGTACTAACTATAACATAATATATTAATTTACGTCAAGTTTTTTAATATTATACGAGCCTTGAAATATCTTGACAAAACCGTCGAATTATAATATAAGTAGAGGTAATATTTTGGGGTTTGATTGCCAGAGTGGCGGAATTGGCATACGTGACGGTCTCAAAAACCGTTGGCCCTTGCGGCCTTGTGGGTTCAAGTCCCACCTCTGGCATTAATTATTTTTGCTGTATGCGCAAGAGCTCAGGCAGATCTACGAATACGAACCCCTGCTTCTGGAATGCCTCGATAATGATCGGCAGTGCCCTTACCGTTTCAGTTCTGTTTCCCCCACCATCATGGAATAGGAAAATCGCTCCGTTTGAGACATTTTCCATTGTGCGCTGTGCTATTTTATTGCGCGTTATGTCCTCCCAGTCGCGTGGCGCATAAGTCCAGCTTACAATGGTATAACCCTTTTCCCGCAGGATATTTATCAGTTGCTCATCGAGATAGTTATATGGAGAACGAAACAGTACCGGCTTTGTTCCGGTAGCTCGCTCTATTTCCTCGCTTGTCGAGTCTATTTCCCTTTCAAGCTCATCCGCATGCAAGCGCTTCTTGTATAGATTTATATGTTTATATGTGTGGTTGCCTATGCTGTGTCCCTCATGAAGGACCCGGCGTGCTACATTAGGATTGCGCTTTACATTTTCTCCTATCATAAAGAAGGTTGCCTTTACATCATATTTCTTCAGTATTTCCAGAACCTGGGGTGTATACTTGTTATTCGGGCCGTCATCAAATGTAAGGCAGATACGCTTTTCCAGCGGATTTCCACTGTAATAGACATTGTTTTTGGTAAGACCCTTTTTCTCAAGATAGTTTATGAACAGCAGGGGTTCTGATGCTCCCCACCGGTCTTTTTTATCCAGGGAGGCCTTGTTAAAAAAAGTCCTTGCGTCCTTGTGCTGGTTTAATACAAGATATGCCCATCCGAGCTGGTAATTTATATAAGAGTTATCAATCTTGGACTTATCAGGATTTTTGTTTGCAAGAAGCGCTCTAAGGTAATTATCAAGCCCCTGCCTTAATATTGTCTGATTGACTATGTCAAAATTAACATCGTGGAGTCTCGGTGAGGCCGGGTTGTGTTTGTATTTTGTGGAAAATTTTAGTACCTGTGTCCTGAAGTGGTTCAGATTTGCCTGGTGAAAATAAATTTCACCGAGCATGAAATAGGCTTTTGCGCTTTGAGGGTTTATGCTGATAGCAGACTTATACTCGGTAATGGCCTGCTCGTACTGGAGTCGCTCAATTAACTGCCCACCTTTTAGAAGATGGGCAGTTTCATCGTTTGTGCTCCTTGCGCATCCTGCCAATACAAGCAGTATGGCTAAGGCTGTAATCTCTCGTTTCATCTATTCCACCGTTACGCTCTTGGCGAGATTTCTGGGTTTATCCACGTCAAATCCCTTAAGAAGAGCAATGTAATAGGCAAAAAGCTGCAAGGGTGTGACGGTTAAGAGCGGTGTTAAAAAATCAACCGTCTTCGGGACTGTTATTACGGAACCGACAAGCTTCTTTATGGATTTATTGCCTTCTGAAGCTATGGCTATTACCTGTCCATGCCTGGATTTTACTTCCTCTATGTTGGATATGATCTTCTGGTATATGAGATCCTCTGTGTCAGTTGCGATAAATACGACTGGCATGTTATTGTCTATAAGGGCTATCGGGCCGTGCTTCATCTCGGCAGCCGGGTATCCTTCGGCATGGATATATGAAATTTCCTTAAGCTTTAAGGCTCCTTCGAGCGCTATGGGGAAATTGTAGCCCCTTCCAAGATACAGGAAATTGTTGAAATTCATAAAACGCCTGGCTATCTGCTTTATTTCGTGGCTTTTCTTTAGTATCCTCTCTACCTGGGAAGGAATCTCTGACATTGCCTTGAAAATCTCATCAAGCTTCTTCTTTTTTATTATCTTTTTCTTCTTGCCAATGAGAATGGTTATAAGGGCGAGGATAGAGACCTGGCTGGTGAAAGCCTTTGTTGAGGCGACTCCTATCTCTGATCCCGCGTGAAGGTAAATGCCCGCATGGGTTTCCCTGGCTATGGCAGAGCCCACCACGTTTACAAGTCCGAGTGTGATTGCCCCTCTTTTCTTTGCTTCCCGTATTGCCGCAAGGGTATCCGCTGTTTCACCGGACTGGCTTATGGCAATAACGACCGTATGTTCGTCGACTATAAAATTGCGGTAACGCGCTTCAGAAGCATACTCAAGCTCAACCGGTATTCCAAGCACGTTTTCAAACATGTATTCGCCTATAAGGCCGGCATGCCAGGATGTCCCGCATCCGATTATCACTATGCGCTTTGCTTTAAGCAGTGCATCAAGGCCGGTAGTCTTCTTCTTAGACGAACTCTTGTCCATCCATTTAAGCGGGGAGTCAAGTCCTCCCAGCTTTATATCGTTTTTCTCGCTTGAAAAGCGTCCGCGCATGGCGTCGTAGATAGTCTGGGGCTGCTCAAAAATTTCCTTAATCATGTAATGAGGAAATCCGTTTTTGGTTATCTTATCAAGGCTCCATGTGATATTCTCGATTTCCTTCTCTATCTCCACGTTCTCTATATCGGTCACACGGTAGCCGGATGGCTGGAAAACGGCGATTTCGTGGTCCCCGAGATATATTACCTGCCTTGTGTGGGTGACTATGGCAATAGGGTCTGATGCTATGATATATTCCCCCTTCTTGCCTATTCCGACAACAAGGGGGCTTCCGAGCCTTGCCACTACTATTTTATCCGGCTCGTCCTGGCATATTATAGCTATCGCATATGCTCCTTCCACAAGAGCCAGCGCTTCCTGCACCGCTTTTAACAGGTCCCCTTTGTAGAATTTTTCTACCAGGTGAACAAGGACCTCTGTATCTGTTTCAGAGGTAAAAGTATGGCCCTCTTCCTCAAGAAGTGTCCTGAGTGATAAATAATTCTCGATTATTCCGTTATGAACAAGAGCTATTTTTCCGGTGCAGTCAACATGGGGGTGAGCATTTGCCTCAGAGGGATGACCGTGAGTGGCCCAGCGAGTGTGACCCAGGCATGTGGTTCCAATTATATTGTTTTTCTTTACAAGACTGGATAGATCTTTTATCCTGCCCTTGCATTTAATGATATTTAACAAATTATTGTCTATGCTTGCGAGTCCCGCAGAATCATATCCCCTGTACTCGAGCTTTTTAAGCCCTTCCAATACGATTGGAGCGGCATTTCTTTTTCCAATATAGCCTATTATTCCGCACATACCTTTCTCCTATTTCTCCAGTATATTTTTTGAGTGATTTTTCGGCGTTCTGTTCGGGTAATCACCATTAAAGCATGCCGTGCAAAATTCCTCTTTAGGCAGAAGCATTGCCTTGAGCATGCCTTCGAGGCTAAGATACTCAAGACTGTCCAGGCCTATGAAATCCCTTACCTGCTCTACCGTGCGCTTTGAGGCAATAAGTTCCTTCTTAGTAGGGAAATCTATCCCGTAAAAGCACGGAAATTTTATTGGAGGGCATGTTATTCTCATATGGATCTCTTTTGCACCCGCATCCCGGAGTGTCCTTACCCTGCTTTTGCTTGTTGTACCTCTTACGATGGAGTCTTCTATAATGGCAATGCGCTTGCCTTTGAGCAAGTCTCTTATCGGGTTAAGCTTAACCTTAACGCGGAAGTCCCTGATAAATTGGGACGGCTGAATAAATGTTCTTCCTATGTAGTGATTTCGAATCATCCCTACCTCATAAGGGATTTTTGACTCTCTGGCAAATCCGAGAGCCGCATAATTTCCCGAATCAGGTATGGGCATGACAAAATCACAGTCAACAGGGTATTCCTTTGCAAGCTGTATTCCAAGACGCTTGCGTGTCTCGTAGACATTCTTGGTAAATATATTGCTGTCAGGTCGTGAGAAATATATATATTCGAATATGCACAGAGCATGACGCTCTGCCTTTAAGGCCTTGACCGATTCTATCTTATCATGCGTAATAAATACTATTTCTCCTGGCTCAATATCCCTTATATATTCGCTTCCTGTTAGATCCAGTGCGCTTGTCTCACTTGCGAGAACATAAGCTCCGTCCAGTTTACCCAGGCACAGCGGACGCCATCCATAAGGATCGCGTGCGCCTATTAATATGTTGTTTAGCATTATTACCAGTGAATATGCGCCGTCAACCTGTCTCAGTGCTTCTGTAAGTGTTTGCTTACTGCCGTATGAACTGTTCTGCACCAGAAGATGCGCAATTATTTCCGAATCCATCGTGGTCTGGAAGATAGAGCCCTTCTTCTCAAGTGCCTTTCGCAGTTTAACGGTATTGGTAAGGTTGCCGTTATGTGCTATTGCAATGTTGCTATTGCCGTGCCTGACAAGAAAAGGCTGAATATTTTTGGATATGCTTGCACCTGTGGTGGAATAGCGGTTATGTCCTATTGCAATACTTCCCTTAAGTGATTTTATGCTCTTCTCGTCAAATATATCACCCACAAGGCCCATATCTTTATGGTACTGAACCTTTTTGCCGTCAAAGGCGACTATTCCCGCGCTTTCCTCACCCCTGTGCTGCAACGCGTAAAGCCCTAAATATGTAAGCTTTGCTGCATCCTTATGAGAACAAATCCCGAATATTCCGCACATATTATATCCTTACAGAAACACCTTTGTTCTTTAGGTATTTTTTTGCTTGGGGAATTGTGATCTCACCGAAGTGAAATACCGAAGCACATAATACATTAGCAGCCTTAGCTTCATTCACTGCTTCATATAGGTCTTCTAATTTTCCTGCTCCGCCCGAAGCAGTAACAGGGATTGAAACCGCTTCAGCCACAGCTTTTGTCATTTCAATGTCATATCCATCTTTGGTGCCGTCAGCATCCTTGCTGGTTAGAAGAATTTCTCCTGCACCTAATTGTTCAACCTGCCTTGCCCATTCAACCACATCCAGACCCGTTGGTTCTTCTCCGCCCATAATTAAAACCTCTAATCTTGGACTATCACTCTCAGGCGGGTTTTTCTTTCCGTCAATAGCGACAACAACTTTTTCCTTACCGAACTTCTCAATCGCATCTTTAATTAAAGAAGGATTTTTAACTGCAACTGTATTAATCGAAACCTTATCTACTCCGAGAGCAAAAAGGCTCTTCATATCCTCTAAATTTCTGATACCCCCCCCCACACAAAAGGGTATAGTGGTCACTTCTTTCACCTTCTTTACCCAATCCAAGCGTGTAGCCCTTGTTTCAACAGACGCAGCTATATCTAAAAAGACAAGTTCATCTGCACCTGCATTACAATAAGCGATTGCTGCTTCCACAGGATCACGGGCATCCTTCAATTCAACAAACTTTACGCCTTTTACTACTCTTCCATTTTTTATGTCCAGACACGGGATTACTTTTACCTCTTGCATTGTCATTTCACTCTCTCTTTCTTTTTATTTTTCTAACCTTGAAGGAATCGCATTTCTCCATGTATCACTTAATATTTTAACAGGAGTATCGATTATGCTTTCCTTATTCTGTTTTATTACCAGATTTTTTCCACTAACTTCCCCCACAATAGTATATGCAATGGAATGTTTCCTGGCTATTTTCTCTAGAAGCTGTATTTTATCCTTATCCAGAGAAACAACTATTCTGGAAGGCGCCTCGCCAAATAAAATCTCATCCAGCCTGATCTTATTATTTTTCAGGTCATCCAATTTTATTACAGCGCCGAGCATTTTGTTTAGGTTTGTAACACATGATTCAGCCAGTGTTACTGCCAATCCACCCTCAGAACAATCATGAGCGGAGTTAATAATACCTGATTCAATTGCTTCAAGGCATGCTTCCTGAACAGACTTCTCTTTTTGTATATCTATCTGAGGATTACCTTTTTTCTGCTTGTGGACCAGGTATAAATATTCGCTTCCTGAAAGGTCGGCCTTGTTTTCACCTAAAAGAACTATTAAATCACCTTCATTCTTGAAGTCCTGGGTAACGTGTTTGTCTATGTCTTTTATTAATCCTACCATTCCCACCATCGGGGTTGGATCTATCGCTCCTTTGGGATTTTCATTGTAGAAACTTACATTACCACTGATAACAGGTGTTCCTAAAGCCTTGCACGCCGCTGAAA
The DNA here is from genome assembly GCA_043821115.1 of bacterium. Classification (GTDB taxonomy): domain Bacteria; phylum CAYTYR01; class UBA6262; order DAOVJB01; family DAOVJB01; genus JBDRDD01. Next base: position 10,198 of record JBDRDD010000004.1, on the reverse strand, counting down.
GTCCTTCTATACACTTTTCAAATTGCCAGTAATTTTCAGGTTTCATCGGATTACCGAAGTTCAAACCATCAGTGATAGCCAGAGGTCTTCCTCCGGAACAGACTATATTTCTCGCTGTTTCTGCTACGGCCATCATGGCACCATGGTGAGGGTTAAGATAACAATATCTTCCGTTACAATCTACGCTTATAGCTAAACCTTTTTTAGTGCCTTTTACCTTAACCACAGCCGCATCAGAACCTGCTCCTACTATTACTTCATCTTTATCTATAGAAGTAAAGTTTTTATATGCTGATTCTTTACTGGCAATAGTCGGAGAATCAAGCAGTTGTAATAACACTTTATTAAAATCATCGGGTTCGGTTATGGATTCTCTGTCCAGGTTTTGAGCATCTTTTAAATAAGAAGGTTCTTTAGATTCTCTATCATAAAGAGGTGCCTTTTCAGTAAGAGCCTGTGCCGGGATTTCACAAACCACTACACCATTTTCTTTGACCCTCATCATCTTATCGTCTGTAACCTTCCCGATTTTTACGGCGTTAATATTGTATTTCTTCAATATATCCAGAGCCTGTTTTTCCTTCCCGTCTTTTAATATGGCAAGCATTCTTTCCTGAGACTCAGACAGAAGTATCTCATAAGGAGTCATTCCTTTTTCCCTTTGAGGAACCAAACTAACATCTATTTCAACACCTGTTTTGCTTCTTGAAGCTGTTTCACAGGATGAACAGGTAAGTCCGGCAGCTCCCATATCCTGCATTCCCACAATAAGGCCTTTTTCTATCAGTTCAAGGCATACCTCTCTCAAACGTTTTCCAAGTTCCGCATCTCCTATGGCAACGGTGCTCGTGTCAGATCCGGATTCCTCAGTGATTTCTTTGGATGCAAAACTTGCTCCTCCCACACCGTCTCTGCCCGTGTCTCCTCCTATATAATATATGGGATTGCCTATTCCTGATGCGACGCCTCTTACAATATTTTCATGCTTTACAACACCAACAACAAAAGCGTTAACTAAAGGATTACCTTCATAGCTTTCGTCAAAATAGCTGTCACCACCAACGGCATTAACCTCTGCAGTATTAGCGTAATGAGCTAATCCCCGTATGACCTCCTTGAACAAAAACTTAACTTTTTCATTATCCAAACTTCCGAATCTTAATGCTCCTAAACCGGCAACAGGTCTTGCACCAATTGTAAATATATCTCTTAAACATCCACCTATGCCTGTAGCTGAAGCCTCAAATGGTTCTACTGCCGAAGGATGATTATGGGATTCTATCTTAAAGGCAACACCAAGTCCATCTCCTATATCTACAATTCCGGAATTTTCCTCACCTGCACCAACTAACACCTGTTTGCCTTTTGTTGGAAATAGCTTAAATAACTTACGGGAATTTTTGTAACTGCAGTGCTCACTCCACATAGCTGAAAAAACCCCCAGCTCTGTGAAATTTGGGTCTCTGCCCAGCAGTTTTTTAATCTGCTGGAACTCTTCTTCTGTAAGGCCTAAATTTTTTGCCACTTTTACATCAACTTTAACTGTACTTTCCATTATACACTCTCCTTTTTTTTTATTTTTATTCCCATTCTATTGTACTGGGAGGTTTAGACGAAATATCATACACAACACGGTTTATGCCTTTGACTTCGTTTATGATGCGGTTAGATACTGTCTCAAGCAGATTATACGGCAGTTTTGCCCAGTGTGCTGTCATAGCATCTTCGCTTGTAACTGCTCTTATTGCTATTACGTTCTCATAGGTTCTTTCATCGCCCATAACACCCACTGTTTTTACAGGCAGCAGCACACAGAATGCCTGCCAGAGCTTCCTGTATAAACCGGCTTTTTTTATCTCATCTATTACAATCCAGTCTGCCTCCTTTAACATATCAAGTTTTTCTTTTGTCAGAGCACCGATAACCCTTACCGCAAGTCCCGGTCCCGGGAATGGATGACGCCAGACTAATTCATCGCTAAGGCCAAGTTCTTTTCCTACAAGCCTCACTTCATCTTTAAAGAGATCTCTTAAGGGTTCTATTAATTCAAATTTAAGATTCTTAGGCAGCCCGCCTACATTATGGTGTGTTTTAATAGTTGCCGACGGACCTCCTGTTGGAGAAACACTTTCAATTACATCCGGATATAATGTGCCTTGAGCAAGAAATTTTATTCTGCTCCGTATAGACCCCTTTGTGGTTCTGCGGGGTAAACCTGATTTTTCGGCCTCTTTCTGGAATATATCTATAAAAAGTTTTCCTATTATTTTGCGTTTCTTCTCAGGGTCCGTTACACCCGCAAGACCTTTTAAGAAAATATTTTCGGCATTTATGACTTTTAAGTTGAGATGATACATATTCCTGAATCTTTTTTTAACAAGCTTTGCTTCGTCTTTTCTCAACAGGCCGTTATCTATAAAAACAGCAACCAGCTTTTTGCCAACGGCTTTATGTAGCAGTATAGACATAACAGAAGAATCTACTCCGCCGCTTAAGGCACATAAGACTTTCTCATCACAAATTTTTTCTTTTAACTCTTTTATTGACTGCTTAACAAACGATTTAACGCTCCATGTTGTCCTGCATCCTGAAATATCAACAACAAAGTTCTTTATAATCTTTTTCCCCTTTGGTGTATGAACTACCTCAGGATGAAACTGCACGCCATATAATCTCCTCTTGGAATCCCTCATCGCAGCAACAGGAGAATTCTTGGTTGCACCTATTATCTGAAAACCTTCTGGTAAAGAACTTATCTTATCACCGTGGCTCATCCAGATTTTCTCTCTCTTAGAGAGATCCTTAAAAATCTCTTTCGTAGATTTAACCTTAAGAACTGCTCTGCCGTATTCTCTTGCTTTTGCCCTGGCAACCTTTCCGCCCAAAAACTTTGTCATAAGCTGTGCACCGTAGCAGATACCAAAGACAGGAATCCCCATATTAAATATAGCCTTATCACATACCGGACTTTTATTAGAAAGAACGCTTGCAGGACCTCCTGATATAATAATCGCCTTAGGGGACCGCGCAAGAAGGTCCTTTGCTGTAATATTATAAGGGATTATCTCAGAATAGACACCGCATTCTCTCACCCTGCGGGCAATAAGGTGCGTATATTGAGAACCGAAATCTAAAATTGCTATGGAGTCTTTATACATTCCTTACTCCAATTAAGTTGTTTGTAGTGGTCTTGAAGGGATTTTGGTAAGGTCTTGGTTTTCTTTACGGATTCAATACCTTCAATACTGGCCTCAGCAGCAGTTAATGAGGTAATATAAGAGATTTTATGCTGTATTGCCTGTATGCGGATATAGCTGTCATCGTCCTTACTGCTGTGGCCTATGGGTGTATTAATGATAAGATTGATCTCTTTGTTCTTAATTGCATCGGCAATATTAGGCCTTCCCTCATGCAGTTTCTTTATTGTGGTATTTTTTATGCCATTCTCCTTTAAGAAAGAACTTGTACCTTCTGTAGCATAGATATTAAAACCGAGTTTCTTAATCCGTTTTGCAATAGGAACAAGAGAAGGTTTATCCCTGTCAGCAACCGTTAAGAGAATATTCCCTTCCAATGGGAGTTTTGTCCCAGCTGCCTCTTCGGCCTTGTAAAACGCAAGACCAAATGTATCTGCAATTCCCATAACCTCTCCTGTGGCTCTCATTTCCGGACCCAGTAAAGGGTCTACCTCCGGAAACATATTGAAAGGAAAAACTGCTTCCTTTACTCCAACATACGGTAGTTTATATTTTTTCTTAAGTTCCGGGAAATCCTTCAGTTTCTTACCGATCATCACCTTTGTAGCTATACTTGCTATCGGAACTCCTGTAATCTTGGATACCAGAGGAACTGTTCGTGAAGCCCTTGGGTTAGCCTCAAGTATGTAAACCTTATCATCGCATATAGCATACTGAATGTTCATCAAGCCTACAACCTTTAACTCCTTACCAATAGCGGCAGTGTATTTTTCTATTGTTCTAAGATGTTTCTCTTTTATTGTTCTTGTAGGAATAGCACATGCGGAATCTCCGGAATGGACACCCGCCAGTTCTATATGTTCCATTACAGAGGCAACAAATGTATCCTCTCCATCACAAAGGGCATCTACTTCAGTCTCAATTGCACGTTCTAAGAATCTATCGATAAGCATAGGATGTTCAGGGCTTACCTTGATTGCCTGGCGAGCATAATTTACCAACGTTGTCTCATCATATACAATCTGCATACCCCGGCCGCCTAATACATAAGATGGACGTACCATAAGAGGATACCCTATTTTCTTAGCAATCTTAACGGCTTCTTCCAGTGAACGTGCCGTGCCGCTTTCAGGTTGTGGAACGCCAAGAGCAATCATTTTCTCACGGAAACATTCTCTGTTTTCAGCAAAATCTATACTTTCTGGCGATGTTCCCAGAATATTGACTCCGTTCTCTTTTAATTCATTGGCTATATTAAGCGGTGTCTGTCCGCCGAACTGTACAATGACTCCTTCGGGTTTTTCTTTCTCATATATGGCAAGGACATCTTCAACCGTAAGGGGTTCAAAGTAGAGTTTGTCTGAAGTATCATAATCCGTAGATACTGTTGCAGGATTGCAGTTAACCATGATTGATTCAAAACTCTCGTCACGCAGGGCAAAAGCCGCATGAACACATGTGTAATCAAATTCAATACCCTGTCCGATTCTGTTCGGTCCTCCACCTAAAATCATAATTTTCTTATTAGGAGATACCTCTACCTTGTCTTCAGCGTTATAGGTGGAATAATAATAAGCTGCGTTCTCTACACCACTTACAGGAACCGACTCATATGCTACTTTTTTGCCGATTTTAAGTCTTTTATTTCTAACATCTTTTTCCCTTACATTAAAAAGGCCGGCTAAGTATCTATCAGAAAAACCCCACTCTTTTGCCTTGGCGAGTTTTTCATCCGGAAGATTTTTCCATGTATATTTCAATAATTCCTCTTCAAATTCTACAAGTTCTTTCATTTCGTTGATAAACCAGCGTCCGATGTAAGTTAATTCTTGCAAAGCCTCTACACTCATTCCCTTACGCAAGGCTTCATAGATCAGAAATACGCGCTCACTGGAAGGTTGGGCTAATTTTGCTTTTAATTGTTCCAACGAAAGTGTCTGGAAATCCTTAGCTCCCCCAAGTCCGTATCTTTTTATTTCAAGAGACCGTATGGATTTTTGAAATGATTCCTTAAATGTTTTGGCTATACTCATTACCTCGCCGACTGCCTTCATCTGTGTTCCCAGTATATCTTTTGCTTTAGGAAATTTCTCAAAGGCCCATCTGGCAAATTTAATTACAACATAATCTCCCCACGGTTCATATTTCTCCAATGTACCTTTTCTCCAATAAGGAATTTCATCCATGGTTATACCTGTTGCAAGTTTGGTAGAGATACTGGCTATCGGAAAACCGGTTGCTTTAGAAGCAAGCGCTGAAGAACGAGACGTTCTTGGGTTAATCTCTATGACAACAAGTCTGTCGTCTTTGGGATTATGAGCAAACTGTACATTCGTTCCTCCTACAACTCCTATGGCGTCAACAATCTTGTATGAAAGATCCTGCATACGTTTTTGTAAAGGTTCAGGTACGGTAAGCATCGGCGCGGTACAGAAGCTGTCACCTGTATGAACACCCATTGCATCAACATTTTCGATAAAACAGACTGTAATCTTCTGATTTTTCTGGTCCCTTACAACCTCAAGTTCCAGCTCTTCCCACCCTAGAACGGATTCTTCAACTAATACCTGATGCACAAGACTTACTGCAAGTCCGCGATTTACTATTGTTCTTAACTCTTCTATGTTGTATGCTATTCCGCTACCGGTTCCGCCCATAGTATAAGCAGGACGTAACACAACAGGATAACCTAGTTTTTCCACTATCTCTTCTGCTTCTTCAACAGAAGTACAGGGTTCTGACTTCGGCACAGAAATACCAAGTTTTGTCATCGTCTGCTTAAAGATAATTCTGTCTTCTCCCCGTTCAATGGCATCTATTTTAACGCCTATAACTTCAACGCCGTACTTTTTCAATACGCCGGATTTATAGAGACTTTCAGCAAGGTTTAAGGCTGTCTGCCCTCCCAGATTGGGAAGAATGGCATCAGGTCTCTCTTTTTCTATGATTTTCTCTAAACTTTTCAATGTAAGCGGCTCAATATAGGTTTGATCAGCCATACCCGGATCAGTCATAATTGTAGCAGGATTGGAATTGACTAAAATAACCTCATATCCTTCTTCTCTTAGTGCTTTGCATGCCTGGGTTCCTGAATAATCAAATTCACAAGCCTGACCTATAATTATAGGACCCGAGCCTATAATTAAGACTTTATGGATATCGTTTCTTCGTGGCATATGATTTTCCTTTCCTTTTTATACCAAGCCCTGATCTAACATAGCATCAGCGACCTTTACAAATCCGGCAATATTTGCACCTTTTACATAGTTGATATAATTACCTTCTTTTCCATATTTGACACACTGCTGGTGGACGGCTATCATTATCTCACGCAGTTTATTATCTACTTCTTCGCGTGTCCATGCTAATCTCTGGCTGTTCTGTGACATCTCAAGGCCTGAGGTCGCAACTCCGCCCGCATTTGCTGCTTTTCCCGGACCATAAAGAATTTTAGCTTGCTGGAATACTTTAATCCCTTCAGGGGTTGTCGGCATATTAGCGCCTTCTCCTACAGCAATACAGCCGTTCTTGACTAATTTTTTTGCATCCTCGCCACTTATTTCATTCTGTGTTGCGCTCGGGAAAGCAATATCGCATTTTACGCTCCACGGACGTTTTTCTTCCTCATACTTACAGCCGAACTTTTTAGCATATTCCTTTATACGACCTCTTTTAACATTCTTTAGCTCCATGATATACGCTAATTTTTTAGCATCTATTCCGTCAGGATCATATATATATCCGCCGGAATCAGATAATGTTACACATTTACCACCTAAGTCATTAACTTTTGCAACTGTATATTGCGCAACATTTCCGGAACCAGAAACCGTGCAGACTTTACCACTGATGGAGTCTCCTTTGTGTTTAAGCATTTCATGGACAAAATAGACACAACCATAACCAGTAGCTTCAGGTCTGATTAAACTCCCTCCCCACTTAATGTTCTTGCCTGTGAGAACTCCTGTAAATTCATTACGCAGTTTTTTATACTGGCCGAAAAGGTAGCCTATCTCACGTCCGCCAACACCTATATCTCCTGCCGGTATATCTCTATCAGGACCAACATGTCTTGCGAGCTCTGTCATAAAGCTCTGGCAGAATCTCATAACTTCATTATCGGATTTCCCCTTGGGGTCAAAATCCGAACCGCCTTTACCGCCGCCCATAGAAAGCGTTGTAAGACTGTTCTTAAATACCTGCTCGAAAGCAAGAAACTTTAGAATGCCTAGATTTACACTTGGATGAAAACGAAGTCCGCCTTTACATGGTCCAATTGCGCTGTTCATCTGAATACGGATTCCTCTATTAACATGAATTTCGCCTTTGTCATCCATCCATGGAACACGGAACATTATAACCCTTTCCGGCTCAACCATTCTCTCGAGGATTTTGGCTTTTAAGTACTTCGGGTTTTTCTTCAAAAATCCTATTACCGATTCAACGACTTCTTCTACTGCCTGATGAAATTCAACCTCACCGGGATTCCTTGCTATTACATTGTTCATAAATTCTTTCACTGTTATATTTCTCATTATTTTTTCACCTTTTTCTTTAATAAAATTTCTGCTTCCATAACTGTCATTTGCCAAGAATTTTTTCTGCTTCTTCTTTGTCGCAGTCCATTACGTACTGGATACCGCTTATCTGACTTGATTCACGAGTCAAAGTAGCAATATCATCCCGCGAGATGTGTTCTAAAGCAAATTTTCTTGAACCACACATAATCTGCCTTGTCCCTTGTTCGAGTCTCTTCATATAGGTATAAAGTCCGATAGCACCTGTGGGAATCGACTCAAATCTATCACCGAATTTATGCCGGAGTTCCTGGGCAGTCATAAATATCTCATCTTTCGTTCGTCCAAAACGTGTTACATATACAGGCGTTTCACCTTTTTCTATTTTTTTGCCTATATTTTTTCCCACCATCGCAGCAGTAAGCGGTGCCCTTGCCATGCCAATTAGCTTAAAGTATGGTGATCCCAATGCCAGTCCCTTAAAAATCTGGTCTTCCAATGTAAATCCACCGGCAATTGCAACGTCAGGGATGTGTTTACCTTTCTTTGCTAATTTATCCAGGTATTTATAGAGAAGTGACCAGAGTTCAACACCCGGCACACCCCATTCACACATCATCCTCCACGGACTCATTCCTGTTCCGCCACCTGCTGCATCTACAGTCAGCAAGTCAATCTTTGCTTCGGATGCACATTTTACAGCAAGTGCTAAATCCGCAGGTCTGTATGCACCTGTCTTTAAGAAAATATATTTTGCACCTATAGCCCTTAACTCTTTTACCCTTTTACAGAAACTCTCTTCGGTAACCATGCCAATTCTTGAATGGCGTTCAAATTCATGAAAAGAGCCGTCATTAAAGGCCTTTATGATATCAGGGTCATGAGGATCGGGTAATACAACGTAACCTCTGTCTTTTAGCATCTGGGCACGATCTAACTCTTTTATCTTTACTTCGCCGCCGATATCTTTTGCTCCCTGTCCCCACTTGAGCTCTACTATTTCAATACCTAACTTATTTATTGCATATTCATGTACCCCGAGTTTTGTATCTTCAACATTCGCCTGTACAGCAATGGCACCATAATCATCCTGCTGCCATTTCTTGAAGAGTCCAACCCTTCTTTCCAGTTCAGGAGAGCGCACAACTTTCCCGTTTTTTATTTTAGCTTCTTTATCCATGCCGCATACATTTTCGCCAATTGTAACTATTATGCCGGAAAGCGCAGCACCAATGGCAAGCCCTTCCCAGTTATTTTGGGCTATAGCCGTTGAGCCAAGCCCAGGAATAACAATGGGTAGCTTTAATTTTATACCTTTATCATGCCCTATCCTTTGCTCAAGATTAACATTAGTGAATAGAGCTTTGTCAGAATCCAGTTCTACTCCGTATGCGCCTCTGCAGGAACCCAGTAGTGTAAAATGGGACAGGTCCACAGGGTATCTTTTTTCACCAGCCGATGTCATAATGCCATATGGCTGAGGGTATATAACTTCTGTTCCCCTGTATGCCGATCTTCCTACTTCGCACATACCGATACAGCCATCCACACAGGTAGCACAAAGCCCGCTTATCGGTACAATAGCATCTTCTGTCCTGTTCTTCGTCAAGGTTGCTGCTGTTGCATTAATTTTTCCAAATCCCATTCTTAAACCTCCTTTTCCGGTTCTTCTCTTTCACACGTTCCACATTCACCTTTTAATCCCATCCAGCAACTATAGTTATCGTAAGAATCCAGACATGTTGGCTGAAGTTCATTATAACATCTGCCGCATAGCACATTTTCCGCGTCAGACCCTTCACATCTTAATGTGCAGACTGGACAGATGTACATACACCCGCCACATCTTCGGCATTCCTCCGAAGTTATATCAAATGGCGTGGTAATTTTTAGTTTATCCCCCCTATTAACAAATCCTATAGCCTTTGCCATCATCTGTTCTTCACACATCCTTACGCACAGTCCGCAGGATATACAATCCTCTCGCTTAGGCTTAAATCTAACCCGGTCCAAACCCATTTTTGATGCCATATCCTGTAAAACCTTGGATGAGGGACACTGAGCTATGAGAAGCTCCAGTATCATCTTTCTTGTATCAATAACCCGTTTTGTAGCGGTTTTTACCACAAGATTTTCTTCAGCAGGGTAGGTGCACGAGGTGACAAGTTTGGTTCTTTTGCCTGTGCCTATTTCTACTATACACAAACGGCATCCGCCCCAGACAGAAAGTCCCTCATTGTAGCAAAGGGTGGGAATCTCCAATCCTAAAAACTTTGCCACATCAAGTATTGTCCAACCTTTGGGAGCGTCAAAATCAATACCGTCAATTGTTATTTTAGGCATTTCCACCCCCCGTTGTCTTAATCACTGCATTGAATTTGCATACATCGTAACAAATGTCACATTTTATACACTTATCCTGTACTATTGAGTGATGTTTTTTAAGTTCACCTTCTATCGCCTGCTGGGGACAATTTTTCTTGC
>JBDRDD010000003.1:0-24717 GCA_043821115.1 bacterium | reverse complement strand
GGAGCGTTTTATTTCCTCTTCATTTGGAACATACTGGACTTTGAGCTCATCGGCCATGGTGTTTATGCCGTTCTCTTTCAGGAGCTTTGTTATCTGCGCAGTCGCACCGCCGCCCCACCCGTATGAGCCGAATACACCGGCATCACATACGTAAATATCCATAAAAATTCCCCCTCACATTACTTTGCCTGTATCATATTGGTTAGGTCGCCGGACTTGTTGCAGTAAGCCCTCACCATGAGCTTGTCGCCTTTTTTGATTGAAGGTATGTTATAGACGGCTATCTGCACATTGCCGGTCTGCATGAAGAATCTCTGCGTAATCACTTTATTGTCGTTCACCATGACCTCTATTCTTCCTATGTAGTGTGTTTTGGGATCGCCGACCGGATGATTGACCGTAACGTTTATCATGGTTTTTGTCTGCTTGATGTCCACATTTAACGGCGGATGAGCGAGCGCCGTGTTGGCAAAAAGAACAACAGCTGCGACCGCAATAAGTACTTTTCTCATAACTAACTCCTTTTCATGAGCCTTGATTTGTATATAGCAAGCGCTACATGTACAACAGCCGCCACAAAAGTCAGTATCCCGAACAACTTGTGCAGCGCGAAATTAAGCCTGGTAATCCCAATCACTGCCGTAGCCGCAAGGAAAACAAAAGTAGCCCACCCGGAATATATCACCCACCTGTATATCTTTATCACGGATATATACCTCCTACGGGGACTTCCTACTTCTCGCTGGCAAGCTCTCCGCCCATAGCCCAGTTCTGCTTCGGGATATCGCGAAAAAGCACTATGACATCATTCTCCGTGCATCCCACACCACCAGCGACAACTTTGGTCACTTCCTTTGCCGTCTTCTTCTTCTGCTCGACGCTTCTTCCTTCGAACATCTCAATGGTAACAATCGGCATAAGTGCTCCTTCTCTATTTTCTAAAGGCTTCTATGAGAGCCTTAATATAATCAGTTATGCGGCTAAACTCTTTCTTTTCTATCCAGTCTTTGCGAAACGCGCGTCCTCCGAAAGCAACAGCAGAGGCACCCGCGTTAAAGAAAGATCTTATATTATCGCTTCCCACCCCGCCACAAGCCAAGAGATCTATATCATTGAGCGGCCCTTTTATTTCTCTAAAATAGTCGGGCCCAAAGCACCTGGCCGGAAAGACCTTCACCATGGTCGCGCCGCATGATGCCGCCCTGTATATCTCAGAAGGCGTAAGAGCCCCCGGGAACACCGGTATTTTCTGTCTCACGCAATGCGATACAACCTCCGGGACAACAACCGGCAGGACTATAAAAGTAGCCCCGCATTCAAGCGCCGCATGAAGGGTCTTCTCATTTATAACCGTACCCGCGCCGATTGTAAGCCTTTCCCCAGCGGCCTTGACCATGCGCCTTAATACCTCGGGCGCATCAGGCGTGTTCATTGCGACCTCGAGAGTCTCAAGGCCTGATTCAACCACGGCCTCGCAAACAGGCTCTGCGGCTTCGGCAGGCACACCCCGCATTATACCCATGAGCGGGAGTTTCCTGAAACGCGAAATATCCATTGCAAGATCCCTCAATCAAGCCCTGTGTTAGTCAGGCTCTCGTAAAACTCGCGGTAGTTTTCCTTTTTCTCTGTTTTTCTAAGAGCCATGGCAGCACGTGGGTGCTCGTTCATCATGCCGGCTATGGCATAGGGTATAATGTAGCCCCACTCTATCTGGTCCCTCAGAGGCACAAGCTCCTTTGATATCAAATCCAGTACAGGCCTTATGTCGAACTTCGGATTCTTAAGAAAACCGATTAAAAGCTCCAGCGGACAGTTTCCTGCCGCGCGGCCTATTCCGAAAACAGTCGCGTCAAGGTAATTCGCGTCATGTATGATAGCCTCTATGGTGTTCCCGAACGCGAGCTGCTGGTGGGTGTGCCCGTGAAAACCGATCTCCTTGGTCTTGAGGATCTTCCTGGCGAGTTTAACCAGGTGTTCGACAGGCTCCTGGTAAAGAGCGCCGAAACTGTCAACAATATAGACCACATCCACCCTGGCCTCTTCCTCGAGCTGCTGCAGGGCTTCTTCCAGCTCCGGCCCCTGGTCGCGCGATATGGCCATGATGTTTATGGTGGTCTCGTAGCCCTTATCATGGAAACTGTTCACCATGTGTATTGCCTTGTCAACATCCTTGACGTAGGAAGCAACCCTGAACATATCAACCGGGCTCTCTGACTTTGGTTTTATGTCATCGAGTTCAACACGGCCGACATCAACCATCAAGGAGATCTTGGTATTTGACTCTACACCGTCAATTACCTTTTTTATCTCCTCATCGGTCGAGAACTTCCAAAGCCCGTATTCATCGCTTGAGAAAAGCTTCGAGGAGTTCCTGTAGCCTAGTTCAATGTAATCAACACCGGCTGCGGAAATCGCCTTGTAGACTTCCCTCACGAATCCGGGCTCGAAGTCGTGGTTGTTTATGAGTCCCCCGTCACGGATGGTGCAGTCAAGTACCCTGATCTTTTCCCTGTACATGCATCATCCCCCCGTATATTCTTGGACCTCTTATCCCATGTGTCCTAGTGCTTCCTGCAAAAGCGGGATAATGGCTTCAGATTCTTCCCTGGTGAGTCTTCCAAGCTTCGCGAAACGATACTCTCCTTCCGCGTCCTTGCTCTCACGTGAGATCTGGATCTTTTTCTGACCCTTGTTGTAGGAGTAGACATTGACGCTTACGCGGTCGGTCTCGCTCTCAAAGGCCTTCGTGAACAGCTTCGCATCCAAATTTGGATCGTACGGCATATTACACACCTCCCTTTTTGTTTGATAAGTTACTGCCTTCTGCGGCTTAAAAAATCCCTATAACCCGTCAGAATATTTTATATTACTAAACCTCTTTATCAGGTATTATTTGTATTCCCGAAACATTCCTTCAGCGCTCTCTTCGCCTTTCTCTTGCCCACCAGGCACACCATATCCTCAACTATCAAATAAACGCAAGGCACTATGACGAGTGTCAAAAATGTCGCCGCCAGAAGCCCGTATGCCATGGCTATGGCCGAAGGAAGCATGAACGGCTCTTCGCCGCCTATGCCGTATATAAGAGGCATAAGAGCTATAATGGTGGTGATGGATGTAAGAAGGATGGGCCTTAGCCTGACAGCGCCGGCTTCCTTTACCGCGTCTATCGGACTAAGTCCTTTTTCCCTGCGCTTGTTTATGAAATCAACGAGTATGAGGGCGTCATTTACAACAACACCCGTCAGCCCTATTACACCGAACATGGCCATAAGGCTTATGGGCTCGCCGTGCGCAGCAAGGGCAATAATCACTCCTATTATCCCGAATGGAATGGAGGTCATGATCACGAGCGGCTGAACGAATGACCTGAACTGTGTCGCCAGTATCATGTATATCAGAAGAAACGCTACAAGGAACGCCTTGAACATGGAGCGGATGGATTCTGCCGTGTCTTCCCACTCGCCGCCCGCTTTCATGTAATAGCCGGGGAAACGCTCGGGAATATCCGCGAACTTGTCAATAAGGAGCCTGTTGGCCTCAACAGCCGTGATTACTTCCTTCTCCACGTTCGCGGTGACCGTTATCGTCCTGATGCCATCATCGTGGTCAAAACTCATTATGCCCTGGCTCTTGGAAAAAGACGCCACGCGGCTCAGTTTTATAAGCCTTTCCTGGTTGTTTGGTATGGTAAGGTTTTTGAGTGTTTCTATGTCCTGGGTGAACTTTTCGGGAAGCCTCACGATAACGTCTATGTCCTCGTCGCCCTTTCTCATTGTGGTAGCCACTCCGCCCTGGAAGGCGTATCGTATGGTGGAGGCAACCTGCCTCACGCTCAGCCCAAGCCTCGCTGCTTCCTTTTTGTCGACGCTTACTCTTATCTCTTCCTTGTCAAGCTCGTAATTGGCCCGGATGTCCTTCACTCCGGATACAGTAGCCAGGTATGCCTGAATTTCTTTGGACACCTCATCCAGTATCTTGTAATCATCACCGCGCACCTGGACAGAGACGGGTTTTCCGACAGGAGGCCCGTCCCGCACGGCCTCCACCGAGAATGTCACGATATTGGGTATATTGCTCTTTTCTATGCCCTTGCGTATCTCGGACATGATCTTCTCGGCTCCCCTCTTCCTTGCATTGTGCGGTGTCAGGTATACCACGCACTGGGCGTACTTGCTGCCGTGCTTGTCAAAGGGACCTCCGCCTATCTCCCCGGAGAAACCGACCGTCGTAGTAACGTTTTCTATCTCCTTGTCCGGCAGATCAAGGATTATCTGCTCGATTGCGGAGATAGGTTCATTTGTTCCCTCAAGGGATGTGCCTTCCGGGGTCTCTATCCTCACATAGAATATCTCTACAAGGCTCGGGAAAAGGTTAAACGGCATAAAAAGAACCGATGCCGTAATTGAAACTACAAGAACAAGACCCGCAAGCCCGGTTAAAAGGTATCTTCTTGCTATGCTGAAGTTAAGCAGGCGCTTGTACGTCCCGAGAAGCTTCTGGAACCAAGCCGCGTCGCTCCCCTTTCGCTCGTTTGAGAACAGGTAGTGGCCGACTGTCTTTACGGCTTTGAGCGGGAAGCATATAATCTTGGAAAAGAGAGGTCTTGAGTTGACGGGGCACGCATCGTGCTTCTCTTCTTCAAAGTGTTCCTTGCCTTTTAGCGGACTTATCCATTCCGCCAAATGAGACGGGAGTATGATAAGCGCCTCGAAGAGAGAAGCTACCAGGCAGAATATGACGCCCATCGGGAAGAAGCGCAGGTACTTGCCCATTATGCCGGATATGAACATGAGAGGCAGAAACGCCGCCGCAGTGGTTAAGATAGTCGTTGTTACAGGAGCCGCAACTTCCTCGGCTCCCTTTATCGCCGCCTCTCTTATCGGCATGCCCTTTTCCATGTAACGGTACGCGTTCTCGCTGACCACTATGGCATCGTCAACTATCATACCGACCACCATTATGAGGCCGAACATGGTTATAAGATTGAGCGTGACACCGAAGAAACTCATCATAAGAAGCGCGGACAGGAATGCAAAAGGTATGCCCACTGCCGTTACAAGTGCAATACGCACGTTAAGGAAAACAAGAAGCGTCAACAACAAAAGCCCCAGCCCCATCAGGCCGTTGTTGGTAAGCACGTTAAGGCGCCGCTCTACGTAGAACGCCATGTCAAAGAGGGTGTCTACCGAAACATTTTTCGGAACCACTTTCCTGTAGCTCTTTATCTCCTTCTTTATCTGGTCCACTATTGTTATGGTATCGCCGCTTTTTTTCTTCTTCGGAAGAAGATTTATGGAGACCTTCCCGTCGGTCTTGTATATGCGCATTCTTTCTTCGAATGTTTCATTTACCTTGGCGACATCGCCCACGGATATGTACCTGCCGTCCGCGTTGGTCCTTACTATTACCTCTTTGAATTCCTTAGCGGAATCCAGCTCGCCTACCGTGCGGATTATTATCTCCTTGCTGCCGTCTTTTAATTTCCCTCCGGGCAGGTTAACATGCTGGTTCTCTATGCTGCGTATCACCTGGGCAAGGGATATGTAATAACTCTCTAAGTCATCCGGGTTAACCTCGATACTCACTTCCTTATCGCGCCATCCTATCCTTTCTACGGAGGCAACCCCTTCCATATTCTTTAGTATATCCTCGAAACCCCTGACGTACTCGCGCAGCTCCTCCTCGGGCATGTCCTCGCCGGTGAATGATATCTCTATAAGGGGCGGGTGGATGTTAAGCTTATCAACATTGGGATCCTCGGCATCATCCGGGAGCTTAATCTTGTCCACTTCCCTTGCTATGTTATTTATGACGCTTTCTGTTTTCTGTTCGGAAATATCAGGGTCCAGCTCTATGAATACAAATGAAACACCTTCACGCGACACCGAGTTATAGGTATCAATTTCATCTATTCCCTTTATGGCATCCTCTACGGGTATGGTGACAAGCTTCTCCACTTCCTGCGGCGAAGCGCCTGGGTAAACCGTCTGCACGAAAGCGTAGTTGAGGCTTATATCAGGCATCGCCTCCCGCTGCATGTTAAACGCAGTGTACGCTCCCACGACGATCGCCAGGAAAGTTATAATATTTACCAGTACCTTCTGGTTTACCGAAAATCTTGCAAGACTCATCTTGTGTCACCTGTAACTAATTTAAGATCGGACTGCGCCCTGTGGTAGTCAGTCAGAGCCCTGTGTACCTGCACCTCGGAATTACTCAAGTCATCCTGGAAGTTCAAAAGCCACTGTATGGAAGAGCGGCCCTGGTTGAATTTGTCTTCTTCGAGCTTTAGTTTTCTCTTTTGGAGTTCTCTCGCCTTCATAGACGCCTGCACGTAGAGAGCCTGGGTGTTTACCTTGCGCGTTAGAGCTTTTGCCTCGGTCACAACAGCGAGCCTTTTTTCCTCAAACTCCGCGCGGGTTCTTGAATAGGCGTACTCGGATGCCCTGAAAGTGCTTCCCGAGTATTTGCTCAAAGGAAAAAACGTAAGGCTTAACCCCAGATACCACGAGGGCTCAAGCGATTTGTAATCAGCATCCCAGTCATCGCCGTATCCGGAAAGGCTGTACCGGGCGTCTAGGTCCAATACCGGCATTTTTTCGTTCTTTGCGATATTCATTGAAAGCTCCGCCACCCTTATGGACTGCTCCAGTATCGCTATGTCAGGCCTTCTGGCAAGCGCTCTTGTTATCATATCCTGCTCAACCACTTCCATGTGAGTAAACCCTTCCTGCGACCCCATGTCGGCAAACTCATACTTGTCATCATAGCTGAGTCCTATGAGGTTTATCAGGGCGTCTTTTGAGTTCTTTGCTGCATCCTCCGCGAGGAGAATGGAAGCCTCCCTCAGCGTTACCGCGGCCTCGGTGGCTATGACATCCACTTCCTCTATGATCCCGTCTTTGAGCTTTTGTTTATTTACCGCAAGGAGCTTTTTCGCGCGTTCAAGGAACGCCTTCTGCACTCCGAGGTTCTTCTTGGCGAAATCCAGCTCAGCATACGCGTTCTCTATGGTGTTTATGAGAATATTTCTCTGCGAGTTCAATGAGAGCCGGGCAACGGACTCTCCGAGATCGGCAAGCCTGATTGCTTTCCTGTCGTTTGAGCCGAGCGCATTATTGACCAGAGGTTGCGAATAAGCGGCGCTCATGATGGATTCGTATGAAGGGTCTATGCCGGTAAGTGAAGTGTGGGCGTCGGATTTTTCGTTTTCCCAGCCAAGGCTGAGCAGTCCGCCCAGGTAGTCGATCTTCTTGTTAATACCCAGGCTGAGTGAATCGGTTCTTATCCAGTCACCGAAGGTTGGGGTTGTTATAGGGCTCCTGGCATCGGTTCTCCCGCCGCTTGCGCTTACAGAGGGCTCGTACATTGAGCGGGCCCGCAGTGCGGATTCCTCTGCCGATAGGACATCGTAGTTGGCTTTCTTTAAGGAGAGGTTATTGGTGACGCCAAGCTCAATGCACTGGGAAAGCGAGAGCTTTATTAGCTCATCAGCGACTGTAACCTGAGCGCAGATTAAAAGGACCACTACTATAAAAAGGATTTTCGGTGCCTTCATGGTAGGCTCCTTACATATAAACATGTTTTATAAGCAGGTAAGAATGGGTTATACCAGATAACCCCATTCTCTGTCAATATATATTTTATATATATTAGGATATAAAATATATAGTACATTATACTTTATTATATATTGTATCAGGGAGGAGTTTGAGGAGCCAGGCGATTAGGCGCCACCTGGTGGTTATATAGGCGTGCTTTTTTCTTTTCTTTATGGCTCTAAATATCTGCTGCGCCGCTTTTCTTGCCGGGGCCACCCAGAATGCCGTCTTTCCTTCTATCATGGGAGTATCCACGAATCCCGGCTGTATATCGGTAACCGCTATGCTGTGAGCGGCCCTCTCCATCTTTTTCCTGAGCCCGTCCATGTAATTTGACACGAAGGCCTTGGAAGCATTGTATGCCGGGGCCCTGTCATTTCCGCGAAGAGCCGCTATAGAGGATATTCCCACTATATGTCCCGATTCCTGCTTCTCGAAGAACTTCACGGCCTCAATAGCTATTGTTACAAAACCAGATACGTTGACATCTATCATCTGCTGCTCAGGTTTCGGGTCAAGATCATAATTGGTTATGCTCATACCCGCGTTTATAACAACAAGGTCAAGGCCCCCGAGCTGCTTTACAAGTTCCCTGAAGCCCTTGACAGCATCTTTTGGTTTGGTAACATCCATCTCCCTTACATATGACTGGTTCGGGAGCTTGCCGCTTAGATTCTCAAGAAGCTCTTTTCTTCTTGCCGCGAGGCCCAGAATGTATCCATTCTCAGAGAGAACCCTAGCAAGTTCCATACCTATGCCCGAACTGGCCCCGGTAATTATAGCTTTTTTCATATATGCTCCTTAAAATACTTTATTTTACTAGAATATACCAAAAATTCCTCTTGCCTTCAAGAACTATTTATGATAGACTACTAATTGACCGACGACCGATTTAGTGCTATACTTATAATAGAGAGGTATAATCCAAAATATTATACCCGCCCAAAGTAAAGGGGGTGAACATTTTGAAGTTCAAGCCCAAAAATGACAGTGGCTTCACCCTTGTGGAATTATTAATCGTTATAGTTATTTTAGGAATTTTAGCAGCCATTGTCATAGCACGTTTTGCGGGAGCGACACAGGAGAGCAAGGAAGCAAGTCTAAAAAGCAACCTGCGCACCATGAGAAATGTCCTTGAAACATACAGGGGCAAGTCCAGAAGCAGCATCTACCCGCAGGATCTTGATTATCTCTGGGACGGGTCACAGATTGACGTAAGTTTCGAGCGTTTCATAGAACGCATCCCTATTGAGCCTTTTACCCGCAGTAGGAACTGGGAATATGCCACCCTAAATCTAAATGACAGTCCGATAGACCGCGACAGTGTCATAACCGGCACAGGCGGCTGGGTATATGACTCTGTAAACGGCAGGGTTTGCATAAATCATTATTCGACAGACACTTCCGTAGGAGCTCCCGTTGACACATCCTGGGGAACGGCTTACAACATCTGGTAACAAAGAACCCGTATAATATAAGAGGGCAGGAATAATATCCTGCCCTCTTTTTTTTGTACTCCCTGTTTTCTTCCTGTTAAACCCACTCTACTACAACTCCAATAAAAAGTCAATTTTTTTCTTTTTTTAACGGAACAAACTTTTTCCTGTGGTGTCTAACATGTGTAAGCGCGAGAAAAGGGCCCTCAGCGCTTGCAAAAAAAATATCGAAAGGAAAGGAAAAACACCATGAAAAAAACAGCAATATTACTTATCGCAAGCATCATCAGCACCCTCATCCCAAGACCCTCGCAGGCGGCCTCGCAGTACTCTCCGGTGAACTGCAGAACCAAGATTATAAGAGACGGCATAGTCAGATACGAGAAACGCGATCACGGCTACAACTTCCTCGTCGAGGTCATAAGCGACGAGACCGGCAGAAAATACGAGACCAGTAAAGACGGCAGGCCTTTCATTACCGCAAAGCCCGAGGAGCGCTACAGCATAAGGCTCCACAACCCGCTGCCGGTAAGGGTGGCGGTAAACCTTACAATAGACGGCCTTAATTCGATAACAGGAGAGCCGTCAAAACCCTCAGACGGTTCAAAATGGATAATAGATCCTTATTCCTATGTCACCATCAGGGGCTGGCAGGTGACAGGATCCGACGCGCGCCGCTTTTTCTTTACAGGAAAAGAAGCATCCTACGCGAAGTGGCAGTCAAACAGCTGGGGAAGGGACCTCTCGGTTAACTGCGGTGTTATCGGGGCAGCATACTTCTGGAACAGGCGGGAGCTGGAAGACTACTTCGAACAACACCCCCTTTACGAGTACACGAGAAAGCACAACTCCTTCCCGGGAATGTCTGACGCGAAGAAACAGCGGTGCGCGCCCTCGGCGGAAAGAGAGGAAATGGCTGCCGATGAGATGAAGGCGGGGACAGGCATGGGAGAAAGAGAATCACATCCGGTCACGAGAGTGCATTTCAACTACGACCAGGGAATGTACAAGGCTAAGAAAGCCGTAATAATCTACTACGACTTCGCCAAGGTCCAGCCGCTGCCGGACCCGTTCCCGAACTACGCACCCGAAATGCCGTACTGAAAACACCAAGCCCTGAAAAAGAAAAGCCGTAAAGACGTCCAAATCTTTACGGCTCTTTCTTGTCTGTCTGAAATTTTATTCCACGCTCATTAGTTTTTCTGAATTTAATATATCCGAGGGCAATACCATGTTTTCATCCATTGGTATCTTACCCTTGTAGTACTCTTCCATCATCCTGGCAAACGCCTCGTTAGTAAAATCCAGGTCCTTTATTTTCTTAAGGGGACAGAGCTCTGTCTCTGCTATAGTCTCATACACTTTCCAAACGAGCTCCGAAGGATAATACCCTTCATCCGTCCACTCGAAATACGGGTCGCTGAAACCGGCCATGAGTACATCCGCGAAGGCTTCCAGTTTCTCTAGAACATCTTCCTTAAAGACCTCTTCGGCATTTTTTAAGCGTTTGACAGTATAGAGTTTTCCCTCGCCCTTTCTTACCCAGTCATCAAGCGGTGTAAGCGTCACAAGCTCAACAACTTCAAACACGAACGGCTGAGCTTCCAGCATATAGATCATACCCATGTGGGAGTACTCGCTCTTAGTCGCCTGGCCGAACATGACAGACCCGGGGGTCATTCTCTTCTGGAATATAATATCCCCGGTCTTAAGTTTTGATTGCTGACCGGGGGAACATCCCGTGATAAATATAAAAAGTGACAGAAGCAGTAGTTTCTTCATCAAATGATCTCTTCTTGCGCCTTATTCATCTTCGTCTTTTTTGAGGGTGCCTTTACCGAGGAGGCTTCCGCTTAGTGCTCCCTCATTATGAGGAGATCAAAGTCGCCTATACCGGATATGACAAGCGCTATGGCGTTCTGCATCTTCTGGGGCAGGGTGTACTGCACCTCCTTGCGGTTGTCGTAGAACTCGGGAGGCGTTGTCTCTATGTTAATTCCTATGTTGCTTAGCTTGGAGCAGCAGTTGCCGCTTATGACGTTTAAGAATTCCTTGAGCGCATCTATTTCCATAT
Organism: bacterium; assembly: GCA_043821115.1. Classification (GTDB taxonomy): domain Bacteria; phylum CAYTYR01; class UBA6262; order DAOVJB01; family DAOVJB01; genus JBDRDD01. The sequence goes on along the minus strand of JBDRDD010000003.1, from coordinate 13,603 downwards.
CCCCTATTTCTGTTATCTCTTTTCCGAAGAGCGCATTACATATTCTAAGAGCTATGTCATCGGCTATGTTAACGACAAAGTAAAGGACCATGTCACCACGGAGTTTCTGCTGTATGGTGTAGTTTCTAACCTTGAAGTGCTCTATACCGTCCGCGCATTCCTTTAATTTTACCGGCTCTTTTATTATCTTGTGGAATATCTTCATCGTGAAGTTCACAAATGTCTTAACGATAAGGTTGTTCTTTACGCTTGCGAGCTTTGTCCCTATCTCCCAGCCGTCCTTCTCCTGGTCCTCGCGGTATTCCTTGAGCATCTCGGCAAGCTGGTTGTAGCTAAGCGCCCTGGTCTTTACAAGAGCTTCACCTAAATACGTCCAGTTCTTCTGGTATTCCTCTATCACCTTGTCAAGGTCGGTCTTTGTCATGAATCCCTCAAGCAAAACTATTTCGTTGAATTCCTTGTCGAGGTCAGCTTTCTGTATCTCGTGTACCCTCTGTATCTCCGGCTTGCTCAAAAGCCCTTTCTCAACACATATTTGCTCTATGGTCTTGTTTATCTTTCTCTGGTGTTCGATGGCATCCAGCAGCTGTTCCTTGTTTATCAGGCCCTTCTCCATCAAATGCTGACCAAAGAATTTCATGCCGACGTGTATCTCGAAGAATTTCATGCCCAGGTTCATGCTCGCAAGGGACAGGTTAAGACTCGGCTTGACCAGCGGAACCCTGCCTTGCTGCTTGTATTCCCTGAGGGTCTCAAGAAGCACCGCCTGCTCAAAAGGCTTTGTTATAAAATGGCTTGCGCCCTTCTTAAGACACTCAACGACCTTGCCCTGTGTGCCCAGAGAACTTACCATTATGACAGAGGGCCTGGGATCCATCTTCACGAGATCGGTTATTATATCGCTTCCGAGCCTGTCAGGAAGCACGATATCAAGAAGCACTATATCTGGTTTGAGGTCATTGCACTGGGTTATTCCCTTTTTCCCGGTAGTCGCGGTTCCGACTACCGCAAATTCCGTACCCTCAAGCATCCCTTCTATCATGCTAAGAACAAACATGGAATCATCGATCATGAATACCCTTGTTTTGTTTGTCATAGTCCCCCCGTTTCCTGGTATGTTTTATTTTTCCCAAAGACTGAGTCCCGTTTCGGGATCGTTCTTTCTTGCAAGAACAGCGCCTGTAAGCTCTTTTATATAATACTCGGCCGCAAATATGCGCGAGCCGGGCATAAGGTGTCCGCCGTAACAGTTACCCTCACGATCCACAAGGGTAATATGCGAATGGACGAATATATCCGAATCTATTAAAGATATATTACCATTACAGGAAGTAATTTCAAGCTTTTTTTTTATATTTATTCTTTCTTCGTACTTCTTCTGCTCCTGATCGTAGAATCCCAGTTTCGCCCCTCGCACTGCTCCTATGACGCTAAACACTCCCAGTTTTATGTTATTTTCCTTGCAAACCGACGTCAAACTATCCAAAAGATCACCTTCATGATCAAGCCTTCCTATAAAAACCCTTCCCTCTTTTACCTGCATTTATTCACCATCCCCGAAACATTGTTTAGCTTCTTCAAGTATTTCCTTCGTGGCACTTGCTCCAACCCTATCAACACCAAGTTCCTTGAACTTAAGCAATTCATCAAGTGTACGTACACCGCCTGCCGCTTTTATCTTAATATCGCCAGCGCTGTTTTTTCTCATAAGTACTACATCCCCTGCGACAGCTCCCTTGTATGAATAAAAACCGTTACCCTGCTTCACAAACCCGTATCCCGTGGATGTCTTTACAAAATCAGCCTTTGCCTCAGAACATATTTTACACAGTTTTATCTTAAGCTCATCCTTAGAGAGAAAATCGTTCTCAAATATTACCTTTAGTATCCCGCCCTTCATGTGGGTCACGTATGAAAGCATGTTTATTTCTTTTTTAACATAGTCCCAGTCCCCGCTTATTACCTTGCCGATATTCACAACCATGTCAAGCTCAACCGCACCATCCTCAAGAGCCATCTCCGCCTCAAGAGCCTTCACTTCTATGCGGCTGTTGCCGTGAGGAAAACCAACCACCGTACCGATAGCCACATCAGAGCCGTAAAGTATTTCCTTTGCAATACTTACCGCATACGGTTTAACACACACAGAGGCAACATTATATTCCAAAGCAAGCCTGCATCCCTCTTTTATATCCTTATCACTGACTGTAGGATGAAGCAGTGAATGGTCTATCATCTTTGCGATATCAGAAACCTTCAATATTTATTTTCCCTTCCCGGCTACTTTGTTGTACACCCAGGCGATTATGAGCCCGCACACGGCGCCGTCAAAAAATCCCCACGGGATACCTATAAAAGCGCCTAATATCCCCGGTTTATAGCCTATATATACAGAGGACATCATCTCAACAAAAGCATTACCCCACCCCAGTATGGACGTTATACCTACGCAGAAGATTATAAACGCCCAGGCCGAGCCAAGCGCGATTGCAAGAGCTTTCACATTGAGCCTGTTCATAACCTCACCTCCCGTATTTGCCTACAAGTAAAGTTTCCTCTATAATATTTCCTTCCATTGCTCTTTCGAGCTCTTCTTTATTGGAACCTTCCTTAAGGTCAAGCTTCTTGCTCAGCGCATAAAGCTTGAACCTGTACCCGTGAACACAGGAAGGCGGACACGGCCCGCCGTAACCAACTCTTCCAAAATCAGTCATGCCCTGCACACCAGGGGGCTCTGTTCCCTCAGATATTCTTTGAACATCAGCAGGTATGTTCCATACCACCCAGTGATCGAATGTACCTATCGTCGCATCCGGATCATCCATGACCAACGCTAAAGACTCGGTACCCTCGGGAACATCCAGGATAGAAAGAGACGGTGATACATTCTCACCATCGCATGTATGCTTTGCGGGAATTCTTTCTCCATCGGAAAACGCGGAGCTTGTGAGTTTCATGACACACCTCCTGCTATGGTATCGTATTAAAGATTATAGCAGGAGTTTAAGGTCAAGTCAAGATAAGCAATTCTGGTGGGATTTCTATCTTATTAAGGATGGACAATGGATACTGGTTTGTTTGTTGCGGCTTAATATATAATTATTTCGGCAATCTTATGTAAAAAGTACTCCCCTCACCCAGTTTTGATTCTACCCATATTTTGCCATTATGCCTTTTTACAACCTGCTTGGCTATGGATAACCCCAACCCTGTTCCATCTTTTTCTACTCCTTTTGCATTAGATGCCCTGTAGAATTCCTCGAATATTTTTGGCAGCTCATCCTCTGATATCCCTATACCTGTATCTTGAATTTTTATGAGAACAGAGTTGCCTTTATCACTGATATTTATATCAACTTTTCCATTATGAGCTGTATATTTTACAGCGTTAGCCAAAAGATTGGAAATGGTTTCCTCTATATAAGGTCTTGACCCCCGTATCTTATCGACACCAGGATCAAAATGGCTACTAATCGCGAGGCGCTTATTTCTGGCTTTTGTTTCTATATGGGCCAAAGTGCTTTTAACGGTATCCTTGATAGAAAAGTATTCCATTTGTATACTTTCCTTTAACTTTATGCGCGTCATCTCCAACAGAGCCTTTACAAAAAACAGAAGCTTCTCTGTTCTTTTTTCAGCTCTATCGAGCAAATCCATCTGCTTATTATTTAACGACCCTGTAATACCGCCCGTTACCGGCTCAATACAGCTCTGTATCGCCGCAAGATGCTCTTTAATGTCATGTGTAACCCTAAGGACATATTCGCTTTTTATGCGGTCCTGCTCCATCAGAAGTTTATTTGCCTCTTTCAGATTTCTTTCCCTTTCTCTTAATTTACTCGAAATAGATGTTGCCATGTAAACCGCTATATACAAGGTGGAAATAAAAACAAAAGAAACCCCTGCAACATAGACAGGATTATTATAGAGGCTCTGATCAATAAACCCTCTTAAATGATAATGCTTCATAATCCCGAGATACTCCAGACTTACCATGGAGCAAAACAAAGATACGGCAAATGTAGCCTGTAAAAAAGAAATCCTTCGGGAGAGAAGGACGCTGGCAATAATCATGTGGAATATAAAATAGAATATGAAGGGATTCTCTATGCCTCCCGAAAAATGAATTAAGGCCGCCAGGCTCAATAGATCCAACGAGATTTGCGTATTGGCTATTCTATCAATTACTATAGAAAGATTTGAGCCTTTGGGAATTTCGTTTTGCTTTTCTTTTGGGAAAGAGGAATTCAATTTTCTCTTCTCTATCCGTCTTAAATAAATATAGAAGAAAAAATTGTATAGACCGAGGAGAAACCCAACACTGTATAGAGGAAAAACCGATATATGTATACGCAGAATGTTCGCTGTAAAGAAAACAGCCAAAATTATACCAGCTGTAGCTATCCACCTGAGTCTTACAAACCAGTAGCTTCTTTCAATAAGCTCATCATAAAAATTGAATTTTTTCATAGCAGAATCATTTCTTCTTCAAAAGAATGTCTACCTTTGAAATCAACTCATCCGGCTTGAGCGGTTTATCACAATAATCATCCACGGGAAGCCATGTCTCATCTCCGGCTTCTTTCTTGAAGTCCCAGCCGGTTCTTTCTTTAATTGCTGTCAGCATAAGTATCGGGATGTTTTTATACTCCTCTTCCTTCCTAATTTCTCTTGCTACATCGAACCCCTTATCTCCTGTCTCCATCATAACATCAAGGATAATGAGATCCGGGGTTTTCTGCTTTATTTTCTTGAGTCCTTCTTCCCCGCTAGAAGCAGAAATGACTTTGTAGCCTTTGCTTTCCAGAACAATCTTCATTGACTTCATTATATCCACATCATCATCGACAATCAATATTTTCTTCATCTAAAACCTCCTTTGCTGTTTTTTATACAAACTACCTCAAAAAAGCCCCTAAAATCCCCACGCCAACAATAAGCAGTGCGGGATGAACTTTCACATAACTAAAAAGAATAAAACAAAGAATAACTATCAAAAGATTCCGTAACTGTATCAGTTGATTAATATTCACAACCTGAAATGCCACCGCGATTATCATAGTAAATATAGCAAGCTGTATCATCTGAAATGCCCCTCTAACGCTGGGTATATCCTTATATTTTGCGTACAATTTCAGGGCAAGTATAATCAAAATAGCCGGAGGTAAAATATTGCCGAGATTTGCCACTATGGCCCCCGGAATACCGGCTATCTTGTATCCCGTATAGGTGGCATATTTGACAGAAATCGCACCAGGGAATACCCTGACAACCCCTAGTACTTCCAGAAATTCTTCCCGGGTTAACCAGTGATACTTTTCCACTATATCCCTCTCCAGCAAAGGCAGAAAGGAATAGGCACCCCCTATGGCAAACAGCCCTATCCTTGAAAAAACAAGAAAAAGCTTTAGTAATATCACCAACTTTGACCTACCATTTCGTAGATATTAAATAAATTCATCGTTTAGTGCTCTCTTGCTACAACCATATCCAATCCATGCGGAAGCTCTTCCAATATAGCCTCTAAAGACTCCTTGGCGCCCCTTGAGCTTCCGGGAAGGTTTAATATTAAGGTCTTGCCCCTGATACCTGCGATCGCCCTTGAAAGCATGGCCTTTTTTGTAATCTTCAGGCATTCGGTTCGCATTGCTTCTGGAATTCCCGGCACTTCTCTTTCTATGACCTCTCTTGTAGCCTCAGGAGTGAAGTCTCTCGGAGTAAAACCGGTTCCTCCGTTAGTTAAAACTAAATCAACTTTCAGATTGTCAGAATAGTCAATAAGTTTTTCCTTGATCATTTCCGGTTCATCCGGAATAATTTCATATTTTATAACTTCCCAGGGGGAATCCTTGATCAACTCCTGAACAATCTTGCCGCTCTTATCTTCCCTATCGCCTTTTGAGCATTTATCACTTATGGTTAATACTGCCACCGTGTAGACCACGGTTTGTTTTTCATTATCCTGCATATTGGCTTCCTTTCCTGTTCTTATTTAATTGTGACCTCTGTTATTTCATCTCCCGGTTTTATAACCCCGCCTTTTAACACACGCACAAACACTCCTTCATGGGGCATGACACAGTCACCAGCCTGGTAATAAATATTGCACCTCGAGTGGCATTCTTTGCCTATCTGGGATATTTCAACCAGCACCTCTTTACCAATGCCAAGCTTCCCACCGATCCCTAAACTTACCAAATCTACTCCCTCTGTCGTGATGTTTTCAGCAAAATCGCCGCTGCCGACATTAAGCCCTTTGTCTTTCATTTTTTTTATGGACTCTTCAGCGAGAAGGCTTACCTGCCTGTTTTTTGTACCGGCATGAGCATCACCGACTATGCCGAAATCTTCTTTCAGGAGAATAGACTCTACATTTGTTTTCTTTGTCCCCTTCTTTTTAGACACAGAAACGGCTTTCACTCTACCATTGCGGCTATTTTCTTTCATAGGTTCCGCTTTTGCCTCCAGTCTTCCTGAGAAGTTTTATCTCACTAATAGTAATCTCCTTATCCAAAGGCTTGCACATATCATAAATGGTAAGGGCACAGACTGCTGTCGCGGTCAAAGCTTCCATCTCCATACCTGTTTTCGCGTTTCCTTTGACCACTGCTTTTATCTTTATGTCCTTTACCCCGATAGAAAATCGTATATCCACATATTCCAGAGGGATAGGATGGCATAAGGGAATAAGAGAAGGTGTTTTCTTGGCTGCCAGAATTCCGGCAAGTCTCGCTGCCTCCAATACGTCACCCTTGGGTATTTTCTTATTTCTTATCGCACGAACAACCGAAGGCTTCAGCGAGATTTTCCCTTCCACGACAGCTTCCCTGCTGCTTATATCTTTGGCAACTATGTCTATCATTTTCATCTTTTCTTCCTTTTTATTTTTATCATCCGCCTATTGCAGACATATAGAGCGCGGGGGATTCGCAATTGAAATAATGGTTATGATCTTGTTTTATGCCTATTCTCTTTTTTATAACATCTTCTATATTTTGGTCGCTGTTTCCTTCACGCAATAATTCCCTAAGGGAGAGGCCGTGTTTCTCATACACGCAGTTTTTCAATTCTCCCGTGGAGGTCAATCTAAGGCGGGAACACACCCTGCAATTGTTCTCATCCGTTTTTATAAACCCAAGAGTTGCGCCTTGGGCCGTCCTGTAATATACGGCCGGTCCGGAACCTGAACCCTTCATTTTGGTTAACGTAAAGTTCCTCTGGCAAATTTCTTTCACTTCCTCTATGGATATGAAATAATCCTCTCTCCACAAGGGCGTAACTTTCATAAACTCAATAAATCTCAACACCAGACCTTTAGAAGCCGCAAAATTGACGAAATTAATTATTTCATCTTCATTTATGCCCTTCATTATCACCATGTTCAGCTTCAAAGGATAGAAGCCTGCCTCTTTTGCCTTATCGATACCTTCCAGAACTTCCTTAAGAGAATTCATTCCCGTGATCTTCTTAAACTTGTCTTCATCAAGCGTGTCAAGACTGATGTTTATCCTGTTTATACCGGCTGCTCTTAGCTCTTTAGCATATAGCGGTAAAAGAGTCCCGTTTGTTGTCAAAGAAACATCTTCTATCGTGTCAATCTTAATAAGAGACCTTATTAAGTCAAGCACACCTTTTCTCACCAGCGGTTCGCCGCCAGTCAACCGGATCTTCTTTATTCCAAGGGAGGCGAATATATCAGCCAGCCTCAATATCTCCCCAAAAGTCAAAATCTCTTCCCGCGGCTTAGTAATAATTCCTTCCCTTGGTATGCAATAGATGCATCTTAGATTACATCTGTCTGTAACCGAGATCCTCAGATAGTCTGTTTTTCTGCTGTTATAGCTGTCCATTTTCCACCATATAAACAGTACTAATAGATTGAGTTGTCCTTGTATTTGCTGTATTCTTCGGGTGTATTTATGTTCACGAAACAGGCCCGCCCCGAATCGACTTCCCTGAATTCTTTTTCTTCTATTATCCGGAGCTTAATATCCCGCAGAAAATCCACAACCCTGAGGTTATTGGCAGAAAACCTGTTTTCTATCGATTTTATACAATTTTTAGAGTATACCGCGCATAAGGGCTCGAACCTGCCATTGAATTCTGCTACAACCGCATCATAACCTTCTCTTTTTCCTGCAATATAACGCACCGAATCAAGATTCAAAAAAGGCATGTCACAGGCAACCACAAAACCATACATTCTCTTTGACAAAAGCAGACCGCTGTATATCCCTCCCAGGGGGCCGCGGTCCGGCAACACGTCTTTGACGGTTTTTATCTCATACTTTTTATAAAGATGCGGTCTATTGGTAACAATAATGAGCTCGCTAAATAAAGAGGCCATCTTATCTATCAATATCTCGATCGCAGGCTTCCCGTTCCATAAGACAAAAGATTTGTCTGTGCCCATCCTCCTGCTTTTACCGCCTGCGAGTATTATTCCCGTGATGTTATCAGTCATTAAGTCACCTGCTCATCAATCAGGGCTTTATCTTTTCTGGCAAACTTGGAAAAAATAATGCCCATTTCGTATAAAAATATTAAAGGAACCGCCATCAAACATTGCGTTATCACATCCGGCGGGGTAAGAATCGCCGCCGTAATAAATATCAACACTATCGCGTGTTTTCTTTTCTTCGATAAAAACCCGGGAGCAATCAAGCCTGTCTTGGTGAGAAAAAGCATCGCCAATGGAAGCTGGAAAACTATACCGAAAGCAAAAATCAAGGTCACTATAAATGAAACATAATTGCTTATAGTTATCATCGGAGTTACGACTCCTGTTTCAAACCCGAGAAGGAACTTCATGCCTATGGGTATAATAACAAAATACGCAAAAGAAGACCCCAGGATAAAAAACAAAAGGGATATCGGGCCAAATATTGCAGCATATTTTTTCTCGCCGGGCTTTAATCCTACAGATATGAACTTCCAGACCTGATAGAGCAAAAAAGGCGAAGATAAAAATAATCCCCCGAACAGGGCTATCTTTATATTTGTAACAAATGCCTCCTGTGGCGATATAAAGACGACTTTCCCTATGGGTTTAATCAGCGCGGGGAGAAGAGCGTCTATAAAAGCATACAAGACCAAAGAGACAAGAAATACAAAAACAAAAGATTTGATACCCCTGTTTCTGAGTTCTTCCAGGTGTGCTACGAGTGTGAGTTTTGTATCATCCATAAACTATTCGCTATTTTTTATTTTTTTCGTCCGTCACTTCTTCAATATCGTCTCTGATTTCCTTACCCGCTTTCTTAAACTCCTTCACAGACCTGCCAAGCGCCTTTGCAACCTCCGGCAGCTTTGAGGCACCGAATAAAAGCAGTATAATTAACAAGATTACTATAAGCTCTCCCATGCCAAATCTAAACATAATTCACCTCCGTTACTTGTTTATTTCTACACTCAGTACTAGGTCTCCTATTTCGCACTCTTCAAGCAAGACATATTCTCTGGTTAATTTAGCCATCTCCCGGTAAAAGCTCAAGTCTGCCTGGTTGATTACATTTTCGCAGAATTGGGGCACCCATTTCACCAGATGCTCACTGACAAAGCTCCTTTGGAATTCAAGAAGCTTCAGAATCTTTTTTTTGTCCTCTTTCTTCCACGCTTTTGCCTCTTCATTTGTTATTTTCTCCATGAACTCCAGCTCCACGCTTATATGGTCGAAGTTCTCATAAAAAGCCGCATCATAGCGCAGGCCGGAAGATTCAATAAGCCTCTTTATCTTAAGAGCTGTCTTTGAGAACAATATGCCTTTCTCATTACAATAGGCGGATTCATACGGATAAATATGTGTGCCCGGTCCGAGAAATAGCTGTGTATACTCCACAGCGAGTTCATCCACCAGCTCTTTAAGAGGTTTTTTCTTAAAATGCTCTCCCAGTTTTATGCCTAGCCCTTCCAGGATTCCTGAAAAATCAGATTTCCTAAAATTTTCCAGGAATTCCTGGCTAGGTTCCTTACCGTAAACTGTGGACAACAAATCATAAATACACGCACGCTTTTGAGCCTTGATTGAAAGCATATCTTCTTGAAGTTTCTGCATTAGTCGCTCCTAAGCCTTAGTAACCTTTACCACTGTATCCATGAATCTGAGTTGTCCGCCAACAGGGTCAGGGGCATTCGGGATAATCCAGTTAGGATGAACCCCTTTCTGCTCCCACCACTTCAGATCGAGGTCGGTGTCTTTGCCTTCCGATAAAGGTGCTTTTTTACCAGAAGCGTATCTCCCGTATTCCCAGTGTCCCAGATGATGTGAAATAGCAATCACCTGCGGGTGGATACCTTCGGTGACTCTGGCCTTGGTGACTATCTCCCCGATCACGGATTTAACTTTAATCTTATCCCCGTCACTGACACCCAGTTTCGCGGCTGTCTTCGGATTTATCAGCGCTGGATTATCGTGATAAATCTCGGTGAGCCACTTGCAGTTCTGACTGCGGGAATGAATCTGGACATTGACCTTGTAGGTAGTGAGGATCATATCATCTGCCTTCATCTTCTGGTGCTCGGGAACCGGGTAATAGGTGGGAAGAGGATTATATCCTTTGTTGTCTAAAACCCCAGAATATATCTCAAACTTCCCAGACTTATTTATTTTATCCGGACTAAATCCGGCATAGACCTTGTTCCCTATTTTCTGCCCTACATAGCCATTGTAAGCGTCCTTCATTGCTGTATAACCCGTCTGGCTGGCCTCTTCCTCGGTCTTAGCCTTGGATTTCTTCCAGTTCCAGTAAACACCTGTCTTCTCATCGAAGATTACTCCCTCCGCGGTGTATTTTTCCGACTTTAATTCTTTAGCATAGGATTTGTATTTCGGTTTAGCGTTAGGGTCATGCCAGACACCGTGCTTTTTCATATATTCAAAATCTAACCCTGTTTTCTCGCAGGATTTACTTACAAACTCCTCTGCTGAATTAAAGTCCAGTTTAAGCCCAAGCCTTTTTGATAACTCACAGGCTACATCCTGGAACTGCCTTACTTCCCCAGGGGCTTTTACTACTGGCTGACGGATATAGAACTCTGGTATCTGCTCATAAGAAACCATATCATCCCATGACCATCTCTCCAAATAGGTAACATCCGGCAGGATAAGATCGGCTAAAGCAGTGGATTCAGAATAGAATGGGGTCACTGCAACAATATAAGGCATGAGTTTCTCATCCTTCATTATACTAATATTCTCCTGGACCTCACCGTTGGCATAAACCGGCTCGTAGCAGTAGAACATGTATATATCAGGCCGGCCAGCCTTACCGTCTTTAATAACCTTTAATACCCTGTGATCAATATGGTGGGTAGGTAGCGCGGCATCGCCTTTAAGCCCATCTAGGATCTTAAGCTTCTCCGTGTGCCCTTTAACCGAGGGATATTTCCATTTTGCACCCACTGCTTTACAAGTGCCTCCTTTTACATCAAGATAGCCTAGGATAGCATCAAGCGTCTTTATCGCTCTTTCGGTATCCACTCCGTTGTAATGGGCTACGGCACCACGGTAGGAAACAATGGTTCCAGGCTTTGCCTGTGCATATTCAATGGCCAGTGACCTTATCTTGGAAGCCGAAACCCCGCTTATCTTCTCGGCCCATTCAGGGGTATACTGCGCAAAATGACTCTTGAGCTGTTTAACGTTTACATTTGTCCATGTGTTGATGAAATTCTCATCGTAGAGATCTTCTTCCATCACTACATTGACCATTGCCATCGCCACCGCGCCGTCTGTACCGGGTTTTACAGGAATCCATTCGGTTGATTTGGCCGCGGTGTTGGACAGCCGCACATCGAATGTAACCAGCTTCACACCTCTGTCGGTAATAGCCTCTATTGTACGCTGATAGAGTTGCATGTGGGATGTGTGCGACTCGAAAAAATTACACCCAAAATTAAGAATCATATTCGTGTGCTGGGTATCATTTACATCGTAATGCTTACCCCAGGTTAACTCTTGCGCCACCCATTTTGCGCCTTCACAAATTGAAGTGTGACCTGCAACAGTACCTGTGCCATAAGCCGGAAGAAAATTACTTTTAATTATCTTGTCATCTGAGCCTTTCATTCTCCCGTAATGAAACATGAATTTCTCGGGATGCCCTTCATCAAGAAGCTTCTTTAGCCTGGCTGTAAGCTCATCCAAGGCCTCGTTCCAAGAAATCCTCTTCCATTTCCCCTCCCCGCGCCTGCCAACCCTTTTCATTGGATACAGGATTCTGTCAGGATCATAGACCTGGTTTATCCCGGCCTGACCCTTTGCGCAGATCTTCCCCCTATTGCGGATAGAATTGGGGTTTCCCTCGATTTTAACCAACCTGCCGTCTTCAACATAACAGGTAATAGTGTCCCGTGCCACACACTGCCAGCAAGCTGAAGGAATGGCTTTTCGCTCCATGCCGGTTCCCGGGGAAAAATCCCTGCCCCCGTCTTTGAGTTTCAGGGTTCCACTTAAAATAGATTTCTTCCCGAAAACCCTGCCTCCTCCGGCTAAGACCGCGGCACTGGCTAATCCGAGTTTTATAAGATTTCGCCGTGTTAGTCTCAACATTTTTGCCTCCATTTATCTCGTTAGAGAGTTTTCTAATAGAACCCGTGCTCTTAAACCTGCCCTGCCATCACCACAACAAAGCGCATGGTATATATTCCTACCAGAACAAGTACCGCCGCTATTGATTGAAGTGAGAGTTTTTTTGCCTTGTTTGGATTAAATAGGATTAGAAGAGGGATAATCGCACCCAGCAAAATTTCCAATACCCAGAATTCAAAGCTATAGGGACCTGAGAGTAATGCGGAAACACTTACCAGCGCGTCACTACCGCCGTTTAGCAGAACTAATATCTCGGTAAATATCATGCCAAGTTCCAACATCACCAACCACGCCAGAAATTTACCTAATGAGAAAAACTTATCTCCTAATTCCGCGGCTTTCCCCGTGCCTATACCCACTAATATTACCAGAGCCAGCCCTGATATCACCGCGCCTAATAAAAACAGCCAGGGAAGTAGCGCTGTATGCCAGAGAGCCCGGCCCTGCATCTGGGCCAAAAGAAGACCGCTATAGGCAGCCGCGAAAACAGCAAACGGGATACCCAAATATCCAAACTTTTTCGCTTTTTCCTTCTCGCCTTTTACCGAAAAGTACGCGTAAAATAAATTCAACACGAAAAAGATGGAAAGTCCCCACACACCCCAGGAAACAATCGAGCTTGGCTGAAAGGTTACCATGAGCCTCCAGAACCGGAAAGGCTGGCTCAGATCAAGATTGAGCAAACCCATGCCAAGAGCTAAAAACAGGGGAGAAAGAACCGCTGCCGGAGTACTAAGCACTTCGTAGTCTTTGCGCCAATATCTGAAAATCACCGCGATCAAAAATAGCCCTGCACTGAGTCCCCCTAAAAAGAAGTAGGCGGGAATAATCCAATTAAAGGCTACTTGATGGAATACATCGTAACTGGTCATCTTTTCTCACTCCCTTCTGTTATTTTCTCTTTGCCTATATAGAGAACACTCGGCTCCGTACCCAGTTCGGGTTTTAATACCTGGACAGCTTTGCGACCGACTAACTTAGCAACATCGCTGTTAGGATCATTGAGGTCTCCAA
>JBDRDD010000002.1:0-52769 GCA_043821115.1 bacterium | reverse complement strand
CTTCATGACAACTATGCTGTCACCCATGGTCATAGCTTCTGTCTGATCATGCGTCACATATATCATTGTTGCCTGTAGCTTATCATGGAGTCTTTTGAGTTCGGTTCTCATCTGCACCCTTAACTTTGCATCGAGGTTGGAAAGCGGTTCATCGAACAAAAACACCTTGGGTTTTCTAACAATAGCCCTGCCCACAGCTACCCTTTGCCTCTGCCCTCCGCTCAAAGCCTTGGGCTTTCTGTCTAAAAGATGGGTTATCCCGAGGATCTCAGCGGCGTCTTCCACCCTTTGCTTTATCTCTTTCTTAGGATACTTGCGCAGCTTTAAGCCAAATGCCATATTTTTATAGACTGTCATGTGCGGGTATAGAGCATAGTTCTGAAAAACCATGGCTATGTCCCTGTCCTTAGGCATGACGTTATTGACCATTCGCTCATCAATGTATATCTCACCCTCGCTTATTTCTTCAAGGCCTGCTACAAGTCTGAGCGTTGTTGTTTTTCCGCATCCTGAAGGACCTACAAACACACAGAACTGCTTATCTGGTATTTCGAGATTGAATTCCTTCACAGCCCAGACGATCTCGGATTTCTTCTTGGTTCCCGGGAATACCTTGCATAAATCTTTCAAGATTACTTTTGCCATCTATTTATCCTCCTTAAAACCCTGTGGAATTTTACATTATTTGACTTGCTTCTGAAACAACATATAAAGAACCGGTCACACAGACTAGGCTGTCTCTTTTCGCAGATAAAAAAGCGTCCTTTAGAGCTCCTTGTACAGTGTCGTTTATGGATACCTTTTGTAAGAGTTCCCTGTTCTTAATATAACTTCTTATTTTCTCTGGTTCGGCAGCCCTGTTGCTTTTTGGTTTTGTTAGTATAACCCTATGAGCAAGAGGCATAAGACATCTTAACATAGCAGATGTATCTTTATCAGCCAAAACCCCGAAAACAATAATAAGAGTATTGTATTTTACTATACCACTTTTTAAAAAATTTTTCAAACTTTTTATACCGGCCTGATTATGCGCCCCATCCAGCAGGACATTGACTTTTTTTCGCACACCCAGGGTCACTTTTTTCAGTTCGATTCTTCCTGGCCAGATGGTATTTAAGAGCCCTTTCGATATATGAGGATACTCAATTCTGTATCCCTTCTGCCGAAGCACCTCAATGGCTGCAAGCGCACAAAGAGCATTATCAACTTGATGAGCACCCTTCATAGTTAGCTTAATGCCTTTAAATGTGTCCCATACTCCCCTGTAATCAAATCCCTGCTTACCACGGGGAAGTATCTTATAATTAAAAGACTTAAAATTCCTTCCTATTCTAAAAAGCTTTGTTTTTCTATCCCGGCAAATATCTTTGATAGTCACTAGAGCCTGTTTCTTCTTTATTGCTGTTACTACCACAGAGTTCTTTTTTATTATCCCGGCTTTCTCATAAGCTATCTTGGCGATAGTGTTCCCAAGATACTGCGTGTGCTCAAAATCAATATTGGTGATTACCGAGACAAGGCTTTTCCCTATCACATTTGTTGCGTCAAGACGACCGCCCATCCCGACTTCAAGAACCGCCACGTCAACCCCGCACTCGGCGAAGTACATTAAGGCCATCACAGTAACGCACTCAAAATATGTCAGGGGTTTATTTCCAACCGCACGTCTTATGCGCCCAAGAAGGCGACAAACCCTGCTCTTCGGGATATACTTACCGTTTACCTGTATACGCTCCCGGAAATCCACCATGTGAGGGGATGTGTACGTTGCGACCTTGTAACCCGCTTCTATAAGAACATCCGAGATAAATGCAACTGTTGAACCCTTGCCGTTGGTTCCCCCGACGTGGACTACCTTCAGACTTTTCTGCGGAGATCCAAGAACCGCGAGCACCCTCTTCATATCCGCAAGCCCCAGCCTGATACCGAACATTTCCAGTTTTTGAAGATATTTTATTGCTTGCGAATACTTCATTTTATATAGTCTCTGTTTATTTCTTGGGCCTGAAAAAACTTAGTAGTTGGTTTATAACGGATTTTATATCTTTCCTATCGATAATTAAATCCACCATGCCGTGATCAAGCAAAAATTCTGAACGCTGGAAACCCTCAGGCAACTTCTGTCTTATCGTCTGCTCTATGACACGGGGACCGGCAAATCCTATCAGCGCCTTGGGTTCTGCTATTATGACATCACCAAGCATTGCAAAACTTGCAGCGACACCGCCAGTAGTGGGATTGGTCAGAACGGAAATATATGCAAGTCCTTCCTTTGAAAGGCGGGCTAAAACCGCACTTGTCTTGGCCATCTGCATTAGTGAGAGTATACCTTCCTGCATGCGAGCTCCGCCACTGGAAGAAACAATTATAACAGGCATCCTTCCCTCAATCGCGTGCTCAACGGCCCTGCTTATCTTCTCACCCACGACGGAGGCCATACTGCCTCCTAAAAAACCAAAATCCATTGAAGCTATGACCACCCTGTTCCCACCAAGCAAGCCCTCTCCTGTTATAACAGCTTCATTTAAGCCGCTCTTCTTCTGGGCGGCAATAAGCTTCGCGTCATATTTTTTACTGTCCTTGAAGCCAAGCGGGTCAGCTGCTTTCATATGCCTGTCGTATTCCTTGAAGCTTTTATTATCAATAAGCATATCTATGCGCTCCCGTGCGCTTAACCTGAAATAGTAACCGCATCTGGAACAGACCTTCAGATTCTTGCTCAGTTCGTCTTTATAGATAATCTCGTTGCATCCCTCGCACTTTGTCCATAAACCGGCAGGAACGCCTTTCTTTTCATTAGAGGATCCTACAGCCATACACCCTCCTATTCATCTATTGCTTTTCTTAAGTCCAAAATGAATTTTCCGACCTTCCTGGCCAGATTTTTGTTCTTGAGGTTCTTTTTAATTATATTTATAATAGCGCTTCCTATTATAACGCCATCAGCATACTGGGATATTGCCCGTGCCTGCTGCGGGTTTGATATTCCGAAACCAACAGCTATGGGAGTTGTTGTGCTCTCCCTTATACGCATCAGGTACCCCCAGATATTTTTCGATATATCTCTTCTTGCTCCCGTAACACCGGTTACGGAAACATAGTAAATGAAGCCTGAACTTGCCCTGGCCACCTTTTTTATGCGCTCCGGGGAACTTGTTGGCGAGAGAAAGTAAATAAGCGCAAGACCCTTTAACAGTATCCCCAGACCCTGTCCCTCTTCAGGAGGGAGATCCGGAATTATAAGCCCGTCTACACCTGAGGCAAGGGCTGTTTTGGCAAAATTCCCAATCCCGAACGTATACACAGGATTATAATATGTCATAAGAGCTATCGGAATTTGTGTTCTTTTTCGTATTTTCTTTACAAACTGAAGGATCCTTGTAAGGTTTACCTTATTCTTAAGTGCCCTCTGGGAAGCCTCCTGTATAGTAGGACCATCAGCCAGGGGATCGGAAAAAGGCACCCCAAGCTCAATAATATCCGCCCCGTTTTTCTCCAGCGACAAGACAAGCTCTTCCGTAGCCTTCAGGCTGGGATCCCCGCATGTTATAAACGTGATCAGTGCTTTTTTCTTATCAAGACGTAGTTGTTTGAATTTAGTAGTAATCCTGTTCATAACAAAACCTTTACTTTTTTATTTGACCCCGGACTATCCCTATATCCTTATCACCCCTGCCTGAAAGACATACGATGATGATACTGTTCTTAGGAAGCTTTGGAGCCATCTTTTTTGTATAGGCTATTGCATGGGAACTCTCAAGGGCAGGAATAATACCTTCTGACTCCGAAAGAAATGAAAATGCTTCAAGGGCCTCTTTATCCGTTACAGAAACATATTTTGCCCTTCCTGTTTGCTTGTAATAACTGTGTTCAGGCCCCACACCGGGATAATCCAATCCCGCAGATACAGAATGTGTAGGCTTTACCTGGCCGTCTTTATCCTGGATAAGGAAACTTTTGCTGCCGTGCAGAACACCTATTGTACCGGTACCCAGCGTCGCAGAATGACGTCCTGTTTTAATACCTTTGCCGCCTGCCTCAACACCGATGAATTTAACTTTGGATTTTTCAAATGGGTAGAACAATCCTATGGAATTGCTGCCCCCTCCGACACATGCCACCAGGTAATCCGGCAAGCGCCCTTCGGCTTTCATTATCTGCCTCTGCGCTTCCTTGCCTATCACCTGCTGAAAATCCCGTACAATCATGGGATATGGATGGGGACCGACACATGAACCTATAAGGTAATATGTTGAGCGAACATTAGTGACCCAATCTCTTATAGCTTCATTTATCGCATCCTTAAGTGTCCTGGACCCAGAACGAACCGGGATAACGTTTGCACCGAGCAGTTTCATCTTGAAGACATTTAGCTCCTGCCTGTGTATGTCCTCCTCTCCCATATACACTTCACACGAAAGACCGAACATAGCGGCTGCTGTTGCTGTTGCCACACCATGCTGCCCCGCACCTGTTTCTGCAATTATGCGTTTCTTGCCCATCCTTCGTGCCAATAGAACCTGTCCAAGGGTGTTATTTATCTTGTGTGAGCCCGTATGACAGAGGTCTTCTCTTTTAAGGTAAACCTTTACGCCTTTAAGCTTCTCGCTAAGGCGCGCGGCAAAATACAAAGGAGTGGGCCTTCCCGCATATTTTGTCAGGTAGTAATCAAGTTCTTCCTGGAATTTTTTATTCTTTTTAGTGGCCGCGTAGACATTCTCCAGCTCTTCAAGTAGCCCCATAAGCGTTTCGGGAACGAACTTCCCGCCGAAATCTCCGAAATATCCTTGTTTGTCAGGTATCATATGCTCTTTAGAATCCCTTCACTTTTTTCACAAATTCCTTCATAAGCTCATAATCCTTGCGACGCTGACTCTTCTGGACACCGCTGGCAACATCTACCGCAAACGGTTTTACTTTTTCAACAGCATCCGCGATATTGGAAGGATTTAACCCTCCGGATAAGAACAACGGCTTTCCAAATTCCCCGGCTTTAACAGCCAGTTCCCAGTTAAAAATCTCTCCCGTACCACCCATCTGCCCCGGAACATAGGCATCCAGAAGATAATAATCAGCGCAATCGGCGTATTGAGGTATCGAGGCAAGGCTCTCTTCATTCTGCACGCGAAATGCCTTGATAATCTTTACGCCATCGAGCAATTGTTTTAGTTCTGCACAAAATGCCGGTGTCTCACTTCCGTGAAGCTGAACCAGTTCCAGAGGAGACTGAGTGGCTATCTTCTGTATGCTCTTTAGCTCTTCGTTTACAAATATCCCGACAGTCTTAACAAAAGGAGGCAGCTTAGCTATTACATCCTTTGCCATATCAAGGGATATCTTCCTCTGACTGTCCTTGAAAAAGTTAAGTCCTATAAAATCAACCCCCAGGTTTGCCGCCCACAGCGCGTCCTGCTGGTTGGTAATTCCGCAAATTTTAACTTTTGTCATCAGTCTTGACCAAAACCCAATTCTTTTATTTTACCAGCAACATCTCCCGCTTCGAGTAGCGTTTGTCCAATCAGTATAGCATTTATACCACTTTTTCGCAACAGGCTAATATCGTCCTTGGTCTTTATACCACTCTCAGCAACTATAATCTTACCATCCGGAATAAGCGAAGCAAGCTTAATAGCAACAGTCAAATCAACATTGAAAGTGGTCAAATCCCTGTTATTTATCCCTATGATTTCTGCAGAACTATTAAGCACCTTATCAAGGTCTTGGGTATCATGTACCTCTACCAGGCAATCCATTCCCAGACCCCTGGCGCAATCCATATATTCTGCCAGCTGGTCATCGTCCAAAATACGGGCTATTAAAAGAACCGCATCCGCACCCCAGAGCCTGGCTTCGTATATCTGGTATTCATCCACTATGAAATCTTTCCTGAGTACCGGAATATTTACCTTTTCACTGACATCTTTAAGATATTCAAGTCGTCCCTGGAAATATTTTTCACAGGTTATAACAGAAACGGCCGAGGCCCCGTTTTGTTCGTAAATTCCTGCAAGAGCCACCGGATCGAAGTCCTCACGTATAACACCTGCAGACGGAGACGCTTTTTTGACCTCCGCGATAAGCGCTATATTATCCCCAGACCCAGAGATAGCTTCCCTGAAACTTCCGGACAAAGGTCTCTCCTCCAAGCTTGCTTTTAAGAGTTCAAGGGGATCTTCTTTCTTCTTTTTTTTCAAAATCTCTTTTTTATATGCTACGATCTCTTCCAGGAAATTCTTCATAAACCCTACCGGTTTGGTCTATTTATTGGAACATGTTTTAAGAGCCTCAAGTTTCTCAAGTGCTTTCCCGGACTCTATTGCCTTTTTGGCTATCTCAATACCCTCTTTTATATCCCTTGCCTCATCACATGCATAAAGCGCGCAGCCGGCATTCAGGATTACAATATCAAGCAGGGGTCCTTTCTCTTCGTTCTTCAGTATGCTTAGTGCTATTGCGGCATTTTCCTTTGCCTCACCGCCCTTTAAGTCATCGATAGTGGCCTTTTTAATCCCCAGGCTCCCGGGATCTATCTCATAGGTGGTTACCTTCCCGTCCTTTAACTCAGCAACATATGTCAGATCAGTAATAGTAACCTCATCAAGACCGTCTTTTCCGTGTACAACCAGGGCATGCTTTGCTCCCAGATTGCCCAGAACCTCGGCAAGAGGCTTTACCAGGTTCTTATCATATACGCCTAGAAGCTGGTAATTTGCACCGGCAGGATTGGTCAGGGGCCCAAGAACATTGAAAACCGTACGGATGCCCATTTCCTTCCTTACGGGCATCGCGTATTTCATTGCCCCGTGAAGAAGAGGCGCAAACAGAAAGCCGATACCGACCTTTTCTATGCACTCTTCAACCACTTCTTTAGAAGCTTTTATATTAACTCCGAGTTCATCCAGAAGATCCGCGCTTCCGCATTTGCTGGATACGCTTTTATTACCGTGTTTGGCTACAATCACCCCTGCTGAAGCAACGACCAATGCCGTAAGGGTGGATATATTGAAGGTGTTTTTCCTGTCCCCGCCTGTACCGCAGGTATCAAGTACTTTTCCGCCTTTTGCCGTAATCTTCGTGGCGAATTTGCGCATTATCTTGGCGCACCCTGTAATTTCCTCTACCGTCTCCCCCTTAAGGCGAAGAGATGTGAGAAAACCAGCTATTTGTGCCGGTGTGGCCTCACCGTTCATTATCTCGCTCATTACCTGTTCGGTCTCTGGTGTGGAAAGATCCTGCTTTTCTACAAGTTTGGCTATGGCTTCTTTAATCACACTTCCCCCTGACTACCGTTTAACCTCAAGGGCTAAAAAGTTCTTAAGAATATCCTTGCCCTGGTCTGTAAGGATTGACTCGGGATGAAACTGCACACCCTCTACCCGGTATTTCTTATGCCTCACGCCCATTATCTCCCCTTCTTTGGTCCATGCCGAAACCTCAAGCACCGAAGGCATCGAGCGTTTCCTGATGATAAGTGAATGGTATCTTGTTGCGGTAAAGGGTTTTGATACACCCTTAAAAATGGTCTTGGAGTCATGATAAATGGAAGATGTCTTCCCGTGCATTAGACGCTCTGCCCGGACAATCTCGCCTCCGAAAACATCCGCGACACACTGATGGCCAAGGCATACACCCAGAATCGGAACTTTTGGGGCAAAGGCTCTGATAACATCACGGGATATTCCTGCGTCTTCCGGTGTTCCCGGTCCCGGGGAGATTATAATCTTTGAGGGCTTCATTTTTTCCAGGTCTTCCACGCTCACCTTGTCATTTCTAAAAACCTTTATTTTCGCACCCAGTTCCCCAAGATACTGTACAAGGTTATATGTAAACGAATCATAGTTGTCGATCATTACAATCATAATCACATGCTCCTTAATATATTTACTCCAAACCTTTTTCGGCCATTTCAATGGCCTTCATCATGGCACGTGCCTTGTTAACGGTTTCCGTGTACTCACGCTGGGGTTTTGAATCAGCCACTATACCGGCACCGGCCTGCACATATGCCTTATCATCCTTTACAACAATGGTCCTTATCGTGATACATGTATCAAGGTTACCGGAAAAGCTGAAATATCCTATACAGCCTGCATAGAGCCCTCTCCTGACAGGTTCCAGCTCATCTATTATCTCCATGGCCCTGATTTTAGGCGCTCCTGACACAGTACCTGCCGGGAAACACGCCCTGATAACATCAGCAGCATCTTTATCCCTGGATAATGTGCCTTTAACACCTGAAACTATATGCTGAACATGGGAATATTTCTCTATAAGCATTAGCTCAGGCACAGTAACACTGCCGGCATCACATACCCTTCCAATGTCATTTCTGCCCAAATCCACCAGCATAATGTGCTCTGCCCTTTCCTTGGTGTCTCTCAAAAGCTCCTCTGCCAGTCTATTGTCCTTGGCCTCTGTTTCCCCTCTTGGACGAGTACCGGCAATGGGTCTTGTCTCAACAAGCTTATCCTCCAGACGCACGAGAAGCTCCGGAGAAGCGCCTATTGTTTTTATGCCGTTAAAATCCAGGTAAAACATGTAAGGAGACGGATTAACCATCCTCAGCGATCTGTAGATGTCAAACGCATCAACACTTACATTCACCTCGAATCTCTGCGAAAGCACGACCTGTATGATATCGCCTGCTTTTATGTATTGCTTGGCTTTTAGAACCGCCCTTCGAAACTCATCCCTAGTAAAGTTAGACCTCACTTTAAGCGAAAGCTCTTTCGTAGAAGGAGAAAGTTCCAGCCCGTGCATGAGATCTTTCCTGTTTACAGGTTTTTGTAGTTTCTTTATAAGCAGATCTACCTTGACGCATGCCTGTTTGTACAGACTCCTGAGCTTTTGATCGGAACAGGGTTTCTCCACATGCGCACAGGATACAACCTTTATCTTGTGGTTAACATGATCGAATATAACCATTGTATCTGTAATGACGAAGATTGAATCCTTCATGGCCAGATCATCGGGATTTTTATCAGGTATGTCCTCGAAAAATCTTACCATATCATAACTTAGGTATCCCACGGCCCCACCCCAAAAACGCGGGAGGTCTTTTATCTTAACAGGTTTATATTTTCTCATCATCCGCTGCAGCTCAGCGAGAGGGTCTTTGACCTTCTTCTTAAGGGTTCCTTTTGATGTCTCCAGGGACACAGTGTCTGCCTTTGAGCTAAATACACAGGAAGCCCCACTTGAGATGAAAGAATAACGCCCGAGTTTCTCTCCGCCCTCCACGCTTTCGAGAAGATAGGAGTATTTTTCTCCGCTTGCTATTTTATAGAATGCGGAAACAGGTGTTTCCATATCCGCAAGTATTTCCTTGTATACAGGAACAAGGTTCCCTTTCTTAACCAGTTTTTTGAATTCATCAAATGTGGGATGAAACATAATACTTATCCTTTTTTTTCTTTTTTCTCAACTATTTTCAATGTACTTCCTGAAGCCTTCCTGTAGAAACAGCTCTTGTACCCGGTATGGCACGCCACTGCCTTGCCGAGTTGCCTCACCTTTATCAGCAGCGTATCCCCGTCACAATCAACATAAACACCCTTGACTATCTGCAAATTTCCCGAGGTCTCACCTTTGACCCACAACTTTTTACGGGAACGCGACCAGAAACAGGTTTTTTTATCCTTTAGTGTTTTTCTCAGGGACTGCTTGTTCATGTACGCAAGCATGAGAACCTTGTCTGTTTTTTCCTCCTGTACTATAACGGGAACAAGTCCATCCTTGTTGAATTTGACCGCCTTGACTAATTGCATCCGCGTACTCCTTTGTGTTATTCCTCGGTTATTCTTATTGCTTCGCGCAATTTGATAGCCCCGTTATAAAGAGCTTTCCCTATTATCATGCCGCTGACACCATATTTTTCCAGTTTCTTTATTCTCCTTACATCCTTGAGAGAACTGACACCACCTGAAACGATAAGTGGAATATTGATCGCCTTGGCCATTTTCTTTATGCTGGATACATTAGGACCCTGCATCATACCATCCTTGCTTATATCCGTAAATATTATCTCGCTTATTCCCCAGTTCTCGAGTTTCCTGGCCAGATCTATAGCATCCACAGCCGTTATGTCCTTCCACCCTGCTATGGCAACTTTGCCCTCATAGGCGTCAATACCCACAACAATCCTTCGACCAAACTCATCGATAGCTTTTCGCACAAGACTCGGATCATACACTGCAACCGTACCAAGAATTACCCTGTTTATGTCCTTGGACAGGAGTTTTCTTATGATCTTTAAACTCCTTATCCCACCGCCCAATTCAACAGGTATGTTTACAGAACGCACGATCTTCTTTATCATCCTTGTATTCTGAGAGACACCCGAAAAGGCTCCGTCAAGATCAACCACGTGTATCATCTTGGCGCCTTCAGCCTGCCAAAGCTTGGCCATAAAAACAGGATCGCGTGAAAAGACGGTTTCTTTTTCAAGCTTTCCCTGTTCTAACCTAACACATTGTCCACCACGCAGGTCAATCGCTGGTATGACAATCATAAAATCCTCCAGTAATTACTTATAATTTTCCTTTTGTAGAAGGTATCCCTTTTACCCTGGGGTCAATCTGAGTAGCCTCATCTAACGCTTTTCCAAAGGCCTTAAAAGTAGCCTCTAACATATGATGTAAATCCTCACCGTATTTTATATCTATATGCATATTTATCCCGCTTCTATTGCAAAAAGAGTAAAGGAAATGCTTTGCATCTATTAAGGTATATTCTTCTTTTGATTCTTCTTTATCATGCACATGGCCACCGGTCTGATTAAAAGTTAACGACGGTCTACCGCTAATATCCATAACTACTCTTGCTAACGCTTCATCCATGGGAACAAAGACTGTAGCAAATCGTTTTATCCCCTTTTTATCTCCCAGCGCCTGTTTCACTGCCTCTCCAAGGCAAAGCCCTATATCTTCGTTTGTATGGTGGATATCAACTTCCAGGTCTCCCTTTGCATCGATCTTTAGATCAAAAAGGCCGTGCTTTGCAAAAAGCGTAAGCATGTGATCCAGAAAAGCAATACCGGTGTTAATTTTGCTCTTTCCTGAACCGTCAAGGCTTATCTCCCACTTAATGTTGGTTTCACTGGTCTTTCTCGATCCTTTATGAGTTCTTTTTTTCATATGAACCCCCCTTATTACTTTTTAGAAAATCTCACTTTTATAGTCTGGGCATGAGTTGTAAATCCTTCAACCTCTGCAAGTTTCTCTATTGCCTTGGCGTGCTTCTTTAGTGCTTCTTTAGTGTAGTAAATAACACTTGAGCGCTTCATAAAATCCCCTATTCCAAGACCGGAGGAGAATCTGGCTGCCCCGCCTGTCGGCAATACATGACTCGGTCCCGCGATATAATCTCCTGCTGCAACCGGTGAAAATGCTCCGAGAAATATAGCCCCGGCATGCCTTATCTTAGGCAAAAGCGCCCTTGGATTCTTGACTATTAACTCAAGATGTTCGGGAGCCATATTGTTGACGATATCAGCCGCCCGGCTGAGGCTCTTTACCAGGATAATCTCTATATTCGCGCCCCTCTCTTTTGTGGTCACCAGGTTATTTTTAACCTGCTCAACGAGATCCTTTGAGGTAGTGATAAGCGTGGCATTTGCTTCCATGCCGTGCTCAACCTGTGCCATCAGGTCCTGTATCACAAATGAAGCATCGGCACTTGAATCGGCTATCACAGCGACCTCGCTGGGTCCGGCTATGACATCTATCCCGACATCTCCGAAAACATTCTGCTTTGCACAGGCAACATAGGAATTCCCCGGGCCCACTATCTTATCAACCCTGTGTATGGCCTGCGTTCCGTAAGCAAGCGCGGCTATTGCCTGAGCCCCGCCCACCCTGTACATTTCATCAACACCTGCTATATCAGCCGCCACAAGAACCTCGGCAGTTATATTCTTTGGGGGTGTTACAACTACAATCCTCTTGACACCCGCTACCTTTGCGGGGACCACCGTCATAAGTATAGTCGAGGGATATGGGAACTTCCCTCCAGGTACATATACACCAACTGAGTCAATAGGCCTAAAGATCTCGCCCAGTTCAACACCTTTACTTTTCATCTTCCAGGATTTAGCCTTGCTGTTTTTATAAAAAGCGTTTATATTCTTCTTTGCAGTCTGAACCGCAGTTAAAAAATCACGGTCTACCCTCTTGTAAGCTTGCTTCATATCATATTTAGAGACTTTCAATTCTTCATGTTTTAACACGACAGCGTCAAATTTTTTAGTGAAGTCGATAAGTGCATCATCGCCTTTTAGACGGACGTCTTTTATAATCTTTCTTACTTTCTTCTCTAATTGCTCGGGGAACATATTGAGCTCCTTATTTTGTTACAAAATTATCCCTTCGTTCTTCTTATCTTGGCTCCAAGCTTGCTTAACTTATCCTCTATCTTATCATAACCCCTGTCTATGTGGTAAACACGCGATACCACAGTTTTTCCCTCAGCCACGAGTCCGGCTATGACAAGGGCCGCGCTGGCTCTTAGGTCAGTCGCCATAACAGGAGCACCGCTTAGTTTGGATACACCTTTTACTATAGCACTGTTTCCCTTTATCGTGACCTTGGCACCCATTCGGCACAGCTCCGCCACATGCATAAAACGGTTCTCGAATACCGTCTCGGTAATAACACTTGTTCCCTTGGTAACACACATAAGCGCCATAAACTGTGCCTGCATATCCGTGGGAAAACCCGGAAAAGGCATTGTTTTTATACCAATCGGCTTAAGCTCCCCGTTGGCTTTTACAACCAGAGTATTATCACCCTTTTCAACCTCAACTTCCACCCCGGCTTCACGCAGCTTTTCCGTCACGGAATGAAGGTGAGCCGGCATTATGTTCTTAAGGCGGATATCCCCTCTGGTTACAGCTCCGGCAACCATGAAGGTGCCAGCTTCTATGCGATCCGGTATTATTGTATACTGTACACCTTTTAGGCGTTTTACGCCATCTATTTTTATTACACTTGTTCCCATGCCTTGTATATTGGCACCCATTTTATTTAGAAAGTTGGCCAGGTCCACTATCTCAGGCTCGCATGCCGCATTTTCTATAATTGTCTTTCCCTCAGCCAGAACCGCGGCCATCATTATGTTCTCCGTAGCCCCCACGCTGGGAAGATCCAGGTAGATATTAGCACCTTTAAGTTTTGAAGCGGAAACCAGCACATACCCCTCTTTTATTGAAACCTCGGCACCCAGCTTCTCAAAACCCTTCAGATGAAGGTTTATAGGACGAAGACCTATCGCACAGCCCCCGGGAAGAGCAACCTTTGCCTCAGAACGCCTTGCAAGAAGAGGACCAAGCACCAGCACCGAGGCCCGCATAGTTCTTACCAGTTCGTAAGGAGCCTCAGGTAGAAGCTCATCGGGGGCACTTGCTATATAACAGTCGCCTTCCCGATATATTTTCTTGCCCAGCGAACCCAGCACTTCCATGATAGTGTTTATATCCCTTAAATCCGGAATATTATAGAGCGAGCACTGATCATCTGTAAGAAGCGTTGCGACCAGTATAGGCAACGCGGCGTTCTTCGCCCCGCTTATAACCACATCTCCAGATAATTTCCTGCCTCCGAATATTGATATTTTTTCCATTTTAAGCTCTCTCCGCTATCATTATTCTCTGTATTTGCGAGTAATCATTTATTATCTCGACAGAGCGAAAAGACCCGCTCTTTTTTATAATGTCATCTATGGCATACCCATCTTCGGCAGGCATCTCCATTAAAAGATATCCTCCGGATATTAGATAATCCCCGGACTTTTTTGCTATTGCCCTGTAAAACGAAAGACCATCGGTATCGCCGTCAAGGGCCAGACGAGGTTCTCGTCTCACCTCTGCCTGAAGTGTATCGATAACATCCCTCTTTATATAAGGAGGATTGGAAACTATACAGTCAATACTACCATAAGAGACAACCTTCTCGAGTGGATTGAACAAGTCACCCTTAAGAAAAGTTATTTTCCCGTCAACCCCGTGACGCCTGGCATTCTTTCTGGCAATATCAAGAGCTTTATCTGATATATCAACGGCGAATACTCTTGAAGATGGTATAAACTTCGCGAGAGAGACGGCAATATTACCGCAGCCTGTTCCTATATCAAGTAAGCTTATCTCGTCCTCTGACCTCTTTATACCTCCGGACGAATTGGTGCTTGCGAGCACTGATCTGCCAATAATCTTGTGTATAACGGCCTCAACCAGCAACTCTGTTTCAGGCCTAGGTATAAGAACATCCTCAGAAACAGAAAATGAAAGTCCCATAAATTCCTTCTCACCAGTCAGATAACTTACAGGTATACGCTGAGCTCTGCGTTTGATCAACGTTTTATAGAGTTTTAGCTTATCTTCTGATACATTCTCCCTGAATTTCAGATAAAGTTCCATGCGCTCTATCCCAAGTGCATACCCCATCAGTACCTGAGCGTCCAGCTCCGGATCATTAACACCGTTATTGCGCAGTATATCCGTGGCCTCTCTCAAAGCATCGATTATAATAGTATTTTCTTTAGTTACCATATGTTATTCCTGTTGAGAGCCTAATTCCTTCATTTTTTCTTCCTGCTCGGCTTTTTTAAGGTTTTCAATAATCTCATCTATATTACCCGCAAGTATGTCCTCGAGATTTCGTAAACTCAAACCTATCCTGTGATCCGTTATCCTGTCCTGGGGAAAATTATATGTTCTTATCTTCTCACTCCTGTCCCCACTCCCAACCTGTACCTTTCTCTGCTTCGCAATCTCCTTATCCTGTTCCTCTTTGGCCCTTACCAGGATATGGGATTTTAGAACCTTCATTGCCTTCTCTTTGTTCTTGAGCTGGGAACGTTCATCCTGACACTGCACCACTATGCCCGTTGGGAGATGTGTAATCCTAACAGCCGAATAGGTTGTATTGACGCTCTGACCGCCCGGACCTGAGGAGCAATATCTGTCTATTTTAAGATCATCGCTGGCTATTACAACATCTATCTCCTCGGCCTCGGGAAGAACAGCGACCGTCACAGCTGAGGTATGTATTCTTCCTCCTGTCTCGGTTGTAGGAACCCTCTGCACCCTGTGCACCCCTCGTTCATACTTAAAGTGACTGTAGGCCCTTTCCCCTTCAATCAGAAACACAACCTCCTTGAATCCTCCGAGCTCAGAAGGATGCGATGTGATTGTACTTGTCTTCCACCTCTTCTTCTCAGCATAGCGAACATACATCCTGAAAAGATCAGCGGCAAAAAGGGCAGCTTCATCCCCACCCGTTCCAGCCCTTATTTCAATTATGGTATTCTTCTCGTCAAAGGGATCCGGGGGGATAAGCATCCTGCCCAGCTCCTCTTCAATGAGATGTTTCTGCTGGCCCAGGCTATTTATCTCTTCCCTGGCCAGAGCCTTTATCTCGGCATCATCGCTTTTTAGCAATTCATTGGCCTTTTCAAGTTCTGATGATATTTTTTTATACTCCCTGTATTTATCAGCTATCTTTGATATCCCGGAATATTCTTTGGTATATTTTTGAAATTCGGCTTTATTGGCAATTACATCGGGGTTGCTGAGCAACCCGTGTAACTCCTCACACCTCTTTTCAATATCAGTTAGTTTTTCCCACATATATATGCCCTTTTATACTTTCCTGTAATATTAAAACACCTTTATAAACAAAAGACAGAACCCGTGGTTCTGTCTTTTGATCTATCCTATTGTCTAGAGGCTACTTGCTTTCACTTTTAGCTCCGCTGGCTTT
Source organism: bacterium (assembly GCA_043821115.1). GTDB lineage: Bacteria > CAYTYR01 > UBA6262 > DAOVJB01 > DAOVJB01 > JBDRDD01. Next base: position 37,014 of record JBDRDD010000002.1, on the reverse strand, counting down.
TGTAGTTTTCTTTTTAGCGGTTCCCTTTTTTCTCTCTCTTGTTGCGCTCTTCTTAGCCTTCTTGGAACGAACTGTTGTCTTCTTCTTTGCCATACGTTTCTGGAATTTCTCTACCCTTCCGGCCGTATCAACGAGTTTCTGTTTACCGGTAAAGAACGGATGACACGCAGAGCATATTTCAATATGGATATTCTCCTTGGTACACCCCGTGGGGTATTCAGCACCACATGCACATTTTATAACTGTTTGCTTGTAATTAGGATGTATCTTTTCCTTCATTAACTGCTCCCCCTGTTCGCATATATATTATATTATTTAAACATCACGTTTTTTAAGTATACCATATTCAGAAAATTTGTCAATCATTAATTTCCATGGACTTAAGGAAGTCCTTGTTATTCTTGGTCGCCTTGAGCTTACTTTTGAGAAGTTCCATGGCTTCAACCCCTCCGAGAGAATTGAGTATTTTGCGCAGTATCCAGACCTTGTTGAGCTCATCAGGAGTAAGGAGCAGCTCCTCTTTCCTGGTCCCTGAGCGGTTGATATCAATAGCCGGGAATACCCTTTTGTCCACCATCTTCCTATCGAGAATTATCTCCATATTACCCGTTCCCTTGAATTCTTCGAAAATTACCTCGTCCATACGGCTTCCGGTCTCAACAAGAGCTGTCGCCATAATAGTGAGACTTCCGCCTTCCTCTATATTACGGGCGGCACCGAAAAAGCGTTTCGGCCTCTGAAGCGCGTTGGAGTCAACTCCTCCTGATAGCACTTTACCGCTCGGGGGAACTGTGGAATTATAAGCTCGTGCCAGGCGGGTGATGCTGTCAAGCAGGACAACAACGTCCCTCTTCTGTTCCACTATCCTTTTTGCCTTCTCTATCACCATTTCCGCAACCTGAATATGTCTTTCGGCGGGTTCATCGAAAGTTGAAGATATAACTTCTCCTTTTACAGAACGCTGCATATCGGTAACTTCTTCCGGACGCTCGTCAATTAAGAGTACTATCAGGAATATCTCAGGGTGGCTTGCCGTGATGGCATTTGCAATCTTCTGCAGCAGCATTGTTTTTCCAGCCCTTGGGGGCGACACTATGAGGCCCCTCTGTCCTTTCCCTATGGGTGTCAGCAGGTTCATTATGCGCATAGCAACCTCTTCTGTCTTAGGACCTTCAAGGTCAATCTTTTCCTGAGGGTATAAGGGTGTGAGGTTGTCGAATAATATCCTGTTCTTAGATTCATCGGGGTTTCGTGAATTCACTGCCTCAACACGAAGAAGTGCAAAATATCTTTCTCCCTCTTTGGGCGGCCGCACCTGTCCCGATATCGTATCACCTTTTTTGAGGTCAAAGCGCCTTATCTGTGATGGTGAGACATAGATATCATCCGGTCCCGCCAGGTAGTTATAGTTGGGGGAACGCAGGAAGCCGAAGCCGTCAGGAAGTATCTCCAGCACACCCTCGTCAAAAATGAGGCCGTTCTTTTCCGTCTGTGCCTGCAGCACCTTGAAGATTAGCTCCTGCTTCTTCAGTCCGCTTATGCTCTCTACTTTTAATTCCTTCGCGATCTCGGAAAGCTCCACGATCGTCTTCTTGGCGAGTGCCGCCATATCCATGAGATTCCTCCTTGAACATATATCTTGCTTTACTGCTAAGAAACAAAATACATTTAGTTATAAATATTTTTTTGAGTAAATACTTGCTTATACGACTGGTTAAATAAATGGGATTTTTTCATGCTGTTACTTAGGCTGGACAGATCGGAAAAAAAATAATGTTCCGATAGGGGCTTGGATTAAAAGTAAATCTTGCTAATCTTCGGCACCTGTGTTTTTGCGCTCTGGGCGCGGAGTTCCTGCCAGATATTCTTTACTTCCTCTTTTATTTTTGCGGGTTTATCCTTACCGTTTATGATATAATTCGCGTACTGTGTCTTATCATTCTGTGGCATCTGTGCCTGTACCCGTATTTTAGCCTTGGAATAATCCAGTCCGCTTCTTCTAATTAATCTCTGCATCTGGGTCCCAGCCGGAATTGTAATAACTATAATCTGATCCATGAGGGGAGCTATGTAGGATTCAAACAAAAGAGGTGCATCAACTATTACAATCTCTTCTTTATCCTTGGAATCTTTTATATATTCATCTATCTTTGCTTTTATCTCTTTAATAATCGGGGGGTGTGTTATCTGGTTAAGGACGTTTAGTTCTTTGTAATCTTCGAAAACTATGTCGGCTATTTTGTCGCGCTGTATATTAAGATCCTTATCTAATACTCTTCTACCGAAATAATCAATAAGCTTCTTCCATACTTCAGTCTTGGGCGCGAGAACCTTGTGAGCGATAACATCCGCATCAACAGTTTTGGATCCTAACTCCTTAAACATCTCCAGAACCGTGCTCTTTCCCGCAGCAATTCCACCTGTGAGACCCACGACAAGCATAATCCCCCCATAACACTCAAATCTCAATCTATTTTAGACTTGTGCCTGAATAGGCAAGAATGGATTTCTATAAAGCAGTAACAAAGCTAGAGATAAGCTCTTTGAATTTGTCAGAGAGCTGGGTAAACTGAACCCCTATATTGAAGAGTGCATAATCCTCACTATATGGTTCCTCCCTTTTTACCCATACTACTGTTCCTTTTGATTCGACGGGTTCATTAAATCCTGGAAGAAAAACTTTTAACACCAAGTCCGTTTTTGGAGGAACGTATTCTAACGCCAGAAAACCAATACCCCCCTCGCTTATATCCTTAACCGGAGCAAGAGTTCCCTCACCGCTTTCAGAGACTCTCTTGTAGCAAATGGGAACTGTAAAATATTTACGTTTACTTTGTCTTCTTTCCTGGTTGTCCGAAGTCATCTAAACACCCCCACTATTATCACACGGATTTGTATGCTTTTATTTTCAAGATCTTCCTAGGTAACAATTCTTAAATACATACTCCTCTAAATCTTTTTACCCTTTTTTCTTAATGATGTCAACAGTTTTTTTATTATTTTATATAACCCTTAAAAAATCACAGTACGTTCTGGACCTGTTCCCGCAGCTTTTCCAGCTCTGCCTTCAGGACTACCACATGCTGGCTTATGTTAAAATCATTGGCCTTGGAACCTATGGTGTTGACTTCCCTGTGCATTTCCTGGAGTATAAAATCAAGCGTTCTTCCTGTGGGTGTTTTTTGAGCCATTGTGCCCCTGAACTGCTTTACATGACTGTTCAAACGAACCAACTCTTCCGTTATATCACTTCGCTCTGCAAAAACGGTCACCTCGGCAAGCAGTTGTTTGCTGTCAAAATTTACCAGGTTCTTCGAAAGTCTGCTGACACGTTTCTTGAGACGGCTTGCATATTCACTGACTACGCCCGGAGCCCTCCTGCCTATATCCCGCACGATACGCTCAAGTATCTTGATACGAGAGGAAAAGTCCTTCTTTATTTCCTTTGCCTCTCTGTCTCGTATGTAATTCACATTATCTATCGCTTTAAGCATCAACTTATTTAGCACCGGTACTATTTGTTTTAACTCTACCGATGTCTCCTTCTGAGAGACAACCCCTGGGACCTTTGCTATAGAATCTATACCAGCATCAAAAGCAATGCCCAAATCTGATGACATTTTTTTTAATGAATTGAGATAGGATCTTGCAAGAGTCATATTTACAATGAACTGATCCTGGTGAGAAACATCCCTTTCCACCTTTGTGATGGATACCTCTATCCTTCCACGCTTTAGATGCTTCTTTACAAGCTTCTTTATATCGTCTTCGATTGCGAGCATACTCGCAGGCATTTTTACCGTCACTTCGCAGAAACGGTGATTTAGGGAACGTATAGTAATCTTAAAACTGCTGCCTTCACAACTTCCAAAACCTGTCATGCTTTGCATTTTTTCACCTTTATAAATTATTATTTAGGTCCGTGGCAATTCCAAATCTGTTCCTCGTCATTTTTTCCTGGCGCCCCTTGCTTCATTATATCAGAAATCCTGTCCTGCAGTTTTGCCTTCCTGCCTAACGGGCAGAGGTTGACATTCACGTCCTCTGTTACTATCGCTTCGGCATATGCACTGCATCCTGCAAAACCGCATGCACCGCAGTTAGCCCCGGGCAATATCTTCATAATTGCCTCTTTCCTGGGGTCTTCCTGCACAGCAAACTGCTTTTCGGCAAAAGCCAGTCCCATTCCAAAAAGAAGCCCCAGACCTCCGAGAACAAATATTGCGTTTAAGAACACTTCTTTCTCCTTTTAGAGCCCTAAGAGTCCCTTAAATCCTAAGAACGCAAGCGACATTAAACTTGCTATGAAAAAGGCGATGGGAAAACCCTTGAGCGAATCCGGGACGGGCGCAAGCGCCACTCTTTCCCTTATTCCCGCAAAGAGAATTATGGCAAGGGTAAACCCTAGACCGGTGCCAAGCGCGTAGAAAACACCCTCGAGAAGGCCATATGAATAATCGATGTTAAGAAATGCCACCGCAAGTATGGCACAGTTGGTAGTAATAAGTGCAAGGTAAATACCCAGCGCCTTGTACAGGCCGGGAGAGGTTTTCTTAAGGAATATCTCAACGAGCTGTACCAGCGAGGCTATTACCAGCACAAAAGATGCCGTCCTGAGGAACGTAAGCTCTAGCGGAACCAGCACGAAGTGATATATCAGCCAGGTAGCCGCGGTTGCCATTACCATAACGAAGATTACCGCAAACCCCATGCCAAGGGATGTCTTCATCTTGGTGGACACGCCGAAGAATGCGCACAGACCGAGAAAATATATGAGCACAATGTTGTTTATAAGCATCGCGGATATTAGTATGCCGAAAAGGTTAGTAATGCTCATTTTTTAGCCTTGGACCTCGCATAGCTGGTATATAAGAAATACAGCCCCATTAAAAACCCTATCGTAATGAACCCTCCCGGGGGAAAAATCATAAGAAGAGCCGGTTTCTCTATAAAACGGGGACTATTAAATATTGTGCCATTACCAAAAAGTTCTCGTATGGCACCGATAAGTGTAATGACAAGAGTGAACCCCAGCCCCATACCCAGACCGTCAAGTAAAGAATCAAGCACGGAATTCCTGTAAGCAAAGGCCTCCGCCCTTCCCAGTATTATACAGTTAACAACTATCAAGGGCACGAACACACCTAGCGCCTTGTGAAGAGGCGGAAAATACGCATTCATGACCAGATCAACTATGGTCACAAAAGTTGATATAATTATTATGAAGATAGGTATGCGGATGCCTTCCGGAATGAACTTGCGCACTGCGGACACTACAAGGTTAGAACAGATAAGCACGAATGAAGCGGCAAGCCCCATACCCAAGCCGTTTATAGCAGAGGTGGAAACAGCAAGAAGCGGGCATAATCCTATCATTAATACCAGAACCGGATTCTGCTTGAAAATTCCGTCACTAAAACATTGTGCGTGATTATTCATCAGATCTTCCTTCTATTAACCCAGCAGCCTCTCTTACTCCTCCAGTAACAGCTCTTGAAGAAATAGTCGCAGCAGTTATAGCATCGATAGTACCTTGAGAATCACCCTTCTTAAGTAAAATCGTTGATGCTTTCTTGCCTTTGAACTGCTCCAGGAACGCATCTTCCGTGATCTTAGCGCCAAGACCGGGGGTTTCCAAGTGATTTAAGATTTTAACACCGCTAATCAGGCCTTCATCAGAAAGTCCCACCATCATGTCTATTGCCCCTGCATACCCCTTGGGAGCAACCTTGGTCACACTACCGATTACTTCACCCTTTTCATTGTATCCGACATAGAAGGTGCTTCCTCCCCTTACCACCTCTTTGAAAGAAGAGACTCCAGGCAAAACTTCATTTTTGGTTCTTTCGGCAGTTTCCGAAGCCTGCTTGTCGATAAGTGGTTTGGTCTTGGAATAGGTGTAGGCAAGTGAAACAGCGGCAATGGTGCAGACAACCATTAAAATAAAGCCGTATTTTACGATTTCCTTCATTTATACCTCGACATAAGTGTATCTTAAGGTTTGATTTTATCACAAATAGCCACAATTGGCAAGTAATTTCTATTTAATAATTGCCGCTTTTATAACCCTTTTCTCATCCGGTGTAGTGATTAGACATAAATATACTCCGCTCGCCACTATTCCACCGGATTCATTATCGCAACCCCAGCTAACACTTGAAACGCTATTCTCATCCACATCTATGGTTTTGACCAGTTCCCCGGAAAGGGTGTATATCTTTATTTTTTCTGTACTATCTGGAAGGTTGGAAAAATTTATCCTTTTATCTGAATCGTAATAGCAGGGATTAGGATAAATATAGCTGGAATTGAGCTTTATTCCCGGTACATATTCCATTATCTGGTATATCCCGCAGTATGTTATATCTGCTTTAACGATATTCTTTTCTGTGTCAACAGTTGACCCTGAGGCTATTATCCATTCATTTAGGATCTCATCGTAGTAAAAAAGCCGTAGATTTTCCTCATCCACTGCTTGGGATATATAAACACCGTAGGATACTGCCAGGCTTGCACAATTTCCTTGCGATAAAAAGCCCCTGCCATCCTCCAGCATGATTCTCTTTGAAATACCTGTAGGCTTTATATTCTCGGCCTGAGATTGGGGAGCTATCCCGTCTTTTAGCTTAATTACGCTCATTAGTACAGGGCCCGTCCCGGAAACACTTCCAGGGGGCATAACAATTTTTGTGCCGTCAAAAGTCTTTAATTCCCCTCCCTGAGCTGGCTCTATTATCTTCTGGTCCCCGCCGTAAGAAGGATCGTCAAAATCCACTTTAACAGTTATAACAGAACTGCTAGACATATTCCCCAGAATATCGGCAGACTGAAGCCTGAGCTCATATTCTCCAAGATTAGTTAATCCGCCAACATTCCAGAAAACTTCGAAAGGCTCCTCTTTTATACTCCCAATCTCCTGCCAGTCTTCCCCTATTCCCCTGTACTGAAAGCTTACATAATCAATATCTAAATCAATGTATTCTGTGGTAACAGGAACAGCGTTGCCGGCTATTTTGTCATCGTTATAAGGAGCTTTTATATTAACCTGGGGGCCTGTTGTGTCAACCGTGAAAGCATATGAGGCAGGAGTACTGTCCTCACAACCTGAACTGTCCCTTGACATAACAAGGAATACGTGTTCGCCGTCACTCAAATCCTCAAAGAACGCTTCTTTGCCGTTGCCGATATCAATCCAACCCCCATCATCAAGCTTATATCTGAAAGTCAACCTTTCGCGCGGCGTAGCGTTATCCTTCCCGTAGAACTCGAACTGTGCTGAATCATGTTTTATGCGGGCTTCCGGGAAAGAACTGATAAATGTCTCTGGTTCCTCGCCCCCCACAAGCGTTATGATTACCGACGGCGAATAGAAGCTGCCATCCGCAAACATCCGTAACTCATAAGAACCCATTTCAAGCTCCGTAGTATCCCAGACAACATTAAAAGGCTCTTCATCGGTTTGGGCAATAGTATACCAGGTCCTGGCTCCCTGTTTCCTGTAAAGGTATTCGACACTCCCCACCTCACCAAGAGGCACATCGGCTTCGATATTGACATTCTCGGATATCTCTACTAAATCGCCCCCAAGAGGTGATGATATCTCCAGGAAAAGATTTTTATTCCCCGGAGTCTGTGTGTAGTAGATATGCCAGTCATCCCTTGTGTCTGTATCTTCATAAAGGGAAGGCTTTCGCCCTAGAGAAGAATCAGCACTCACATTCTCGCTGCTGTTCCAGCAGTCCGCTTCGCCAGATGTATCAGAAACCACCCACATCTTGTTATCAGATAATAAAATTATATCAGTTGTATTATATGTCCCGTCAAGATTGCTCCAGCATACCGCATCTATATACTCCCCCGATGCATCAGAGCTCATTAAAACAAGCTCGTCATCCGTACTGCTAAGACCGGTGTCAGCAACATAAAGGTCAATATACCCGTTAGCATTCAAGTCCCCGGCCGAATCAGTTTCATCGGTCCCATCCTCATCCCAGTGCACGACCACATAACTGCCCGGTTCCATGCTAACATATTCATCCGCAAACGAGGAATCCGTACCGTCAAGGTCCGTGAGCATGAAACCCGATATATCTACGGACCTATTACCAAAGTTATATAATTCCACCCAGTCATTGCTAGATGAAAAACTAACCTCGGTTATCCTTACAGGTATTTGCCCACCAACAACACAGGATGCCTGTTCACCAGTCTGCGTTTTATCATCAACAGAGGATACCTGCTCTTCATTATCAGTCGATTTAATCCCGAAATAATAACATAGCCCAGGAATAAGCTCTGAAATTGTCATGGTCTCTGACACACCAGGACTGCCCGGGACAGGTTCTCCCACTACCTCAACAATATCTGCCCTATCCCACGAAGTTTCCCCAAAGGTATTGGTGCAATAACGAATATCATAATAGCTTACACTGCCTCCGCCAGAGCTGTTTTCTGTAGGGGCCGTCCAAGTAAGAACGACTTCACCGTAATTTTCACCCCTTGAAGCCTCAAGGTCAGAAATAGCCGCTGGAGGACTCATGTCAATACTATTTGCAGATTTAGGGGTTCCTTTTTCCGGACTGCCTGTTTTCCAGTTAACGGAATCAGACGCTGTCTGCCAGTTAGAACTAAAACTTCCTTCGCCCGGAGGATCCCTCCTCTCCATTGAGTACTTTAGTGTATTGTCCCCGGCAAGAGGGTCGCCCTGCCCGTCATCCGCGGTATCAATAAGGACTCCACCGCTATCCCAACCGCTGTCATAGAGTTTAACCTGCAATTTACTATTGGCCAGGCTGAGCGAGCTCTCAACTAAATCAGGATTAATATCAAGGTTAGAGCGGGAATCAGAATCATCGTAATTGGATATAAGGAAAAAGCCCTGCACCGGTATTATATTTCCTGCTGGAACCTCAAGCATGAGTGTTTCAGAATCATTACTAAGCCTTGTGATATTGAATCCAGAAATATCAATATCCGCATCGGTGGTGTTTTTGAGTTCTATCCACTCGTCATAACTTGAGGCATCAGAGCCCATCCACATGAGCTCATTTATGACAACATCCCCGGGTTCTATGGCGTGAACATTAGAAAAAGTCCCCACAACAAAAAAGATACCCAATAAAATTTTAACAGTAAACTTTCTTTTTGTCATCTTCCCCGTCCCTTTATAACATATAAAAAAACGCGGAATTAAGAGTAAGCTGTCCTTAATCCCACGTTTTATGGTTAATTAAGAGAATTCTTTAGCCTCTTTTATTTTACCAGTCCAAACCTTCTTGGTTGTGTATATTTATCAATCAAGGGCGTGAACATATTCATTATGAGTATTGAATAGCACACGCCTTCCGGAAATCCGCCCGTAAATCTTATAAACGCGGTAAAAAAACCGCAGCCAAATCCGAATACCAGCTGCCCCTTCTTTGTAATCGGGGTCGTCACCATATCCGTGGCCATAAAAAAGGCCCCGAGTATAAGACCTCCGGCAAGTATATTAAACAATGGATCTTTGTTAAAAAGAACCGAAATTATAGCCACAGTAGACACATATGTAATGGGTATATGCCAGCTTATCTGTTTGCGGTAAAGAAGATACAAGGCCCCTATTAAAAGCGCAAAAACAGAAGTCTCTCCAAGACTGCCCGCACGGTTGCCTATAAACATGTCCATGTAACTAGGAAGAGTATGGTCTAAGCCTTCTTTAACTATGCCAAGAGGAGATGCAGATGTCACAGCATCAAATGGACGCACCCATGTAGTCATATATACAGGCCATGAAGCAGTAAGAACAGCCCTGCCGACAAGCGCGGGATTAAATGGATTGTGCCCTAACCCTCCGAAAATCTGTTTCCCGAGTATAATAGAGACCATCGCACCTATTACAACAAGCCAGAGCGGTATTGTAGGCGGGATGACGAACGCGAAAAGAAGCCCGGTAACAACCGCGCTCATATCACCCACCGTGGATTTCTTTTTAATAACTTTCTCAAATAAGAACTCTGTAAGAACGCATACAGTCACACTAACAAGACATACTAAAAATGTATACCATCCAAAAAAGTAAATAGAGAAACCCAGAGGTAAAAGCAATGCGATAATTACATCCCGCATCACGCTATGCGTACTTTCCTTAACCCGTATATGCGGCGAGGAGGAAACAATGAGCTCCTGAGGCACTTTTTATCCTTTCTTGACGACTGTTTTTCTTTTCTTTAGTATTGTAACCTTGAACTTGGCATCTTTTATATAGTGAACAAGAGGTATTTTAGCCGGACAAACATATGCACAGCTCCCGCATTCCATGCAGTCAAATATATTGTACTCTTCTGTCTTGTCCCATATCCTGTTCTTGGCATAGAGCACAATCATGTTGGGCATTAAATTCATCGGGCAGACACCGACACACTTGGAGCACTTTATACAGGGGGTCTCTTCCCTCGTGTCAACTTCCTTCTTGGAAAGAACAAGTATACCGGATGTGCCTTTTAAAACAGGGACATCATCGGTAGCCTGTGCAAATCCCATCATAGGCCCTCCCATTATGAGTTTGCCGGGCTCTTTTATATACCCCCCGCAGTTCTCTATGACCTCTGATACGAGAGTACCTATCCTAACCATAACATTCTGAGGTTCTGCAACCGCACTGCCTGTAACCGTAACCACCCTTTCAATAAGCGGCATGCCTTTCACAATGGCGTTTCTTATGGCCAGCGTGGTGCTTACATTATGTACCACACACCCGACATCAAGCGGCAAGGCGCCGGGAGGAACTCTCTTCTTGAGAATAGCCTCTATAAGATGTTTCTCGGCCCCTTGAGGATATTTTGTCTTAAGACCTACAACATCAACATTAGGTTCGTTTGTAACAGCCTTAGCCATTCTTTCAAGAGCCAGAGGCTTATTGTTCTCTATACCAATTATTGCCCTGGAAGCATCCAGTGTCTTCATAAGTATCTTTATACCATCTATTATTTCCCTGGTGTACTTTAGCATAACCTGGTAGTCACAGCTCAGGTATGGCTCACACTCACACCCGTTTATAATGACCGTATCAACGGTTTTGTCCTTCTGGGGTAACAATTTCACGTGGGTAGGAAACGCAGCACCCCCCAAACCCACTATACCTGCTTCCTTTACTATACCCCTGACCTCCTGTGGCAGGAGGCGGAAATATTCCTGGTAAGCTTTGAGTGAATCTACCCATTCATCTTTTCCGTCTGATTCTATTGTAATTGATTGAACCGGTTTGCCCAGGGGATACGCATGAGGCTGGATTGAAATAACCTTGCCGGAGATACTGGCGTGGATAGAACTTGCTATAAAAGCGTCAGATGACCCTATCTTCTGCCCTTTTTTAACAAGCTGTCCTTCCTTTACTAAAGGAGTACAAATCTCCCCTATGTGCTGCTGTAGGGGAATAATAACCTTCTTTGGTACAGGCAATTCCTTTATAGCCTTGTAGGAGGTAAGCTCCTTAAATTCAGGGGGGTGAACGCCCCCCTTAAAAGAAAATAATTTCATGATTCTTCCTTCATAAAGTACTCATCATTTATATTCATAACATGCCACAAAAGCCTCGATCACCTTGGGGTCAAACTGTGTGCCCTTGCAACGCTCCAACTCCTGCATGATATCCTTCTTCTTCATGGGCGGTCTATAAGGTCTCTCTGAAGCCATTGCGTCAAACGAATCGGCTACAGTAATAATCCTGCTTGCAAGTGGTATTTCCTGAGCTTTTATCCCGTCGGGATACCCTCCTCCGCCATATTTTTCATGGTGGTGTCGTATAACGGGAAGTATATCCGAAAGTTGCTTTATGGGCTTTAATATTTCCTCTCCCTTTGCGGGATGTTGTTTTATGGCCTTCCATTCCTCATCATTTAACTTCCCGGGCTTACCGAGAACAGCCTCAGGTACACCTATCTTCCCCACATCGTGCAGAAGCGCTGCTATCTGCAGCCTCTCCCTGTCCTCAAACGGCATACCCATCTTTCGGGAGATTGCCATAGATAGGTTGGTGACACGTTCAGAGTGCCCTTTTGTATAAGGATCCTTGGCTTCTATAGCGGTTGCCAGGGATTTTATCGTTGAAAGAAATAGTTCCTGCATGTCTTTATATAATTTGGCATTTTCTATCGCTATAGCAGCCTGGTCAGCCAGGGCACTGAAAAGTGACATGTCCTCCGGACTGAAGGATTCCTCATCCTTCTTGTTTATGACCTCGGCTATGCCTATCACCTTATCCTTTACCTTCAGAGGTATGCATATGAGGGATTTTGTCTTAAAGCCGCTTTGGATGTCCATCTTGTTGCAGAAACGCTCATCTTTCTCCGCATCAAGAACCAGTACGGGCTCGCCGTTTCTTACCACCCAGCCGGCAACCCCCTCATCTATTCCAAGGCGGATTTCTTTGATCATCCCCCTCTGTTCTCCGCCCTCTATGACCTCAAAAACAAGCTCTTGTTTCTCCTCGTCAAGAAGCATAAGGGAACTCGTCTCGGCATGCATAACCTTTGTACCAAGCTGCATTATAGTGCTAAGAAGCAGCCTCAAATCAAGTGTAGAGCGTATCTTCTTGCTGGCCTCGATAACAGTGGTGAGCTCTTCCACCTTCTGCTGAAGCTGCTTTATAAGTACCTCGGGGTCCATAATACTGCTCCGATATATAAATTATAGAAGTTAATTATATCACAATTATGACAATAGTCAAGACAAAAGACGAAGCACCGTCTTAACGGTATTAGCATGTATTGTTACGGTATCATCCGTGTTTACTGCGTAACCACCTGCAAATACTACCCCAACGGGTATATTGTTATCCAGGGCTGCTTTCATCACCAGCTCATCCCTTGCCGCAAGCCCCTGTATGCTGAGGCTCAGCCCTCCCAGCTGGTCATATTGGTATGGATCCGCACCTGCTACATACATAAGTATATCTGGTTTAAAGGATGATATAATCCCGGGAACATTATCCTGCAAATGCTTTATATACAGCCCGTCTCCTGTACCGTTATCAAGCTCTATATCCATATTACCAGGCGGTTTCGGAAACGGGTAATTATCCCTTTGGTGGATTGAAAATGTGAAAACAGAGTTATCCTCTGCAAAAATAGCGGCCGTACCGTTTCCATGGTGAAGGTCGCAATCAACAACGAGCGCTTTATCTATCTTTTTCTGTTTCTGTAATACCCTTATCGCTACTGCGATGTCGTTTAAGACGCAGAAACCCTCCCCATGATCGCTGAAGGCATGGTGGAACCCACCGCCTATATGAATCCCTATCTTATCTTCTAAAGCATTGCGGGAAGCCTCAATGGTGCCTCCAGCACAAAACCACGAGGCTTCGACCAGAGCTTCTGAGTATGGAAGCTCCAGTTTGTATATCTCCTGCATGGAAAGAGTGCCTGTTTTGAGTTTTTTGATGTATTCCTTCGTATGAACAAGCAAGATATCTTTGTCAGAGGCCTTCTTTGACAGGATAAAATCATCTTTTGTGACTATTTTTTCCTCAAGCAGCCTCTCCTTTACAAGACGGTATTTAGTAGTAGGAAATACATGCCCTCCTATATCAACCTCGTAAGCAGGAGAATAGAGCAGTTTCATTTTTTCTTCTTCCTGATCTTAGGAATAGAAGGCTTCTTTGCAGCTTTCTTTATCTGGAAAGTCTTGTTCTGCCTGTTACCCAGTCCTCGCATATACCTGCACCCGCCTTTCAATGGACATTTCCCGCAAAGCGGTTTCACCCTGCAATAGTTTTTTACAAACACAACTATCAGGGCATGAAATTCATTGTATAATTTTACATTCCGTGGGAGACTGCTCTCAAAAAATCCCTTAAGAGGTTCATAATCAGAAATATTAGTGGCTCCTATGCGTTTGCACATTCTCTTTGTATACGCGTCTATTACAAAAGAAGGTTTACCCGCCGCATAGAGGATTATGGAATCCGCTGTTTCCGGACCAATACCGCTCAGGGAAAGCAGTTCTTTTCTTAATTTCTCCTTCCCTGTGCAAATAAAGGTCTTCATATTAAGATTGTAGTTTTTCTTAAGATAGCTCGTAAAATACTTGAGGCGCCTTGCCTTCTGACGGTAAAACCCTGAAGAGCGTATGGCTTTCTCGAGTTTTTGAAGCGGTACTTTCGAAATAGCTTCTGGAGAGAGAAGATTATCTTTTTTTAAGGCTTCTATAGCCTTTTCAACATTAACCCAGTTGGTGTTCTGCGTGAGTATAGCCCCTACTATTACCTCAAAAGCGCTATCCGCCGGCCACCAGTTCTGAGGTCCGAAATGGTCAAACAGTTTATTGTATACCTGGATTGGTTTCATTTGTGTTAATTAGTATTTGATTTTTTATCCGGTTCGTTGTATGATATGGTTAATTTAGAGATTAGAAAGGTTCATAATGAAAAAGGATGCTTTCCGCGAGCTCGTATTGCTGATAGATTACCTGCGCTCTCCGAAGGGATGCCCCTGGGACAGGCGTCAGACCCACAAATCCCTTCGAAAATACATAAAAGAGGAAACAAGCGAGGTTATCTCGGCCATAAACAAGGGTAAACCCCACGCCCTCGAGGAAGAACTGGGAGATGTGCTGCTACAGGTAATGCTCCACGCCCAGATTGCCAAGGAAAACAGAGAGTTTGACATAGATGATGTTATAAAAACTCTCATAAAAAAACTAAAAAGACGGCACCCTCACGTCTTTGGCAGTGTAAAGGTAAAAAGTATAAAGGATATAAAAACGAACTGGGAAAAGATCAAAAAACAGGAAAAGCTCAAAAAGAAGAAACCTACTCCAAGACCTTCTTAAACTCTGCTGTAAGGGCGGGAACAACCTCAAACACATCCCCTTCTATCCCGTAGGTGGCAACCTTGAATATAGGAGCCATCGGGTCCTTGTTTATCGCTACTATGACATCCGATGACTGCATACCCACCAAATGCTGTATAGCACCTGAAATGCCGCATGCTATGTAGAGCTTGGGACACACGGTCCTGCCGGTCTGTCCAACCTGATGGGAATACGGTATCCACCCGGCATCAACCGCAGCGCGTGACGCCCCTACCGCCCCGCCTATCACATTCGCGAGATCTTCAATTATCTTAAAGTTTTCGGGGCCGCCCATTGCGCGACCTCCGGAAACAATTATATCGGCTTCGGCGAGATTTACGGTCTTTGTCACTTCTTCCACAAACTTGACTATATTCATCCTTGAATCAAACACTTCCTTTTCAAACTTCTTCTCTATAATCTCACCTTTATGCGATTTATCCTCAGGCGCTTTCTTCATCACCTTGTGCCTGACAGTTGCCATCTGGGGCCTGTTATGGGGACATATGATTGTTGCCATGATATTTCCGCCAAACGCGGGCCTGGTTTGAAGAAGAAGCTTTTCTTCTGGATCTATCTCCAAACCTGTGCAGTCGGCTGTGAGACCGGTTTTAAGCACTGTTGCGACCTTGGGACCAAGGGACCTTCCTATAGTGGTTGCCCCTATGAGTATGATATTTGGATTCGCTTCTTTAGCCAGGTTTACAATAACCCTGCCGTAGGAGTCCTCATGAAAATCGCAAAGAAGCTCATCCTCAACCAAATAGACCATGTCAGCGCCATGTGTTATAAGATCCTTGGCTTGTTCTTTTACATCACTCCCGAGAAGCACCGCGCACAGCTTCTCCCCCAATGCATCAGCAAGCTTCCTGCCTTCCCCAAGCAACTCATATACCACGGACTCTATCTTATTCTTGTTCTGCTCTGCGAAAACCCAGACGTTCTTATACCCGGAGAGATCCGCCTTCTTTTCTTCCCTTTCAAGAACAATGGCTTTGAACTTACAGGCCTCGACACATGCCCCGCAGAACGTGCAGTTATCCTTTATGATGGCCAGTTTTGCCACGATCTCTATAGCCGCAAAAGGACAAGATGGTACGCAGAGTTTACAACCGGTACATTTTTCTTTAATGACTTCTATCTTCATGCATTCCCCTTGTTGTTTTTGTTTTAAGCCTTTAAACTATTCCTTATCTCTTCAGGTATCGCCACTACCTTTTTATCGGTATTTATAAAAGCATGGGTGGTTTCCCCCTGCGCAAGGATTTTCTCCTCACCCTTTCGTGATATTTCATATGAGAATACTATGCTGCTCTTGCCTACCTTCTTGATTTTTGTATGCACTATTATAATGTCGTCATAATGGGCGCTAGCCCTATATGAACAGGAGGCATCAACAACTGGTAAAAATATGTTTTTCTTCTCGAAATCCTTGTACGGAAGCCCCATTTCCCTTAAGAGTTCCGTCCGGCCTCGCTCAAACCATATGAAGTAGTTGGAATAATATACCACGCCCATCTGGTCTGTCTCGGCATAACTTACGCGTATTTGGAGCTTATGTTCATGATGCATAAAAAACCCCTAATTTATAAGATGCACCTGCATCATATTTGTCTTACCGGCTATGCCCGTGGGAACACCGCTGGTTATAACTACTGTATCCCCCTTAGTGATCTTGCGGTTTCGCCTTACAACATCAATAGAATAAGAAATCATTTTGTCTGTATCTTTTACGCGCTTTTTGGCGCAAAAAGGGGTAACACCCCACAAAAGATTCAGCTTGCGACTAACGTCACTCTCCTGGGTGACTGCATACACAGGGAATCCGGGACGGTAGCTTGATATGAACCTCGCCGTCTGCCCGCTTTTCGTTGCCGTTATAATCGCCTTGGCATTTAAGTCAAGAGCCGCTTCTATAGTGGCATGGCTTACCGCATGCGGTATGTCGCCTAGAGACCTGGCCCATATTTTTTCAATAAAGATCCTGTTATAATCGATGCTTGATTCGGTCTTAACTATAATTTTCTCCATCATCTCCACCACAAGAAGAGGATGTTTTCCGATAGCTGTTTCGCCGGAGAGCATAACCGCATCAGTTCCGTCAAAAATGGCGTTTGCAACATCTGTTGCTTCCGCCCGTGTGGGAATAACATTTTCTATCATTGATTCAAGCATCTGCGTAGCCGTAATGACAGGTTTGCCCATGGCATTACACTTCTTAATTATCTGTTTCTGTATAAGCGGGACTTCTTCGGTTGGAAGCTCCACGCCAAGGTCCCCCCGTGCTATCATGATGCCGTCAGAATTCTTTATTATCTCGTCTATCTTCGCAACAGCAAGCGGATGTTCTATCTTTGCTATGACCCAGCATTTCGCCCCGCGTTTCTTAAGCATTCCCCGGACCTTTATTACATCCTTGGGGTCACGCACAAACGATAATCCCAGAAAATCCACATCTTCTTCTATTGCACCGTTTATGTGAGAGATATCCTTCTGCGTCAGCGACGGCAATCCAAGAGACGCGCCGGGAATATTAACGCTTTTCCTGCTACTTAGCAAACCGCCTTCGATTACCCTGCAATGTATATCTTTTCCTTTTATCTTTATAACCTTAAGTGTTATTTCCCCGTTATCAAGAAGTATTCTTTGAGCGCGTTTCACATCCTTGTAAAGATTTCTGTACGAAACGGAAAAACGCTTTTTATCTCCGACAACAGTTTCTCCTGTCAAAATAACAGTACTTCGGTCAGCAAGCATAACAGCGCCTTCCTTTATGCTTCCCACACGAACATGCGGACCTTCAAGGTCAAGCAGGATCCCCACGATCTTTCCGGAGAGTGAGGATTCTCTTCTTATAGTTGCGATTGAGCGCTTCAGTTCCCCGGGAGTACCGTGGGAACAGTTCAGACGGAATATGTTTACGCCTCCTTTTATAAGCTTGCGGATCATATCACTATGGGCCGAAGCAGGACCAATCGTGCACACTATTTTAGTTTTTCTCATGTTAATACCTTTTATGCTATATTAATCCGCACCCTCGCCGCTCATTTTGCCGCCACTCTTTATATCCATAAGGTCCTTATGTCGTGGTACATCCTTAACATCCGTTATATATTTCTCAACAAGTTTCATTGTGTCTGTGACCTTTAGCTGTTTGAACAGGAAATCAAACTTTTCCTCAAGTTCCTTGCCGATGGCATCAAGTTTGTCCTGGGAAAGAGCATACATTTCCTTCTTGAAAGGCCCCAGTGCCTTCTTGCGTGTCTTGTAGAGGAACTGCTCGTCTGTCATGTTAGGCTTCTTCTCCGCCTTCATGTTCTCCTGGAGCCATGCGTACATCTTATCCCTGAGATCCTGCGGGAAATGCTTGCTTTCATAAATCATGTTCTGAAATCCTGTCGCAAGATGTACTTCTGCAGCTTCAACCTCCGGGAACTTCCCAAAAGCCTCATCAGGCAGCGTGGATGCACCATGCTGTACTGACCCTGCTATAGCGTATTTTCCCTTTCCTATCTCCGAAATGTTCCTCAGGACGTCAAAATCCAGCTTGACCTTTGCTATACTTCCGTCAGGCAGAACTACCCCGCCATGCGATGTTCCTGTCTGCACGCTTATCTTGCTTATTCCCTTCATCCCTTCCGGGAGCATTTCCTTGTAGCCTTCCATAAATGCGTTGAGGTCTTCCGGTGTGCTGTTTTGACTTCCCACCTCGCCTATTTCCCCTCCCACTGAAACAGTAATTCCTTCAGGCTCAATAGAACGGATATATTTTGTAAGCTCAGCACATAGTCTGTAATTAAGACTTTGCTGTTGTTTTATAGACACCTTTTCAAGATCTACAAGAGTCGATGTATCGATATCAATATTATAGAAACCGCTGGCTATGGATTCCTTTATAAGGTTCTTTATACCCTTTATTTCCTTGCCAGAATCCATATTGTATTTCTGCGCATTTACCTGGAAATGGTCACCCTGCACGAAAACCGGTCCCTTATAGCCTTCCTTGATGGCTGCCCCAAGACATACTCCTACATATTCACTGGGGCGCTGGTCGGTATATCCCATCTCGCTCTTTGCAATCTCGAATATAAAGGCACCCGCGTTATTCTTCTTTGCCACTCTAAACACGGCTCTGGCGAGAATATATGTAAGCCCCCTTATGTTAATTGCGGGAACTGTAAATCCTCCTATTTCCTGCCTTCCCCTTGCTTCATAGAGCTCCTGGATACTTGCCGGATAAATACCCTTTTCGGCGGCTTCTTTCCAGATAGTATCCAGACACTTCTCCTTGGTCTCAAGATCGTCGCTTGTGACCAATTCCTTTACAACCGTATCAATATTCTGTGACATCTACTCCCCCTTTCTTTTTTTATTATTATTTCTATAATAGCTCTGTTTATCTTAAATGGCCGTTTGTCTATGCGCTCATCCCTACTCTGTTTCCTAAAAAGAGTAAATTTCCTTAAAGCTAATTTACTTCCTTTTCTTCCCCTTCTAATATCTTCCTTACCCTTGCAAGCAGATCTTTTGGATTAAATGGTTTTACCAAATAATCCATCGCACCGGATTCAAGTCCCTTGGCTACCTCTGACTCCTGCCCGAGTGCTGAGAGTATAATTACAGGGATTTCCCTTGTGGCTTCATTTTCCTTGAGCCTGCGTATTGCCTCATTGCCGTCAACTTTGGGCATCATTATATCCATGAGTATTAATTCCGGCATCTCCTTCTCCGCCATCTCTACCCCTTCCTGACCTCCATAGGCAACGCGTACATCAAAATCATGTTTTTCCAACAGAAATCGTACCAATTTCACAACAGTAGGCTCATCGTCAACTATCAGGATCTTTTTACTTGGCATCACTTTCCTCCTTATCGACTGGAAGGGTAAAGAAAAACTCGGTTCCTTTCCCCAGTTCACTTTCAACCCATATTTTCCCTTCATGCTTCTCAACAATAGATTTTGTAATTGTAAGACCCAAACCCGTACCGGACAATTCCCTTACCTTGGGATTGTCAGTACGGTAAAACTTCTCGAACATATGAGACAAATCGTCTTTTGCTATACCCATACCTGTATCACTCACCATGACCTGTATATATCCAGGGATCCTCCCCAGGCTTACAGACACCGTTCCGCCTTTCGGTGTATATTTCACGGCATTGCTGAGAAGGTTAGTCATAACCTGGATAATCTGGTTTGCGTCCGCAGAAACCTTACTAAGCAAATCCTTTTCTATGTCCATCTTCAAGCTCAGCCCCTTATTCTCTAGCTGGGCCTGAAAACTAAGGCATACCTGCTTTATAATTTTCTTTATGTCAACAGGTTCCTTGCGAATATCATTGATCGTCCCTGTTTCTATCTTGGAAAGGTTCAGCAGATCACCTATCAAGTCGAGCAGCCTCCGGCTGTTGTCCTTTATAATAGCCAGAAATTCTTTCTGGTTCTTATTTATCTTGCCCGTCTCACCGTCAAGCATCAAATCTACGAAGCCACTTACAGACGTAAGCGGGGAACGAAGCTCATGAGAGACAATAGATACAAACTCAGATTTGGCCCGGCTTAATTCCTCCAGCCTTTCATTAGCCGCGGACAGCTTATCGTTTGTCCTGGCAAGGTTGCCCGTCGCGATATTTATCTTCTCTTCCAATTCCTGTGTGAACTGCTGCGTTCTTTCATAGAGCTGCGCATTTTGAAGTGCGACAGCCAACTGCTTGGAGAATACGGAAAGCAGTTTGATTCTGCGTTCAGAGAATACATCTTCCTGCTTTGAGTTTATATTCAACAATCCCATTATCTTGCCGCTTATAATAAGGGGAATATTTGCAAGTGATTTGAAACCCTCCCTGTGCATCACTTCCTTAAGCTTACTGTCTTCATCCGTGAAAGTGTTTCTTACTACCATCTCACCTCTGTCAGATGATCTCTGAGCGAAGGTGCTAAGAACCTTAAAACCATCCCCCTGCACAAATTCAGCAGACAGGCCCCTGGAACTTTTTATATGAAGATGCCCGTCTTCTTCGAGTATAAAAACACTGCTTGAAGCGACTTCCAGTTTGTCTACCACTATGTCCATTACCATATCCAAAATTAGACTTACCTGAAGCGTAGACGTAACAGTTCTGCTCATTTCAAATAATATTGTAAGCTCTCTGTGCTTTTCCTCTATTTCTCTCACCATATCGTTGAAATTCTGCCCCAAGAGACCTATTTCATCCTGTGTCTTATCACTAATCTCTACGTCAAGCGCCCCCTGCTTTACCTTATTCATGGAATTAATGAGAGATCCTATCCTTTTAAATATTATCTTCTCAGAAACTACGAACATAGTCGCTCCCAGTACAAACACGGAAAGAGTGATAATAATAATGAGGACATTCTGCATATTAGAGGATAGATCTCCCACTATAGAATCCGTTGAATACCACATGTTTACGTTTCCTATCTTCTTGTTCTCATACATGATAGGAAGGCTCATAACAAACGTTCCTTCCAGAGGTGCCCTCTTTTTTTTGCTGTGTACTACAGGACTGCCGGCCCTGTCCGTAATATATGCATAAATAATATCCTCGTTCTCAATCAAATTGTCCACGTAATGCTGCAGTAAACCCAAGTCCCTGTTCTCGGCAGTCTGTGCCATTACCTGTTGGCCAAAACCCGCAAGGAATGTCGAATAAACCTGGGATTTTCTCTTAACATCGCTTATTAACGCCTTCTTGGTTTCCTTAATTATGACGATGCCAAGCAGCAGCATGACCACAATAAGAGTAACCCCCATAATAACAGCGAATTTTAAGCCAAGCGTTATCCGCAAATTGGACTTCTGCTTTTGTACCTTAGGTTCTTGCAAGTCCTTCTTCATACTTAAATGCCTTTCGCTTAACCAGGGAATTTATATCATATTTTTGATCTTTTATTGCTTTTACCTGTGCCATTTCATAAGGCGTCAAATTACTTTCTGTAAACTCCATACCAAGCACTCTGCTAAATCCATTGACAAGTGCTCTTCTTACAGAATCAAAATCTATCTGGGAATTAAGCACATCCGAGAGCGAAGTAGCTTTCTCAAAACACCTGATGCCTTTTGTCTGTAGAAAATCCCTATTATTTTTATCCACGTCAAGCACTATGGAGCCGTGCTGCAGTATGATTGCGTTCTTTCGCCTCTGCGCACTACCCACAAGTTTTTTTCCATCTACCACAATATCATATTTTGAATGATGCGCAAAGCAAAAACCACCTTTGCCCCTGGCACGTTCACCCACACCGGAGTTAAAAAAGTGTGCCTTTGCACCCAGCATCCTTAAAGCCTCTATGACCCCTTCGCAAACCATGCGGTAGGACTCATCTATAGACAAAGGCACCAGATCATCACTTTCTCTAATTATGAAACTATAGGTAATCTCCCTGTCGTGGAGTACTGCACCGCCTCCGGTCATGCGGCGTACAATATCAAGAGAAATACCGTTAGCTTTTGCATCTTCCATCAAATTGCGGCAGTCAAACTCCGGATTCTGAAAATAGCCCAAAGAAATAGTTGGCCTTTCCCATCCGTACAATCTTAATATAGCCCTGCATTGTTCTTTGATATCAGGCATTTTATACATGAGCAGCAGTTCATCAACTGCCATATTCCATGCACCGTCTTTATGACCAGTGAGTAATAATTCTGAATACATATAATTAAACCCTGCTATTTCTTCAAAAATGCCAGATCCAGACAAACATCAAGATAGCGGTACTGTTTGGATATATCCCTGAAGGGAATTATCTGAACAGGAATCTTTGCCCTCTCAAAAGCAGTCAAAATAGATCTGGAAAGGCTTTCCTTGAAACTCAGGTTCCCTGAAGCAGGGCCAAGCGCGATGACCACATCAATGTTCTGTTCCTTGCTCATTGAAATCAATTCCTTGAAATCCACATTATCCTTTGGCTCGTACTCTTTCTCCAAACCAGCCTCCAACCGGAATTTTATCTTATGCTTACTGAGCGTTGTCTGGAACATATTCTTCATCGTCTCAAAGTCTTTTTCCTTCTCCCCCGGATATAGATATGCAACCCTTATCGCCCTAAGAGAAGAGTCCACATTTTCCCCATCTTCCTCTGATTTTTCCTTGGGTTTTTCTTCTTCCTTTTTGGTCTCCTCTTTAGCTTCTTCTTCAGGTTTGGGTTCTTCCACAGGAGGCTCTTCGACAGAAGGTTTTTTGGTAACTTTTTCCTCCTCTTCTATAACTTCTTCTGGTTCATCGGCAGGAAGTTCTTCCTTTGGTTCCTCAGCAACAGGCTCCTGGGGTGATTCTTTTACCTCAACAGCAGATGGAAACTCAAGTTCTACCGGAGTAGATGTATCATCCTCTGCATGAGGAAGCAAATCTTTTATCAGCTCTACGGCTAAATCCCTATTCACTTCGCGTTCTGTAAGAGTAGCATATGCTGCAATCCTGATAAGAAATCCCTCCAACTCTCGAATATTGGATGAAAGCTGCTCTCCTATATAGAAAAGAACATCGTCCGGAATGGACAGGTGAGCCATCAAGGCTTTCTTCTGAAGTATTGCAACACGTGTTTCCAGATTCGGAACCTGCAGGTCGGCTATCAATCCCCACTCGAAGCGGGAACGCAAACGATCCTCCAGTACAGAGATCTTCTTGGGAGGCTTATCGGAAGTAAGCACGATCTGCTTATGGGCATCATAGAGAGCATTAAACGTGTGGAAGAATTCTTCTTGGGCTGCTTCTGCCTCTGATAAAAACTGAACGTCGTCAACAAGGAGCAGATCCAGATTCCTGTGCCTGTTGCGCAACTCCATGATCTTCCCATCTCTTATAGCATTAATAACCTCTGCTATAAACTTTTCCGTACTTGTATAAACGACTTTTGCCTGAGGATTGTGCTCCAGGACATAATGGCCTATGGCTTGCATAAGATGCGTCTTCCCCAAACCAACTTTTCCATAGATAAACAGAGGGTTGTACACCTTTCCCGGAGATTCTGCAGCTGCAAGAGCCGCGGCCTGGGCAAAATGATTGTTCTGCGCCACCACGAAACTGTCGAAGATAAAACGTTCATTGAGGGGCACACCTACAGGAATACGCAGGACCTCTTCTTCCATGACAATAGGAATATCTTCGCTCGAGCGTGTTATCTCCGCCGCCTTCTCGATTATGAGAGCTTCTTCTTCAGAATCCCTTATCCTCTGCAGAAGCTCCTCTATCTGAGATCGCTCTGTCTCCTCTGCCTTGTAGAGGTAGAAAGCCCAGTTGTAACTGCCTCCCCTCTGACCGAAAGGCCTGCCGCAAAGAGGTCTGCCGCACATATGGTCAATCTTTTTCAAAGCTCTTGTCAAAGTACCATGCTCGCCTTCCACCAAGACTTTATAACGTTCTTCATCATCGGACCTAGGTGAGTGTACCATTTCCCATTTGGTAATCATCGGCTACTCCTTATTGTTTGACTTTGGTCTCTGGTCTGTACGTAAGTACAAGCTCGCGTGCTGCCTTGGCTTCATTTAGCCTCGCAACATTTAACGGAAACTTACTAGTTGTGTCGCAATGTGGAGATGCTTTCAATATATCAGGGTTTTCCTGTGCCTCTTCGGCAATTTTCTTCATTGCACTGACAAAATTATCCAGTGTGGCTTTTGATTCAGTCTCAGTCGGTTCTACCATAAGGCATTCTTGTACGATAAGCGGAAAATAGATTGTCGGTGGATGATAGCCGTAATCTATCATGCGCTTGGCTATATCCAGCGCACGCACTTTCGCCTTTGCATACTGTTTTGGTACCATTACAAACTCATGCATACACAGACGATCATACGGCAGATTAAAGTGTTGGCTTAGTTCATTTCTTATGTAGTTTGCATTAAGGACTGCGTCATATGCAACTTCCTTCAGTCCCCCTGCTCCAAGAGATTTCACATAAGCGTATGCCTTTACTATAACGCTGAAATTTCCATAGAAAGATTTTACCTTCCCTATTGAGTCCGGCCTGTCATGATTAAGGTAATATTTACCTGCCTTATTCTCAATTGTAGGATACGGCAAAAACGCCTCTAAAAACTTCTTAACGCCAACAGGGCCGGAACCGGGACCACCCGAACCGTGAGGCGTACTGAACGTTTTGTGCAGATTAAAATGCATTACATCAAAGCCCATATCACCCGGGCGTACAACACCTAGAAGCGCGTTAAGATTGGCACCGTCATAATACAATAAACCACCTGCCTTATGTACCATGTCCGCTATATCAAGAATCTTCTCTTCGAACAAGCCGAGTGTATTGGGATTTGTAAGCATGAGTGCAGCAACGCTATCATCAAGAATGGACAAGAGTTGTTTTAAGTCAACATTGCCGCTAGCATCCGATTTCACCTCAACTATCTCGTAGCCGCAAAGTGTGGTACTTGCGGGATTTGTTCCGTGAGAGGAATCCGGGATTATTATTTTTCTGCGTTTGGCGCCCTCGCCTTTCTTCTCGTAATAAGCCTTGATCAGCATAAGCCCTGTACTCTCACCGTGAGCACCTGCAGCAGGCTGTAAAGTAATGCTGTCCATACCGCTTATCTGGCAAAGATAGCTCTCCATATCCGAAAGCAGCTGAAGAGTTCCCTGGATGGAATCTTCAGGCTGGTAAGGATGAATCGCACTAAAACCTGTATATCTTGCAACATCTTCATGTACTTTTGGATTGTATTTCATAGTACACGATCCCAGCGGATAAAAACCCTCGTCAACACAGTAATTCAACCTTGCAAGATGCGTAAAATGTCTTACGATATCGATTTCCGCAACATCGGGCATATCAAGACCGTCAGAATTGAGAAAATCAGCAGGTATTAACGACCCGGCATCAGCGTTCGGTACGTCACACTCACCAAACAAATTCTTGCTTTGCGAATTGAGCTCGAAAATAAGAGGTTCAGTCAAAATATATTCCCCTAATCAGATATTAATTGCTTCAAAGCTTTTACTAAGCTGTCCATCTGTTCTTTGCTGCGTTTTTCCGTGACACAAAACAGGATACAATCAGAAAGCTCGGGATATATCCTCCCTAGAGGCAACCCGCTTAATATATTCCTTTTAAGGAGTTCCCTGTTAAGTTTTTCTATGTATTTAAGCCCTTTTTTGGAAGCTTTCTCCACTTTAATAACGAATTCGTTAAAAAAAGCTGTATTAAACTTAAGGCTGAGGCCTTTAATATCCGCTATTTCACTAGAGAGATAATGCGCCTTGCATACACAAAGCTCTGCCACCTGTTTTAGCCCTTTTTTCCCTAAAGAAGCGATATAAACACATGCCGATAACGCGCATAACGCTTCGTTTGAGCATATATTGGAGGTTGCCTTTTCTCTCCTTATATGCTGCTCCCTTGTCTGAAGCGTAAGCACATAACCCCGTCTGCCATTGGCATCAGAAGTTATACCCGTTACCCTTCCCGGCATGTATCTCCTCAGGCGTTCGCTGCAAGCGAATATACCAAGATATGGCCCCCCGAAAGAAATAGGAATGCCAAGGCTCTGCCCTTCACCGACTACTATATCAGCCCCGCAGTCACCCGGAAGTTTTAATAGACCCGAGGATATCGGGTACATGGAAACAACAAAAAGAGCTCCTTTTGCATGAGCTACTTCAGATATCCGTGAGAGGTCTTCTATACTTCCCAGGAAATTCGGGTTCTGCACTATTACACAGGCAGTGTTTTCATCAACAACTTCCTGTATTTGAGAAATATCCGTTTTCCCCTCCGAGTATTGGGTGCCAACCACCTCGAAATCACCGGCACTTGCATAAGTATCAAGAACCGTCCTGTACTCAGGATGAACAAGAGATGAAATCACAACCTTCTTCCTCTTTGTAAAAGCAATAGACATATTAGCCGCTTCAACCACGGCTGTGGCCCCGTCATATAGTGATGCGTTTGAAGTATACATGCCGGTTATCTTGCAGATAAAAGTCTGGTATTCAAACATGGCCTGCAGGGTTCCCTGGCTAAGTTCAGGCTGGTAAGGAGTATAAGCTGTATAAAATTCGCTTCTGGCGCTTATATGCGATACAACGCTTGGAATAAAGTGGTCATATGCCCCCGCACCTATGAAACATACAATGTCATCCTCGAGATTTCTATTCTTCTTTCCAAGAGAATACATGTGCCTTGTGAGCTCGATCTCGGAAAGAGCTTTGGGTAAATCTATATCACCTTTTAGCCTGACTGACGAGGGAATATTGGCAAATAGCTCCTCAACGGAAGCTACCCCGAGTTTTTCCATCATATGCCGACGGTCTTTTCCTGTGTTCGGAGTGTATACCATTAACTTTAATTACCCTTCTTTTTCTATCAATTCCTTGTACTGCTTTGCCGAGAGCGTATTTTCTAGCTCTTTGGGATCTGCAATACTTACTTTTATCATCCAGCCCTCTTTATACGGGTCCTTGTTAAGTAAATCGGGACTGCCCGAGAGTGCTTCATTCACCGATAAGATCTTTCCTGTAACCGGGCTGTAGAGATCAGACACGGCCTTTACGGATTCAACTACCCCAAATGATGACTGCTTTTTGAAATCCGTTCCGACAGCCGGCAGCTCAACGAACACAACATCACCCAGTTTTTCAACTGCGTAATCAGTAATCCCTATAACAACCTCTTTTCCCTCCACTCTTATCCATTCATGTGAATCGGTAAACTTCAAATCTTCTGGTATCATGTTTTGTCCTCTCCTTTGCCTTTTCCCTTTTTATAAAACGGTGTATCGGTAACCTTTGCCTTGTACCTTTTACCCCTTATTTGGACATCAAATTCTGTTCCTGCTGATGAATAATCAGCCTTAATATATCCCATGCCTATAGATTTTCCAAGGCTTGGTGAAAATGAACCGCTTGTGACCAACCCTATTTTTTCTTCACCCATAAATATCTCATAGCCATGTCTGGCAATGGCTCTCTCCCTCATTATGAAGCCAACCAGCCTTCTCTTCACTCCTTCTTTTTTTACTTTCAAAAGAGCATCCGAACCGCTGAATGGACCCTTGGAGAATTTAACAGTCCATTCAAGTCCGGCTTCAAGGGGATTTGTTTTTTCATTTATATCATTACCGTAGAGGGTATATTTCATCTCAAGGCGCAGGATATCACGTGAGCCGAGTCCGCAAGGCATCAAGCCGTACTTCTTCCCCTTATCAATGAGAATATCCCATAATCCAATTACTTTATCCTCGGCAACACCTGTAATAAGGATCTCGTAACCAAGCTCCCCTGTGTAACCAGTTCTAGAAACAACAGCCTTAAAACCCGCCACATCAAATTCCCCGAACCAGTAATAATCGATTTTAGAAATATCCTGCTTTGTTAAATCCTGCAAAATGATCTTTGACATCGGCCCCTGCAAAGCCAAAAGTACTGTCTGAGGAGAAATGTTTTCAATATTGACTTTCATGCCTCTGGCATTTTCAACAACCCAGTTAAAATCCTTCTCTGTGTTGGAAGCATTCACTATCAGCATAAAACGCTCATTAAAAAAACGATGCACAAGCACGTCATCTACTATTCCCCCGGCTTGATTGCACATAGGAGTGTAGAGGACTTGATTGTCCTTAAGCTTTAGGGCATCATTTGTGATAAGCTTTTGCACAAATTCAAGAGCCTGATCACCTTCTACGATGAATTCCCCCATGTGTGAGGCATCGAATAATCCCGCTTTATTTCTCACGGCATTATGCTCATCAACCATTCCACTATACACTAAAGGCATGGACCACCCATGAAAGGTAACCATTTTTGCACCAAGAGCCTCGTGTCTGTTATAAAACGGTGTCTTCATAAAAATTTCCTGTATCGTGGTATCCAATACTTACCCACTTCCTTTACTTTTTCAACTTGAAATATTCTATACCCTTACCCTTAAAAAGCGCTATATCAACAATGAGGTCGAGATAAACGCTCCTCTTGCCTATACGTGGCACAGGAACTACCTTAAAAAGTAATTTCTTCTTTAGTCTTTTCTTAAGTTCTTCTACAATTTCTTTTTCTTTTGGAACCATTCGTGCATCCGGAGCTAAGAGGACCAGTCCTTCCATATTATGTCCTTTAAATAGATTTTGCACAGAATCCATCTTGAATTGCTTGTCAAATGGGTTGTAAGGTTCCTTAAATACTTTTTTCAATTTCAAGGGATCTTTGCTTGTTATCTTCTCTATACTTGAGAACGTATCCATGAAAATTTCGAATTTCTTGTTGTTTTTCTCCGGGAAGAGAAAACCTATTGTCATAGTATCAAGAACATCTTGTTCCTGTTCTTCTTCTTTAGGAATTTTAGCCTTAATCCCTTCCTTTACTTCCTCCACGACATCCCGGGCCGCTTTCTTCTCTTCAAAGGATTTGAGTTCCTCGACAGTCAAACCTTTTTTGTCCAGGTCCTGAATAACTTTTTTGACCTC
This sequence comes from bacterium, assembly GCA_043821115.1. GTDB lineage: Bacteria > CAYTYR01 > UBA6262 > DAOVJB01 > DAOVJB01 > JBDRDD01. The sequence goes on along the minus strand of JBDRDD010000002.1, from coordinate 7,756 downwards.
GTTAACCAGGCTTTTTAATTCCTCGTCACTCTCAACCCCGTCACTGTCCTGTTTCATGCGCTTTAGTAATTCCTCTATTTTAGATATATCTGATCTGTCCGAGCTCTTTACATTAAACGCCAAGTTAAATTCACCCTCTTTAATCTCAAAAGGATCCTCGCACAAATCCCTGAATGTCCTCACCACAATATCTACAGCATCCTTGCCGCCGTTAATATATACAACGGCTCCTTGCTTTCCATCATCCCTTGAAACCCAATCCACCTTCCATTCTCGAATCATTATCCCACCCTTAAATTATGGTATGTTCCTAAACTACTTATTCTCTTCCTTTTTCTTTGCCTGTTCCGCCTCTGTTTCCTGACCTGAATATATACCTCGGATATGGAGCATTAACTCATCCTGGTTTGTGGCGCTTTCAAGCGCGTCTTCGAGAGCTATCTTGCCGGATTTGTGAAGTTCCAGCAATGAATTGTCAAATGTCCTCATGCCGTAATATTCTCCCTGCTGCATGGCAGCATAAATCTCATCATCCTTCTTCTCTGCTATAAGTTTCTTTATAAGCGGTGTTACCACGAGAATCTCTACCGCAGGCACCAGCCCTTCCTGGTCTATCCTGGAAACGAGCCTTTGTGCAACAATACCCTTGAGTATCTGGCTCAAGGCTATGCGCACGTTATCCTGCTGATGCGGCGGATACATGCTTATAATCCGATTGATGGTCTGTACGGTATCAACCGTATGTATCGTTGAAAGCACAAGATGTCCTGTCTCTCCTGCAATAATCGCGGCGTCAACCTCCTCGATACTTCTTATCTCACCTATTGAGATCACATCTGGATCCTGCCTCAGGACATGCTTGAGAGCCTGTGCGAAGGACTTGGTGTCAGAGCCTACTTCCCTCTGGCTGATACTGCTCATCTTGTCAATATGGTAAAATTCTATGGGATCCTCGATACTGATGATATTGTAACGATGTGAAGTGTTTATGTAATCCAGGATAGCGTTTAGCGTGGTTGTTTTACCGGCTCCCGTTATACCAGCCATAAGGATCAGTCCCCTGTTAGTATCAGCGAGCTTTTTAAGGGCCTCAACGGGAAGGTTTAATTCCTCGAAATTCTTGGGCCTGAAAGGCACAACTCGAAGGGTCATTGCAACACTGCCTTTTTGCTTGTAGACGTTAATCCTGAACCTGGAGAGATCTTCGATACTGTGTGACATATCAAGCTCTCTTTCCCTTTCGAAAATTTCCTTCTGCTCGTCGGTCATTAGGCCATATGCCAGCTCTTCTACCTGGTGGACACTCAGTGCTGAGGTATCAACCGGGACAAGCTTCCCGTTATAGCGAATAAGAGGCACACTGTTGGCTTTGAAATGCACGTCGGATATATTCTTCTGCAACATGAGTTTCAGTAAATCATCTATCATCATAAAATTTTCTCCTTATCATCCCGCACTAAGGGGACTGTTAATCTTCCCTTTTTTTGCTGCCTCTAAAAAAGCATTTACTATTGCAGGATCAAACTGTGAGCCGGAACAGCGTTTGATTTCTTCTATGGCATCTATATCTTTTGCCTTGCCCCTGTAAGGGCGGTCTGAAGTCATGGCATCAAACGTATCGGCTATGGCTATAATACGCGATATGAGTGGGATTTTATCTGCCTTGAGCCCTTCGGGATACCCGTTTCCGTCATAGCACTCGTGGTGATGCTTGATGACATTTGCTACCTCTTTTAGTTCTTTTATAGGTTCAAGTATGGCCACACCCTTGGAAGGATGCGTTTTTATATCCTCCCACTCCTCGGGAGTCAATGCACCGGGCTTCTGTAGTATCTCATCGGCTATGCCTATCTTCCCTATATCATGCAGAAGTACTGCCAATTGTAACGTCCCTCTGAATTTTTCATAATTGAAGTCAAAATTCCCCGCATCTCTTAGTTCTTCCAGCATGGCAAGTGTATAAGCCAGCATCCTTTCGTTATGACCTCTTGTATAGGGGTCTTTTGCCACAATAGCCGAAGATAAAGCCTTTACGGTACTAACGAAAAGGTGCTGTAGATCATCTATATTGTCATTGAGGTCTTCTGTAACAACCTTTATTCTTGTTTCAAGCTCCTCGTTGAAATCCTTTACCTGTTTATACAAACGAGTCCTTTCCTTATTGGCGGATTCAAGTTTCAATTTCTGCGCCAGGAGAATCCTCGCATAATACAGTGAAACGCCTCCGGCAAGAAACAGGAACAGTAGCCTGCTTATCATAGAAACAGCCATCCCCTGTGTGAGCTCCCCATAGTTAGGAATAAGGACGATACCTGTGTAGGAAATACAGGATAGAAAAAGATTGTATTTTATATGCACCTTGTTCGCGTATAAACCCTCAATAAAGATCATCAGAACGTAAAGAAGGAAAAAAGGACTTTTTATGCCCCCTGTTATACTTACCCCGTATGTAATGAGGGAAAAATCAACTATAGAGATGGAGTATTCTGTCACAATGTTCGCTTTTTCCTTCTTGATGAGAGAATACAATATTGTATTTAAGAGGGAAATCGTAGACATTACTATAACTACAGGCCATAAATTCCTGAGCTCACCGACAAACCAGAAGAACACCAGCAAAACACATCCAACACCCGCAACTACAAACCTTATTGTTATATCCTGGCTTAATTTTTTAAGTACCTGCTCTTTTTCTTGCAACAGTGTCCCCTTGTTATTTCTTTTTCGCTATCTGAGGCCAGACTTTTTTAAGTGACCTCAATAAATCTGAAACAGCCCATTCTATGGCAGAGTCTATATCAAAAGCATCATAGCTGTAGGAATTCGCCCAAACTATAGTTCCGGTTTCGACATCTATCATGCGGGCGCTTATGCCGACCTGAGGATTGGTCACAAGAAGCGTCGTATCTATGTCATCTCCTGAAGCGGTCAGGGTTTTCTTTATCCTGATTCGATGCGCCTTTCTGCCCTTACGAGTATCCAGAAGCATAACATATTGGTTTTCAGGCAGGTACTTAGTAACCGTGCCTGTAATAACGACATCAACACCCAGTATTTCCCCTGCTTTTTTTGCCGTCTCAGGATTCAGATATCCTTCTGATGCAAACCCCTGTTCCTTTATGACACTTTCCAGCTCTATACGTTCTATAACGGTAATATTCTTCTGCAGGAGCTGCCGTATAAATTCATCCGAAACAGCTTCGCCCGAGCCTCTCTGATCCTTGTAATCCGCAAAACTCAGCACACCCACACGCTGGATCTTGCTAAAATCATAACCCTCTTTAATCGCGACACGCGACACACAAGAACTTACAAATAAAATTAGTGTGCTGAGAGTAAAATAAAAAAAATATTTTTTACTTTTCATTTTGCAGCTCCGTTAAACGCTCGATATGCTTTTTTGCTTCTTTTTTAAGAGCTTCATCAGTTGAAAGCTCAATAAAGTTTTTCCAGTGTTTTACAGATTTTTGATAAACACTCTGTGTTTCATATATCATTGCAAGCACGTAGTGGGGAACCGCTGCTTCAGGATCGGCTTCTATTGCCTTCTGAAGGGTTTTTATGGCATCGGGGGATTTTCCCTGATACATGTATACGGTACCCAGAGCAGAAAGAGTGCTTACATCTGTTTCATCAAGTTCCAATGCCTGCTGCAGGGCATTTATGGCCTCATCATAGAGACCCTGATTAGCGAAATCAATCCCTTGTCTTAGATAACCAGCGGCATCTCCTGCCAGGCTAACACCGGATATAAAAAGACAAGTCACCGTTAATAACAGCACTATACGGCAGCGCACCCTACTCATAATTCCTCCTTGTATTTCACACACAAACTCACTTTTCCAGATACTTCTTCTCTATTGAAGATATCTTCTTTACCCTGCGCAGATGCCTGCCCCCAGAAAAAGGCGTATCAATCCATACCTTCAGCATCTTCTTTGCCTTATCAAGAGATGTGAGTTTCTGACTTAGACAGAGAACATTAGCCTTGTTATGGGAACTTGCCGATCTTGCAGTCTGCATATCCCAGCACAGTGCAGCACGAACCCCAGAGACTTTATTAGCTGCAATAGCCATTCCTATCCCCGTATTACAAATAAGAACTCCCCTTTGAAACGTTTTATCCGCTACAGCTTTAGCCACACGCACGGCATAATCAGGATAGTCGCATGATTCTTCCGAAAACGTCCCGAAATCAGTGACCCGGTAACCCAGACGCTTCATATATCCTTTGAGAGCACCCTTTAATACCAGCCCGGCATGATCACTCCCAATTGCAATATGCATTGCTCCTCCTAAAAAATTAATATTTTATTATCTGGGAAAAGGACTCGGCATCAAGACTTGCCCCACCGACCAGACCCCCGTCTATATTCTCCTTGCTCATAAGCTCTTTTACATTGCTAGGTTTTACGCTGCCCCCGTAAAGTATACGTATAGCATGGGATGCACCTTCTCCGTACATTCTCTTGAGAAGATCCCTGATAAATTTATGCACTTCTTCAGCCTGCTCCGGAGTGGCCGTCTTACCCGTTCCTATCGCCCATACAGGCTCATATGCAACTATTAAAGAGGAAATGACATCTTCCCCAAGACCCTTCAAGCCGTTGTGCACTTGCTTTTCCACTACCTTGAAAGTTAAATCCTTCTCCCTTTCCTGAAGCGTCTCACCCACACAAACAATGGGTAACAGATTACCACTAAAGACCGCATTAACTCTTTTGTTTACCGTTTCATCTGTTTCGCCGAAATACTGTCTTCTCTCCGAATGCCCTATAATGATATATTTACACCCCGTGTCCCTTATCATTTCAACTGAAACTTCCCCCGTAAATGCTCCCTTTTGCTCCCAGTGTACATTCTGAGCCCCAAGCTCTATATTTGAATCTTTTATGAATTCATGAACCCTGCTAAGTGCCGTGAAAACAGGGCAGACTATAACCTGCCTGTCTTTAACATCGGCAACCTTCACCTTAAGTTCACTCACCATTTTAATAGCTTCATCTATCGTTTTGTGCATTTTCCAGTTTCCGGCTAAAATAGGCGTACGCATACACTCCTCCTTTAGAATTAAAATGCCATTTAATAAATTAATTTTCCCATTACAGCGAAGCTTATCCCTGATATATGCGAGTTTATACTCTTGAACTGGTCTATAACATCCAGGTGTATATTCGAGGTTCCTATGGATTCCTTGAACCCGCAGTGAAGTCTTTCAATATGCTTCTTCCTGAGGTCACTCTCCATTCTCCCTATCTCGGACTTGGCTTCGGTAACACGCCTGGCGAGATCCCTGTCATCCTCTATTATAGCTTTGATGGACATATCCAGGTTCTCCACGATCCGGCTGTGCATGCTGCGGATCTCCTGCCAGCCCTCATTAGAGAAAGAACATCTTTCCTCTATCAGTTTCTTGGCAAGAGACATTACGTTTTTATCAATAATGTCTCCTATACTCTCCAGGTCATCACTCATGTACAGGTATTTTATTTCCTCTTTTGACTCATAGTCAGTAAGTGTTCCCTGCCCCAGCGTAGTAAGATAGGAGACAAGGGCAAGATGCAGCGTATCTACCTCATCATCCTTTATTTGCAGTTTTCTCATCAGCGCCTCATCTTTATCCTCAAAGACCTTTATTGAACCCTTAAGCATTTCAAGTACGATATTTGCCTCTCTTACAAGTTCACGCTTTGCCTGCTCAAGGGCAACAGCAGGTGTATCCAGAAGACGCGTATCGAGATATTTGGGACCGAATTTTTCTTCCTCTTTCTTCCACGGGATAAGCAGATTGATAAGTTTTACATATAGAGGAATAAACGGGAGAAAAATTATAGCTATGCCGATATTAAAAAGCGAATGGGCATTAGCGATCTGGCGTGGCAGGCTATCGGCACTAAATGACACAAATCTAATAAACGGTTTAAGTATAATAACAAATATTCCCACGCCGATTATCTTAAAAAGTATATGTGCAAGGGCAACGCGTTTCCCCTCTTTGGATGCTCCCGCGCTTGCAAGAAGAGCCGTGGCACATGTTCCGATATTGGCTCCCAGAAGTATCGGGATTGCTCCCGAGAGCCCTATCAACCCCTGCATACTCATACTAAGTATCAGACCTATGACTGCCGCACTGCTCTGCACAAGCCCTGCAAATATTGCCCCCGCTATTAAGCCGGCAAAAGGCCTGCTGTTAAAGCTCATAAACATATCAACAACAGCCGGGTATTCGCGAAGAGGCGCTACCCTGTCAGCCATTATCTGCATGCCGAAAAAGATAAATCCCACTCCGAGAAGAATCTGGCCTACATACCTATACTGCTTTTGCTTGCTCAAGAACATCATAAAAAAACCAAGACTGAGTATAAGCAGGGAATATTCGTAAATCTTAAAAGATATTAATTGGACGGTGAATGTGGTTCCTATATCAGCCCCGAGAATAACTCCAAGGGCCTGTGGAAGGGTAATAAGCATGGCTGTGGCAAAACTTACAAGCATAACTGTCGTGGCACCACTGCTCTGATCGAGCACAGTGACTACCGTACCTACGATTACACCCATGAGGCGGTTACCGGTCAGCTTCTCCATTATCGTTTTGAGCTTTTTGCCGGCAACTTTCTGTAAACCTTGCGAGGTGATCTTCATACCATAAATAAAGATAGAAAAACCACCCAGCAAGCCTATTAAAATCACTATCATTGCAAGTGAATTACCTTTCTTATATTTATGACTATATTATTATAAAACAATAGTGATACTATAACACCAAAAAGACAGGGTTGTCAAGACTATTTTAGAGGACCTTAAAAGATGAAAAAAGGCTCATAAAAAGAAGCAGCGGAGCACAAGCTCCGCCGTTTCTTGGTAGGGAGGGGCTCTGTATGATAGCTTACCTAAAGCTCTCATACTTCATTGCCCCTGTTCCAGGTATCTATTAGCAGCCCCAGCCTGCCCCCCCACCTTAACTAGTATGGATGATTGAACAAACCGGTTAGCTACCCTACGAGCAAACAATATAGCAAAAAAATGAAAATTTTGTCAAGATTTTTTTTACTTTATTTATCTTTTGTCATCTTTATAGTCGAGAAAAATGAAAAAATATACAATCTTGCTGAATATTACCCGGCAAGCTTAAAAATAAAATTCAAAACGCTTCCAACAAACAGTGAAACGAAAATCATAATTAAAATAGATTTAACTGCATCCTTTATCCCGAGTTCCTTTATGACTATCGCAAACGTTGCTATGCATGGGAAAAACATGGCAAGAACGGTACTGCTCACGACCAGCTGTTGCGCCGTTAGATTAAAAGGCGCAAGCATTCCTATGGCAACATCCTTGCGCAGAAACCCTATAATTATAGCTACTACTGCCTCTTTAGGTAAGCCCAAAAGCCCCGTAACTACAGGCGCTGCGATATCTGACAAAAAGTCAAATATCCCTAACGTGTAGAGTATATTAACAGCAAACACACCCGCGAGAACTATCGGGATGGCTTCCTTGAGAAAATAAAAAAGTCTCATCCTGAACTTTTTAAGCCAAACATTCCATAGAGGTAATCTGTAAGGGGGAACCTCTATCAAAAGAGGAGGACTGAAACCTTTTACCATCTTGTTCATTATGTATCCAAGAAGCAACCAAACGACAAAAAGAGTACCGAAGACCATTGCGACATATTGCCCTCCCTGCTTTCCAACAAGGCCGAAAACCATAGCCTGAAGTGCGGCGCAGGGAACACCTATTGACAAAAGTGTTATCG
>JBDRDD010000001.1:0-78192 GCA_043821115.1 bacterium | reverse complement strand
TGACCGCGTCAAAGCTAGAAGACATAAAATGCCATCTCCTCTATGAAAAAAATCCTCCAAAAACAATTCTTAGTAAATATTACGGGCTGAAAGATAAAAAGGACATGGACAGTTTCTTTAAGAAGTAGAGAGGTATACAGTCTCGTTTTTCTTGGGGACGCTCGCGTTTATATTGAGGGATTTTATTCTTTTTCTTAAGCCCTCGGACTGTTCGGGTTCTCCGTGGACTATAAAGACCTTCTTCAGTCTTCCCCTGCATTCCTTAACGTAGCTCAAGAGGTCATCCTTGTCTGCATGAGCGCTGAATGAATCCATGACAGCCACTTCGGCTCTTAGCTGGTAGGGCCTGCCGAAGATGTTCACCATTTTGTCCCCTTCGACTATCTTCCTGCCGAGTGTGTTTTTCGGCATGTAGCCTACCACCATTATGGTGTTCTTGGGGTTCTCTATGTTGTTCTTCAGGTGATGGAGTATCCTGCCGTTCTCGCAGGTTCCGGACGCCGATATTATTATCATCGGGCCTGACTTGTCGTTTAAGCGCTTTGACTGCTCGACGTTACGCACGTAATTTATGTTTTTATGGCCGAGCGGGTCGAGGTGCTTTTTGAAAAGTTCCTTTGTCTTGTTGTCGAAATACTGCCAGTTGCGCCTGAAAACTCCTGTTATGTTGACCGCAAGGGGGCTGTCAACATAAACCGGTATGTCCTTTAGCTTGTTCTGCCTGAAAAGCTGGGAGAGGAAGTATAGTATCTCCTGAGCGCGCTCGAGGGCGAAGGAGGGGATAATAATTTTCCCGCCACGGCGCACTGTTCTCTTTATAACGGCCTGCATCTGCCTGTCGGCCATCTCTATGTGGTCATGGGATCTTGTGCCGTAGGTGCTCTCTATTATGAGATAGTCGATGTCTTTTGGTGTTTCCGGGTCTCTTAGGTACGGCAGGTTCGGCCGTCCCAGATCAACGGCATATGCTATACGGGTTGTGCCACGGCGCGTTCTGATGTCAAGAGTTGGTACGGATGAGCCCAGGATGTGGCCTGCATCGAAAAAAGACAGGTCTATATCTTCCAGTATCTCTTTGTGCTCGTGGTATGAGAGGGGGGAGAGGTAGAGCAGGGCTCTCTCGGCATCCGAGATAGTGTAAAGCGGCTGCCTCATAGGCAATCCGCGCCTCTTGTTTATCTTGTTGATATATTTTATATCCTCTTCCTGTATGTGCCCGCTGTCTGGCAGCATATAGGTGCAGAGGTCAAGCGTTGACGGCGTGACATAGGCCCTGTTTCTGAAGCCGTGTTTCACCACGTTAGGGAAGTTGCCGCTGTGGTCTATGTGGGCGTGCGAAATTACGCAGGCATCGAGTTTTTTAGGGTCAAAGGGAAGGTAGGAATTTATCTTGTAGAACTCATCCCTTCGTCCCTGGAAGAGGCCGGCGTCAATTAAAACAGATGCCTTGTTCGTGGCTACAAGGTGCATGGAACCGGTGACGGTCCTGGTGCCCCCGCAGAAAGTGATAGTTATTGTATTGTGTGTCATGGTTGTGTTATAATAATACACCAAGAGGCAAATATTTTCAACATAATTCTGATAAACAGCTCTAGCTGCAGAAGGAAACACTATCTTGCCATGGAAAAAGATAAAAAGATAAAAGAGCTCCTTGAGCTATACAAGAAGAAAAAGAAACTCATAAAAGAGCGCCTGAATGAATTTGAAGCTATGGGGAAAAAGGATGATGAAGAAATATACGCAGAGCTTTGCTTCTGTATCCTGACGCCCCAGTCAAAACCCGAACACTGCGATTTTATCATAAAGACACTCAGTAAAAAAGGTCTTCTTCACACAGGAAGCGAACTCAGTATACAGCCGTACCTTAAGAAAGCCCGCTTCTTCAGGAATAAATCATCTTACCTTGTCGGTGCGCGGAAGCTTTTTGTAAAAGAAAAAAAAGCATCTATAAAAAACAGGATAAACAGGAAAAACACAAACGCAACCCGCGACTGGCTTGTTGAAAACGTGAAGGGAATGAGTTTCAAGGAAGCAAGCCATTTCTTGAGAAACATCGGCCTGGGCAGTAATGTCGCGATACTTGACATACACGTCATGAGGAGCCTGAGGGACTTGGGGGTAATAAAAGAAATTCCGAAATCTCTTTCCAGGAAGCGTTACCTTGAGATAGAGAAAAAGATGAAGGGCTTTGCGAAGAAGATAAATGTTCCTATGGACCATCTGGACCTTCTTTTCTGGAGCGACCGGGCGCAGCGCATTTTCAAATAATACGGGTAAGCCTAATGTCAAAAGACAAAGCGCTTAAAATACTATCTGCCTTAAAAAAAGAATACCCGCACGCCAAGATAGCTCTTGATTTCGGAAGTCCGCTTGAAATCCTTGTTGCAACCATTCTCTCCGCCCAGTGTACGGACGCACGCGTCAATATAGTCACTGAAAAACTTTTCAAAAAATACAACAATGTAAATGATTACGCAAAAGCGAATGCAAAGGAATTTGAGCAGGATATTCGCTCAACGGGTTTTTTCAGGAACAAAGCGAAGAATATAATATCCGCAGCGAATAAGATAATAAACGAATTCGGTGGTAAAGTTCCCTCAACCATGGAGGAGTTAATAACCCTTCCCGGGGTGGCAAGAAAGACTGCAAACATTGTTCTTCTTAACGGCTTCGGCAGGATAGAAGGGATAGCTGTTGATACTCATGTTTTAAGGCTCAGCCAGAGGCTGGGGCTTTCAAAGCACAAGTATCCCGTCAAGATAGAACAGAACCTGATGGGTGATATACCGAAGAAAGACTGGGGGAACATAAGTTATCTGCTCATTGAACACGGCAGGAAAGTGTGCGATGCGAGGAAGCCGCGCTGCTCGGTGTGCGTGCTGGCAAAGCTTTGTCCCTCAAGGAAAAAATTTATATAGAGATCGTGCTATGGAAAAAAAGGAAGATCTCATCTTTGTAATACAGAAACATGATGCCTCAAGGCTTCATTATGACCTCAGGCTCCAGAAGGACGGTGTTCTCAAGAGCTGGGCCGTGCCCAAGGAACCTCCTCTTGAGGAAGGGATAAAACGCCTGGCTGTACAGGTAGAGGACCATGACATATCCTACGCGGATTTCGAGGGGGAAATATCAGAAGGGCTCTACGGTGCGGGCAAAGTTGAGCTTTGGGACAGAGGGAGTTATATCCCTGTAAAGTTTAATGATAAAGAGATAGTTCTTGACTTAAGAGGTAAAAAACTAAAAGGTCTTTACTGTTTGATAAAGCTAAAGGCTAAACTGCCGCAAGACAGGAACTGGCTTTTCTTTAAGAAAAAAGTCAAGAAATAGTCTGGGATGTATAATGAATTTCAAAGAACAACTTTCAACTGTGGATTTGCTTACAAAGCACGAGGAGATAATAGGTGAGCTCTACCAGGAATATGCCAGGCAGTTCTTGAAAATCTTTCCAACGGTACAAAGGTCCATATACAGAACATACAGAAAGTAATGGAGGGCAAAACATGAAACATTCCTATAAAACCGGTTTCAGCTTCGGCATAACCTCGGCTGTTATCACGACGCTCGGGCTCATGGTTGGACTCAATTCCGGCACGGGTTCCAGGCTGGTTGTCATGGGGGCGATATTTACTATTGCAATTGCTGACTCGTCCTCGGACGCTCTGGGTATCCATCTCGCGGAGGAGGCGGAAAACGTGCACTCGGAACGCGAGATATGGGAGGCGACTCTTTCAACGTTCTTAAACAAGTTCATCGGCACCCTTACTTTCCTTATCCCGGTATTTCTTTTTGACCTTGGAACAGCGGTGATAGTGAACATAGTGTGGGGGATGCTGCTTCTTAGCGTGTTCAGCATCTATATAGCACGTGACCAGGAAGTGTCTGCATGGAAGGTAGTGATGGAGCACCTGGTAATAGCAGGAATGGTCATACTGGTGACCCATTTGGTAGGTGAGCTAATAGCAAAGATGTGCTAGGGAAAAAGCAGGCATTATATCTTGACATTGCATATAATATAATATACAATATAAGTTAATTTTAAGGCTTTTTTAATCTTTTACTAGGAGGGTGACGTGGACGATGACAGAGTAAAAATAGTGCTTGATGAGAAGGAAATACCAAGCAAGTGGTACAATATACTGGCAGATCTTCCAGAACCGCTTCCGCCACCGCTTCACCCGGGAACAGGGAAACCCATAGGGCCTAAAGACCTTGCCCCTCTTTTTCCGATGGAGCTCATAAAGCAGGAGATGAGTTCCGAGCGCTATATAGAGATACCCGAGGAAGTGAGGGATATATACAAGATATGGAGGCCTAGTCCGCTTTTCAGGGCGAGGAGGCTTGAGAAGGCTCTTGATACACCGGCCAAGATATACTACAAGTACGAAGGCGTGAGCCCTCCGGGAAGCCACAAGCCCAACACGGCCGTGGCGCAGGCATACTACAATATGAAAGAAGGCATAAAGAGGATAAGTACCGAGACCGGAGCCGGGCAGTGGGGTAGCGCGCTCGCGTTCGCCGGGGCGTGTTTCGGGATAGAGATAAAAGTTTTCATGGTAAAGGTTAGCTACAACCAGAAACCATACCGCAGGATCATGATGGAGACCTGGGGAGCCAAATGCGTGCCAAGTCCCAGCGAGGAAACAAATGCCGGTCGCAATATGCTTGCCAAGGACCCGGATTGTCCGGGAAGCCTGGGGCTTGCCATAAGTGAAGCGGTCGAGGAGGCGGTATCAAGGGACGATACGCATTATTCACTCGGAAGTGTCCTCAATCACGTACTGCTTCACCAGACAGTCGTAGGGCTTGAGGCAAAGAAAGCTCTTGAGAAGGAAGGCGAGTATCCTGATATTATAGTCGGCTGCGTCGGTGGAGGATCCAACGCAGCAGGGCTTTACCTGCCGTTCTTAAAGGACAAGATAGACGGCATTAAGCCGGATCTGCAGATTATAAACGTTGAGCCGGCAAGCTGTCCGACACTGACAAAAGGTCCGTACGCGTATGACTTCGGAGATGAAGCCGGGATGACGCCGCTTCTTAAGATGTACACGTTAGGACACGGGTTTATCCCGCCGCCGGTACACGCGGGAGGACTTCGCTACCACGGTATGGCCCCGATAGTCTCCCATCTCTTAAAGCTCGGCCTGGTAGAGGCAAGGGCGGAGCACCAGCTTGCGACATTTAAGGCAGGTGTGACATTTGCCAGGGCGGAGGGAATCATCAGCGCACCTGAGACCGATCACGCCATCAAGGTCGTGATAGATGAGGCGTTAAAATGCAAGGAATCAGGTGAGTCCAAAACGATACTGTTTAACCTTAGTGGTCACGGTCTTGTTGACATGGCGGCATATGAAGCTTACCTTGGCGGTAAGCTGAGCGACTACGAATACCCGAAGAAGAAAATCGAGGAAGCACTTACGCAGCTGCCTAAAGTTGCCGGATAAGAAAAACTAGGGGTTCAGGCTATGCCTAAGACAAAATGGCTCGGCTTTAGCTTCGCTATTGAGTTCGTAAAGAAAAATTACTCTGAGGAGGGGTTCAGGCGCGTGATTGAAACCCTCTCACCGGGTGACAGGATGGTCCTTATAGATAACATCCTGCCGGTTTCATGGCGTCCAATGAGTGTTTTATCGAACTTCTTAAGAGCTACGCAGAAAGTCCTGGGCGGCGGAAAGAGCAAGATACTTGTTGAGGCGGGGCGTTTCTCTGCTGAGCACATTATCACCAGGTTTTACAGGGATGTGATAAGGATGACATCGCCCTCTATGGTGATAGAGAAAATCGGTGAGCTCTGGGGTGACTTCCATGACACAGGTGATGTGGAGATTTCCCTGGTTACAGAAAACTTGGCTGTTATAAAAATCATTGGCCATGAAGGCGGAAACAGGGCTTTCTGCCATTTCAGTGCCGGGTTTTTTGAGAAAACCCTTGAGATGGCCGGTGCCCTGCAACCTAAGGTCACTATACAGAAATGCGAGTACACCGGTGACGACTGCTGCGAGTATGCGCTCATCTGGCAATGACGCTCGCGTGATTGAACTATGGTATTCTCCGCTGATAGTTCCGGTCAGCGGATTTTGTTTTTAAGCTTTAGATATGAATTGAAAGGAAGTAGCAGTATTTGTCCAAAGTAGATATTGAAAAATTATTGCCTTTTGTCAAGAGGCCGACGCGCTACATAGGTCAGGAATTAAACGTAGTAATAAAAAGCGACAAAAAAGAAGATGGTACGGACCGTGTAAAGGTAGCGCTTGCTTTTCCCGACATCTACGAGATAGGTATGAGCAATCTCGGGCTCAAGATACTCTACGAGATAATAAATGCCTCGGACAATGCCCTGGCAGAGAGAGCCTACAGCCCGTGGACGGACATGGAAGAGCTTCTCAGGCAGAGAAATATTCCTCTTTTTTCTATTGAGACAAGAAAACCTCTCGGGGAGTTTGACATTATAGGTTTTAGCCTGGGATACGAGCTTAGCTACAGTAATGTTCTAAATATGCTTAATCTTTCTCATGTTCCGCTCAGGACAAAAGACAGAAACAGCTCTCATCCGCTGGTGATAGCGGGAGGGCCGTGTTGTTTCAACCCGGAGCCTGTTGCAGACTTTATAGACCTCTTTGTTATAGGGGACGCGGAAGAGGCTATAATTGAAATTATAGAATGCTTTCGCGCAAACAGGGACATTGAAAGAGAAGAGCTGCTTCTTAAAATGGCCGCAATAGATGGGATATATGTTCCCTCTCTTTACAATGTGAGTTACAATGATAGCGGGAAAATAAAAAGCGTAGAGCCCAGAAATAAAAATGTGCCGGCGAAAGTAAAGAAGCTTACAGTTGATATCGACAAGGCTCTCTATCCCTTAAGGCCTCTTGTGCCTTTCATGCAGGTGGTGCACAACAGGGTTATCGTTGAGATAATGAGGGGATGCGCCAGGGGCTGCAGGTTCTGCCAGGCAGGGTTTGTCTACAGGCCAAGGCGCGAGAGATCGTTAGATAGGATAGTTTCAATAGCGAAGCAAAATTTAAATTGCACGGGTTACGAGGATGTCTCTCTTTCTTCGCTCAGCAGCACGGACTATTCTGATATAGAAAATCTTATAAAAGAGCTAAACACGCAGTTCTCAGGCAGTAAGGTGTCGGTGTCTCTGCCTTCTCTTCGCGCCAATAATTTTTCCGTATCCCTTGCGCAGTCTATATCGCGCGTCAAGAAAAGCGGGCTGACTTTCGCACCGGAGGCCGGGACAGAGCGTCTTAGAAGGGTTATAGGCAAAAATATAACCGATGATGAGATCATCCAGACCATAGGCAAGGCATATGAGGCTGGCTGGAAACTGGTGAAGCTCTATTTCATGATAGGCCTTCCCACCGAAACCCAGGATGACATAGAAGGCATAATAACGCTTGTAAAGGATATAAAATCCAGGTACAGGCGCCTGGACATAAACGTCACGGTGTCTTCGTTTGCTCCGAAGGCTCACACCCCTTTTCAGTGGGCTGGGCAGGAGGATATGGCTCAGCTGAGGAAAAAGAAGAATTATCTCGCGAAGAAGCTGCCTGCTTCTGTAAAGTGGCACAAGGTGGAGTCGAGTTTTCTTGAAGCTGTTTTCGCGCGCGGCGGGAGAAGACTGGGGGATGTCATTGAAAGAGCTTTTGAGGCCGGCGCCGGGTTCGACGGGTGGGATGAGTGTTTTAAGTTCGATGTATGGATGGATGCTTTTGATAAAACAGGATTAGATCCCAAAAGCTATATTTCGTCCATTGATACGGGCAGCGTACTTGCCTGGGACCATATATGTTCCGGCGCCCCGAAAGAGTTTATGCTTAAAGAATACAAGAAAGCTCTCTCGGGTGAACAAACGACAACTGCTAAATCTCGGGAAAAAGATAGGTCTCTTTTAAAAGAGCGGGCAGAAGTGCCGGCAAAAATCCCTGCTTCTGGTAAAACAGTTCCTGTTCAAAGAATGAGGGTCAAGTACACAAAAGAAGACAGCATAAGGTTTATTTCTCATCTTGAACTTACAAAGGCTATAATTAGATCGCTCAGGCGCATGGAAGCTCCTGTTGTTTTCAGCGAGGGGTTCAGCCCGCATCCGAAGGTCGCGTTCGGGCCGGCTCTCGGTGTAGGAATAACGAGCGACTGCGAGTATTTTGACGTGACTCTGGGAAGAAAATATTCCCCGGATGAGTTTATAAAGAGTATAAACAGTGCACTGCCGCCTGGTATAAAGGCAACAGGCGCATGCACAATTTCTCTTAACGCTTTCTCTCTCGTGCAGGAGGCGGCGTTCGTTACATACAATGTGGACACATCTGTCCTGGAGCTTGACAGTAGCGAGTTAAAGAAAAGAATTGATGAGTTTCTCTCAAAGACCGAGCTCATAATAGGTAAAACAACAAAGAACGGTACAAAAGATATCAACATTCGCAGGTTTGTCTCGGATGCGCAGCTGGAAAATGACGCAAATATTATACTCACGCTTCGCATTGCACGCGGTGAAGGGGTAAAGCCGGACATAGTCATGATGCATGCGGCCGGGATAACCGGGGATGAATCAAAGATATTGCGCATAAAGAGGATAGAGGTTGCTACCACTACGGGAAGGGACCTCTTGAATCTTTCTAGCGCGCAGGAAGATCTTTATAAAACGGAGAGTGAATATGCAGAAAGAAATCTACATTAATCTGAAGAACCACCAGACGCGAATAGCGGTGGTGGAGAACAAGAAGCTGGCCGAGATTTTCATAGAGCGAGGGACCAGCGGAGGTATTGTTGGTAATATTTACAAGGCAAAGGTGAAGAATTTCCTTGCCGGCATGGAGGCCGCGTTTCTTGACATCGGAACGGGAAGGGATGTTTTCCTTCCTCTGACGGAACCGTTTGTTGATGTTCTAATCGAAGAGGCGTTTTTAGGTAAGATAAAAAAAGCCTTCAAAAAGGTTTTCAAGCTCCCGAGGGGAATTAAGAAAGGGCAGGAAATATTGGTTCAGGTTGCCAAGGAATCCATGGGTAAGAAGGGTGCCAGGGTGACTACCTGGACAAGCCTTGCGGGCAGGCACCTCGTATTCATGCCTGGGGTTGACCACATAGGCATATCAAAGCGCATCATCTCAAAGAAAGAGCGCAAGCGCCTGAGGGACCTCATAAAGAAAGTGAAGGTAAAAGGACATGGATTCATAGTTCGCACAGTTGGCGAAGGCATAAAGGAAGCCGAACTCGTAAGGGAAGCCCATTACCTGATGGAAATGTGGAACGGCATACTGCGTGAGGCAAACAAGGTGAAATCACCTGCCTGCGTTTACGAGGAGCTTGACGTGGCGATAAAGGTCATAAGGGACCTTTTCACAGACGAGGACAAGATAATAGTTGACTCGGAGGAGGAGTACAGGAAGATATGGAAGTTCCTGAACCTCTGGTACCCGCCCATTCCTGGAAAAGGGCGCTTGAAGCTAAGAAACAGGGTAAGGCTCCACAACAGGCCTGAACCTATATTCACGGTTTACGGCATAGAGAGCCAGATAACAAAGGCCCTGCAGAGAAAGGTTGAGCTTCCTTCCGGAGGACATATTGTGATAGACGAGGCGGAAGCCCTGATAGCCATAGACGTTAACACCGGGAAGTTCAAGGGAAAAAGGAACCTGGAGGATACTGTTTTTATCACCAACAACGAGGCCGCACAGGAGATAGCGCGCCAGGTCCGCCTGCGCGGAATAGGCGGCATCATAATAATAGATTTTATCGCAATGGAGCTCAAGAATAACCAGGACAAGGTTATGAAGACACTCTCCGAAGCTTTTGCAGATGACAAGGCCAGGATAACCATAGTGCCTCTTACGGAACTGGGGCTTGTTGAGATGACACGTCACAGGATAAGGCCCAGTTTGACCAAGACACTCTGCACAAGATGTTCGCATTGCGGGGGTACAGGGCTCATCCCTAGAAAAGATTGACAAAAAAAGGGCTTTGTGGTATAACGAAAAGATTAAAAATTAAATAATAAATAATAAGAGATATAAGGAGGAAGTATTTATGTACGCAATAGTCGAATCCGGGGGGAAACAATACAAAATAGCTAAAGGCGACGTTCTCAAGATAGAGAAGCTTGAGAATAAGGTTGGAGAGACTGTAGAGATCGATAAGGTGCTTATGATCGTTGACGGCGAAGATGTTTCGGTGGGAAAACCGCATATAAAGGGAGCAAAGGTGGTCCTCGAGATCGTGCGTCTTACAAAAGGCAAAAAGGTAATTGTCTTCAAGTACAAGCCCAAGAAGGATATCAGGAAGGTCAGGGGACACAGGCACCAGTACAGCACTGTAAAGGTGAAGGACATAGAGGTAAAAAAATAACCAACAGGTAATAAGCGAAAGGAGTAGTTTATTATGGCACATAAAACAGGACAGGGAAGTTCCAGAAACGGTCGCAACAGCGCGGGACGACGCCTCGGCGTCAAAAGCTCGGGCGGGCAATTTGTCACCGCTGGCAGCATTATAGTCAGGCAGAGGGGAACGAAATTCAAGCCGGGAAAGAACGTCGGACTCGGGTCCGATGATACGCTCTTTGCAAAGATTGACGGTGTGGTGTGTTTCGGGCTTAAGGGCAAGAACTCTCGCCAGGTCAGCGTTTACCCGCAGTGAAGACGGGCAGGGTAACGCATTATGTTTATAGATAAAGCACGCATTTTTGTTGCTGCCGGTGCCGGCGGAAACGGCTGCGTGAGTTTTAAACGCGAGAAGTACGTGCCAAACGGCGGGCCTGACGGTGCAGACGGTGGCAAAGGCGGAGATGTGATTCTTAAGGCGAGTCATCATCTCTCTACTTTGGTTGATTTTCAGTACCGTCCCCAATACAAGGCCGATCGGGGCAGTCACGGCAAAGGAAGAGACAAAACAGGCAGGGACGGGGAAGATCTTATCGTGAAGATACCTGTCGGAACCGTTGTACGTGAGGTTGGGAATAACAACGTTATTGCCGATCTTGTTACCGACGGCCAAGAGGTCGTAATAGCCCGTGGCGGAAGGGGTGGCAAGGGTAACTCACGCTTTAAGACAAACAAGCGCAGGGCTCCCAGGATAGCTGAAAAGGGAGAACCTGGTGATGAGATCACCGTTAGCCTGGAGCTAAAGCTCATAGCCGATGTCGGGCTTGTGGGATATCCCAACGCCGGGAAATCAACACTTCTCTCACGTGTGTCAAGCGCGCATCCTAAAATCGCAGATTATCCCTTCACTACGCTTACGCCTCAGCTCGGCGTGGTAAAGATTGATGAGGGCTCTAGTTTTGTGCTCGCGGATATTCCCGGGCTTATCGAAGGCGCTCACAGGGGAGTGGGCCTGGGCGATGATTTCCTAAGGCACATAGAGCGAACAAGGATACTGGTCCATATCGTGGATGTGACGGGTTATGATGGAAAGGCCCCTGCAGTTAATTTTCATGCGGTGACAAGAGAGCTCGCGCTCTACAGCAAAAAGCTCGCCGATAAGAAACAGGTCATCGCGTTAAACAAGACAGATATACTTCAGGATGAAAAAACCCTTGCGGCTTTCAGGCGCAAGGTCAAGGGATATAAGATATTCCCTGTCTCGGCTGTGACTGGGAAGGGTGTAAAGGAATTACTAAAGCACGTTTACAGTATGCTTGGAAGTATACCGGTCGAGGAAGCGGAAGTCGTTTCCTACAAAGAGTATTCATATGTGCCTGATTTCGAGGTAAAGAAGCACAGGGGCGTGTTCGTTGTAAAGGGTAAGCAGGTGGAGCGTCTTGTAGCCATGACCAACATGGACGAAGAAGAGTCGCTCAGGAGAATGCAGCGCATACTTGTCAGGATCGGTGTTGAGGAAGCCCTCGTTGCACAGGGTATAGCCCAAGGGGATACTGTGCGCATAGGGCCCATAGAGTTCACTTTTGAGAAATAGTTTTTTAAGAGGTAAAAATGAAGAGGATAGTTGTAAAGATCGGGTCCAGCAGTATCACTACATGTGAGGGGACTTTCAATACGGGTTACGCGAAGAAGATCGTAAATGAAATAGTAGATCTTCACAGGCAGGGCAATGAAGTAATAGTTGTATCCTCAGGAGCTATCTGTGCCGGCATAAACAAGCTTAACCTGGGGGGAAACCCCCATACAATACCTGAAAAGCAGGCCGCTGCTGCCGTGGGACAGAACGAGCTGATGAACCGCTACGAGAAGCTTTTCAGCGCATACCAGTGCACGGTCGCTCAGGTCTTGCTCACGCGAGACGACATGAGCGACAGGGTACGCTACATAAACATCCGCAACACTCTGCTTACGCTTCTAAAGTACGGGGTCATACCCATAGTTAATGAAAATGACACGGTCGCGGTCGAGGAGATAAAATTCGGGGACAACGACGCGCTCTCTGCTATAGTGGCGAGCAAAGTGGAAGCAGATTACCTTATAATACTTTCAGACGTTGAAGGCCTCTATACGAATGATCCCCGCCAAGACGGCGAGGCGACCCTGATAAAGGAAGTGCAGGACATTACACAGGATATTCACAACGGTGCCGGCAAGGAGGGTACAAAGTACGGCACAGGGGGCATGCGCACGAAACTACAAGCCGCTAAGGTCGCTACCTCGGCAGGTGTGGTGACTGTCATAACAAACGGAATAAAGGAAGGGGTGTTGTCGCGTATAGTTGAAGGCGAGGCTATCGGCACGAAGTTCTTCCCGAAGCAGGTTAAGATATCCGGCAAGAAACGCTGGATAGCTTTTGCTGCAAAGACGAGCGGAACGATTGTGATAGATGACGGCGCACTTGAGGCTGTCGTGAAAAAAGGGAAAAGCCTGTTGGCGTCGGGTATATTGAGCGTTGATGGGAAATTTCTTGCAGGGGACATGGTTATCATTAAGGGAAAGGGCAAGAAGGATGCTGCCAAAGGCCTTGTTTGCTACTCTTCGGAGGAGATATCCAAGATAAAAGGGCACAAGAGTTCAGAAATAGAAGAAATACTGGGCTATTGCGGGTACGATGAGGTAGTACACAGGGATAACCTGGCGCTTATTTAAGCAATTTTCCCTTGACAAGATGCAATATTTTATGTTATTTTTTTATTAATTAAAATTCAATATATATCTAAGGTTCAGCAGCACGATGCAAGTACCAGGAAGGGATGAAGTTCTCTTATGAAAATCAAGAACTATCTCGAGGATGTTGTGGAGGAACAGGTTGTCAGCATACTTCTGGGCAAGGATGATATTTGTACATGTCAGCAGTGCCGTCTTGACATGATAACGCGTGCGCTTAACCACCTTCCACCGAAATACGTGGTCAGCCAGCGCGGTCACGTTCACACCAAGCTCGATGAGCTCTCTACACAGTTCCAGGCGGACATCGCCAGAGAAGTAGTCAATGCAGTAGATGTCATAAGCAGAAGGCCAAGGCATAAATAAGAATTTACTTCTAAGGTAGTCAATGGAAGAGCTGAAAAATGTTATGGAAGATCTGGTCCTTGATGCCGTAGAAAAGGCAATGGGGGCTGAAAGGGATGTCTGCAGGTGTGAGCAGTGCAGGATAGACGTGATAGCTTATGCGTTAAACAGGCTCCCTCCCAAATATGTAACTACCGATGTTGGAAGCATTTACACGGTCATTGAACAGACCAAGAACGAGTACCAGCTCGATGTAAAACTAAAGGTCGAAGAAGCAATAGAGGCTATATACAGGAATCCCCGCCACCAGTTAGAGACCAAGCTGATATACGGGGAAGACCAGGCTTTCAGAATACTTTTGGAGAAGATATTCAGCGACCGCGGCCTTGACTGCCGGCAGTACCAGGAGAAGTGCCTCAAGCGTAGAATTGCGGTCCGCATGCGCGCCAGGCGGGTGCGCTCATACGCTGAGTATCTAAGGATACTGCTAAACGACCAGAGCGAATATGAAGAATTCTTTAACACGCTTACTATAAACGTCTCGGAGTTCTTCAGGAACCCGGAGACTTTCCAGGCTTTCAAAGAGCTGGTTTTGAGGCCCCTCATAAAACAGAAAAAAGAGCAGAACGTGCACTCGATCAAGATATGGAGTGCTGGCTGTGCCGGGGGAGAGGAGCCTTATTCCATAGCCATGATACTAAGAGAAGAATTGTCCGAGGATACCTGGAATTGCGTGAGCGCTGTTTACGGTACTGATATTGACAAGGAGATACTCCAGTTCGCCAAGAAAGCGGAATACGAGCCCAGGAGCGTGGAGAAGGTTAGCAAGATCCATCTCGCGAAGTATTTCGATTACATAAACGGCATTTACAAATTGACAAAAGAAATAAAGAACATGGTGCGCCTGCAGCAAAATAATCTTTTAAATGACAAGCCGCCGGCGAGTTTCGATGTTATTTTCTGCAGGAACGTCATGATATATTTTACCAAGGATGTGCAGGACAAGCTCTACAAGAAGTTCTATGCCGTTCTTAATCCAGGTGGTTATCTTGTGAGCGGCAAGGTGGAGATGCTTTCGCAGCAGGGACTCAAATTTTTCAAACGCGTGAGTGCCCGGGAGAGAATTTACCAGAAGATGAGGTAAACAATTTCTGATGCGCGGTTACATAAAAAAGGGTACGCAATTAAAAAGCTCTAAAGGGAGGGTAGATTATGCCAGCCAAGATTTTAGTGGTTGACGATGCTGTGTTCATGCGTCGCATGATCGGGGACATCTTAAAGAAGGAAGGCTACGAGATCTGCGGAGAGGCCGAGAACGGGAAGGAAGCTATCGATAAGTACAATGAACTAAACCCCGATCTGGTGACCATGGATATAGTGATGCCCAAGATCGATGACATCGACGGCATCGGCGCTGTAAAGGAGATCATGAAGCAAGATCCCAAGGGAAAGGTCCTGATGGTCAGCGCAATGGGGCAGCACGCCCTGGTAGTAGAGGCGATCCAGGCCGGAGCGAGGGATTTTGTTACAAAGCCGTTCCAGCCGTCTCGTGTGATCGAAGCCGTGAGAAGGGTCCTGGAAGGATAACTTTTTCCGGCTCTTAAGATTATGGGCAGGACGGTTGGCGCGAAGTAAATCGTGCGGGGCGTCAAATTTTTTAGAGACGGTATTTCTAAACTATTATTTAAGGCAAGGTATATAATGAAAGAAGTGATAAAAGTAGGAATGGCAGATATTAAGGTTAGTGTCAGTCCGAATGTTCTTACTACATTGGGGCTGGGTTCCTGTTTAGGGATTATACTCTACGATCCCGTGAAGAAAGTAGGAGCCATGGCGCACACAATGCTTCCCGATATAAACATGGTAAAGATACAGCGAAACAAGGCTAAGTTCTCCAATTCAGCCATAACGGAAATGATACAAAAGATGATAAAACTCGGGGCTCATAGTAAGAACCTCGAAGCGAAAATAATAGGCGGCGCGCACATGTTCACCGGGGCGAAGATAATAAACACCACCGCTTTTAACGTAGGGGAAAGGAATATATTAAGTGCCAGGGAAGCTCTCGAGCAGCAGAAGATAAAGATCGTCGGAGAGGATGTCGGGGGGGATTACGGGCGCTCTGTTGAGTTTAACCTTGATACGGGAAAAGTAAAGATAAGAACTATCGCATGGGGATTGAAAGAAATATAACAGGGGGATAAAATGGAACTCGGGCAGTACAGGGATTTATTTCTAAAGGAAAGCAATAAGCAGCTTGATGGATTAAAGCAGCTTTTTAGCGATATAGAGAAGAACCCGCAGGCATCGGATGAGATAAAAGAGGCCATGCGTCTTGCACACACACTCAAAGGTATGGCTGGTATGATGAGCTTCGAAAAACTTACAAAACTCTCTCAGGCGATGGAAGACACTCTCAACGGTTTTTGCACGAGTAATAAGCCAATTGAAAAAGAACCGCTGGGTGTGTTCTCTAAGGGATATGACACTCTTACAGCTCTTATCAAGGACGTGGAAGAAGAAAAAGACTCCAACATAGATGTTGAGGGTATAATAGAAGAAATAAAAGCTATTAACACAAGCGCTTAACTCTTTTTATACTTTGAATACTATCAAAGCAATGGAAAGGAAAACATCATGAGTGAGCCGAGAAAACTATCACAGATGCACCTTGACGCCTTGCGTGAGCTTGGTAATATAGGGGCAGGAAACGCGGCGACTGCTTTGAGTCAGATAGTCGAACAGACTGTTGCTATCAGTGTTCCCGAGGTATCCATAATACCCCTTGAACAGATTCCGGAGCTTATAGGCCCAGAACGTTATGTGTACATAGTTTATTCCGGAGTGCTTGGGGATATCTCGGGTACCATGCTGTTTCTTATAACCGAGGAAAGCGCTACAGAGCTTATAGGCATACTCAACAAGGATTCCGACAGGGGTATTGATATCTCCACAGATGTAGCGCGCTCCGCGCTGACCGAGGTAGGTAATATACTCTGCGGTTCCTACCTTAACGCGCTGACACAGATGCTCGGCATACTTCTTGTTCCCTCTGTGCCTGATCTCGCCAATGACATGGCCGGGGCAATACTTGATTTCATCTTGATAGAGATAGGGGAAGTTTCAGAGGAGGTCGTATTTATCAAGACAGAACTTTTTGTTGCTAATCAGAAACTAGACGGTCATATGTTTTTCCTGCCTAACCCCGGGGCACTGGACGTCATACTTAAGTCTATGGGACTGCTTGCATGATATTTTCAGATCCGGCGGTGTTGAGAACGGATTTTTATAAAATGGAGCACCGTGAGCTTATTGAAGCTCAAAAAGTGTAGGCATTGAGCGCGCCCTTTCCTGCTCCTTGTTTACACTTGTTTGCAATTTAGGGGGGGATTCTCTTGGCTGAACCAGAGAAGAAAAAGAAAAGACTAGGAGAGATACTTAGAGAAGCTGGTTTAATCAGTGAGGACCAACTGCGTGAGGCGCTTGAGACCCAGCAGCGCACGGGCGAGCGCATAGGAAAGATCCTCGTCAAGCTGGGGATGATAGAAGAAGACAAAATGATGGATCACCTTGGAGACCAGCTGGGGATTCCTCATATTAACCTGAGTACATACAGTATAGATCCGGAAGTCGTAAAACTTATCCCCGAGAAAATGGCCCGCAAGTACCAGGCTTTTCCCCTGTTCAAGATAGGAGATTCGCTAACAGTTTCTATGAGCGACCCTTTTGACGTGGTCGCTCTTGACAATCTTAAATATATAAGTAAATGCAAGATCGAACCGGCTATATCAAGCGAAGTAAAGATACAGCGCGCCATCGATCAGTATTACCGTTCTTTGGCAATCATGAAGGAGATCGCGGAGGGAGAAGAGAGTATAGAGGTCATCACTTCCGACAAAAAGGATATGGATCTCGGTGACACAGCGGCGCTCATGGATGAGGCGCCTGTCATCAAGCTCATAAACTCCGTGATCATGCAGGCTATACAGAGCAGGGCAAGCGATATTCACATCGAGCCCGAGAAGAATATACTGCGCATAAGGTTCAGGATAGACGGCGTGCTGCATGAGATAATGTCACCGCCCAAGAGGCTTCACGCGGCCATGGTATCACGTGTAAAGGTCATGGCTGACATGGATATCGCAGAGAAGCGTATGCCCCAGGACGGCAGGTTCCACGTTAAGTTCTGGGAAAAGGAAATATCCTTCCGTGTTTCGACAATGGCGATCATTCACGGTGAGAAGGTAGTGCTTCGAATCCTGGATAAGAGCGCATTTAGTTTCGGGCTTGAACAGCTCGGTCTCGGCCAGGCTATTCTTGAGGAGTTTGAAAAGCTTGTCAGGAAACCCTACGGCATAGTGCTGGTGACAGGGCCTACAGGAAGCGGAAAGACGACAACGCTCTACGCCGCGCTCGACAAGATCAATACCCTTGACAAGAACATTATCACCATTGAAGACCCGGTTGAATACGAGCTTAAATCTATTAACCAGGTTCCCGTGAACGCGAAAGTAGGCCTCACATTCGCCGAGGTCTTAAGGACTGTCTTAAGGCAGGATCCTAACGTCATAATGGTGGGAGAGATAAGAGACGTTGAGACAGCAGAGATAGCGGTAAGAGCCGCTCTGACAGGTCACCTGGTGTTCAGCACGCTTCACACAAATGACGCGCCCGGAGCCGTTACCCGTCTTATAGACATGGGAATAGAGCCCTTCCTTATATCATCCGGTATCCTAGGTGTGCTTGCACAACGACTTGTTAGAAGGCTGTGTGACAAGTGCAAAGAGGAATACGTTCCTACCAAGGAGACGGTAGAGACGCTAGGACTTGATGTTGAAAAGGAATACAAGTTATATAAGCCAAAAGGATGCAAGCATTGCCAGGGAACGGGATACAGGGGAAGGCAGGGCATATACGAGTTATTTGTTCCCGATCATTATGTCAGGGACCTTATCATAAGGCGTCCCTCCACGGACATGTTGAGACAGGCCGGTATACACGCGGGGATGAAGTCGCTCATGGAAGACGGCTTTCTGAAAGTGCAGGATGGTCTTACAAGCATAGAAGAGGTCATGAGGGTGACAGAGGAAGTATAATCCCGGGAGAGATCACATATGCCTGTATTCAAGTACAGAGCGTTTGACAAGGCTGGAAAGACTGTCGAAGGCTTAATGGAGATGCAAAACCAGGACGCGGTAATTGACTCATTGCGCAGGAGAGGTCTCTTCGTAGGCAATATCTCCAAGCAGACAAAGAGTTTCCTTGCCTTTGACCTCAAGGAGTTCATTGACAACCTTACGCCTGTTGGAACAAAGGACAAGAGTATATTCTGCCAGCAGCTCTCCACCATGGTGGGAGCAGGGCTAAACCTCACCAAGGCGCTTGAAATCCTTGAAGGGCAGACTCAGAACACGAAATTCAAGAAAGTAATTGGTATGGTGCGAAGGGACGTAAGCCAGGGAAGCCAGCTTTCCGTGGCGCTCTCGCGCTTCCCTGATATATTTGACAAGCTCTTTATAGCTATGGTGCACACAGGAGAGGTTGGCGGAGGTATGGCTGATCTTCTCAGCCGATGGGCGACGTTTGCCGAGAGAGATGATGAGTTAAAAGGCAGGTTTAAGGCCGCGATGATGTATCCTATTGTGGTTTTGTGTATATCGTGTCTGGCTATATTTGCCCTTATAACATTCGTACTGCCGAACTTCGTTGAGATATTTGAAACAGCGGGCGTGACGCTTCCCGCACCTACACGGATACTGAACGGTCTTAGTAAGATTATAAGGAAGCAGTCATACATATTGGTCGGGGGAGGAGTTGCTTTTGTCGTGGCCTTCAAGCAGTTCAAGAAGACCAGGAAGGGCCACTTCATGATGGATAAATTCAAGCTAAAGATGCCTGTGTTCGGGCAGCTTTTTTATCTGATGGTAATGGGGCGCTTTGCCAGGGTGTTTGGGATTCTTTTGTCAAGCGGTATTACAGTGATAGAATCTCTTGAAATATGCAAGGAAGTCACTAACAACGTCGTGATAAACCGCGTACTTGACAGGGTTATGATACACGTCAGGCAGGGCGGAAGCATCAGCAAGCCCATGGCGGACAGCGGGGTATTCAGCCCGCTTGTGACAAGCATTATACCGGTTGGAGAGGAAACCGGTACGATTGACAAGCTCATGATCAAGATCGCTGACTTCTACGACCGGGATCTTGATAACATGATAAGAAGTATTTCATCAATAATCGAGCCTATACTATTGGTGGTAATGGGAGGCATAGTCGGATTTATCGCGATGTCCCTTATTCTGCCCATGTATGACATAATAAAAGTGGTAAGAAGAGGAATGTAAAAGGAGGAGTATGGATGCAGAATCTAGTGGAAATACGCTGGCACGGGCGCGGCGGACAGGGTGCTAAGACAGCGGCACTTCTTTTGGCCCAGACAGCTCTTGATCTCGGTAAATTTATTCAGGCTTTCCCGGAATACGGCCCGGAAAGAGCAGGCGCTCCCATGAAGGCCTTCACCAGGATAGCCGATGAGCCCATCAACATCCACTGCAGCGTTACGAATCCTGATGTGGTGGTAGTTATAGACCCAACGCTTCTTGATTCCATTGACGTGACAGAAGGTCTTGGTGAGAACGGTGTGTTACTGGTAAACACGGACAAGAACCCTGCGAGCGTCAGGGAAAAACTAAACTTCAAAGACGGTAAGGTGTTCACCGTAGATGCGACCAGGATAGCACTTGATACGCTGAAGATTCCCATGCCCAACATGCCTATGCTGGGCGCTTTAATTAAGGCGACCGGCCTTGTCAACCTCGAGGACTTGAAAAGCAACATAGAGAAGAAGTTCCTTAAGAAGATAGGCGAGGAGAAAACCAAAGGCAACATTGACGGTATACAGAGAGCCTACGAGGAGGTAAAGGCCCAATGACAAAACAGGCGAAAAAGGAAAAAGGCTGGCAGGATATCCCGATAGGCGGTCTAATAACCGAAGCGGGAAATGCCGATAGCTACAACACCGGCGACTGGCGCACCTTCACCCCGGTAAGGGATGAAGCAAAATGCACCAACTGCCTTATATGCTGGATATACTGTCCTGATGCTGCAATAACCGTGGAGGACGGAAAATTCAAGGAATTCGACTACAAGCACTGCAAGGGCTGCGGCATATGTGATAAGGTGTGCCCTGTCAAGTGCATAAAGATGGAGAAAAAATAACTGGAGGAATCGATGTCCAAGATAGTTGCTTTAACGGGTGACGAGGCTGCGGCAGAGGCAATGCGCCAGATTAATCCTGACGTAGTAGCCGCGTATCCAATAACCCCCCAGACAGAAATCGTAATGAAATTCTCGCAGTTCGTTGCCGACGGTCTCGTTGACACGGAGATGATACCGGTCGAGAGCGAACACAGCGCAATGAGCGCCGTGGTAGGCGCCTCGAGCGCCGGCGTGCGCGCCATGACGGCGACAAGCGCTAACGGTCTTGCTCTTATGTGGGAGGTAGTCTACATAACGGCTTCCACCAGGCTGCCTGTTGTCATGCCTGTTGTAAACCGCGCCTTGAGCGGACCGATAAACATCCACTGCGACCATTCCGACACAATGGGTGCCAGGGATTCCGGCTGGATGCAGATCTACTGCGAGAACGCGCAGGAAGTTTATGAGACAACGATAATGGCTATGCGAATAGCAGAGCACAAAGATGTGCTTCTTCCCATCATGGTTACACAGGACGGGTTTATAATATCCCACGCCATGGAAGGCGTAAAGATTTTAGAAGACGATGTGGTGAAGAAGTTTATAGGCGAGTATGAAGGTCACTTCCCTCTTCTTGATGTGGAGAATCCCGTGACATACGGCCCGCTTGACCTGCAGGACTTCTATTTCGAGCACAAGCGCCAGCAGGCAGAGGCAATGACCAATGCCAAGAAAGTGATGCCCAGGATATTCGATGAGTTTTCAAAGATAACGGGAAGCAAATACGGCTTTATCGATGGGTACAAAACAGATGACGCTGAAGTCGCTGTCGTGGCGCTTGGTTCCACCGCGGGCACGGCGAAGGTAGTGGTTGACACTCTCAGGGAAAAAGGCATGAAGGTAGGGCTTGTTAAGATAAGGGTGTTCAGGCCTTTCCCTGCGGAAGAGATCGAAAAAGCGCTTTCAAAGCTTAAGGCTGTAGCCGTTCTTGACAGAAGCGATTCATTTTCGGACCACGGCGGACCGGTATTTAATGAAGTGCGCTCCGCGCTTTATGGTGCGAAGAGACAGCCTATTGTAACAAACTACATTTATGGTCTCGGAGGCAGGGACATAACAATGGAACATATTACCTCAGTATTCAACGAATTGGGCGAGATTGCACGTCACGGTAAGGCAAAGAAACTCGTAGATTATCTTGGTGTAAGATAAAGGAGTAATAAATGGCAAACTTAAAAGAACTATCTAAATCCCCTGAGCGCTTAAGCGGCGGTCACAGATTGTGTGCCGGCTGCGGTGCTTCGATTGCTGTAAGACAGATACTGCTCGGGACAAAGGACCCGGTAGTGGTTGGCGGTGCCACAGGATGTCTGGAAGTAGCCACCACTATTTATCCATACACCGCGTGGAAGGTACCATTCATACACAACGCTTTTGAGAACGTGGCCGCGACAATATCAGGAGTTGAGACTGCTTACAAGGCGCTTAAGAAAAAAGGAAAGATTAAAAAAGACATAAAGTTCATAGCCTTTGGCGGTGACGGTGGAACATATGACATAGGGCTCCAGTCACTCTCAGGCGCACTTGAGCGGGGACACAACATGGTTTATGTATGCTACAACAACGAGGCATACATGAACACAGGTATCCAGCGCTCGGGAGCGACACCAAAAGGAGCATCAACTACCACGGCTCCTGCGGGTAAGGTTTCAACAGGAAAACAGCAGCATAGGAAAGACCTTACAGCCATAGTTGCCGCACATCATATTCCATATGCAGCTCAGGCCACTATATCCAACTGGAACGACCTTGTAACAAAATCAACCAAGGCTTTTGCTGTGGAAGGGCCGGCATTCATAAATGTGCTCTCGCCATGTCACAGGGGCTGGAGATATGATATGTCGGATACCATAGGTATTGCCAAGCTCGCGGTTGACACCGGGTTCTGGCCGCTATATGAAGTGGAGAACGGGGTGTTCAAGCTTAATTATAAGCCAAAACAGAGAAAGCCTATCACGGAGTGGCTTAAAGCCCAGGCAAGGTATAAACATCTCTTCAAACCAGGAAATGAAGGAGTAATTGAAGAGATTCAAGCCGATATTGACGCAATGTGGGAGAGGCTTGAAAGAGGTTCTTTGATATAATAGAAGCAGAATAAATTCCCCGGTAGCTCAATGGTGGAGCATTCGGCTGTAGGTATATGCAGCTTTCCCAAGTAATTGGGATTGAAAAAGTGGGTGAATTCAGGGAAGCCTAATCTTAGACTGATATAGTCTAAGGATGGTAATCCTGAGCCAAGCCGTAATATGCGGAAGGTGCAGAGACTATCCCGTAAGGGAGTACTCTAACTGTACAATAGTTAGGGGAAGCGCCCGCTATCCTGTGAGAATTACAGGATAATGAGATAGTCCAAGCCTTATGGAAACATAGGGGGCTCTTGTAACCGAAGGGTTGTTGGTTCGAATCCAACCCGGGGAGTTTTTTATTTTTATTGTTAAGCTATATTTAGCAATCACAATGTTCGTTTATTAAATATTAGATTTAAGTGGAATTATAAAGGGTATTTCTTATAAAAGGAGGAAAATTTATGTCGAATAAATTACCAGAGAAGATTGAGAAACTTTTTTTTGCATTCAAGAAAGCTATTGAAGCAGAAAAAGAGGCACAGGCATTTTACTTGCAAACCAAGAAACTATGCGATGATGACGTCCTGAAACAGGTTTTTGAGGGATTCTATCAGGATGAAATGCGTCATGAACGAGAACTGATCAATCGCTACGACAATCTACGCCAAGAATTTGACATTGAAGATGAGAGGTAACTTTTAATTTTTTCGTTAATATATAAAAGATAAAGGGGAATCAAATGGATAAAATAACTAGAGAAGCTCAGGAACACGGCGAGGTTTTTGAGAAACTTACGTTTTTTAAGAAATTTGTGTCTGTGTTGCCTTCTGGATCGGTAACAGATTGGATAAGAAACTTCAGGGAATTCTTGGAAGGTGACGTTGTCGATCACTTTCGATTTGAAGAGGATGAATTATTCCCTGCTGTGCTTGCGATTGGAACGGATGAAGAAAAAAAATTCATTCAGGATTTACAGCAAGAACATGACCGTGTGCTTGATAAAATTGGTCAATTTAAGGATTTAAGCTCGAAGTGTGGTTCTGATCCAGATGAAAAGCAGATAAATGAACTGGTGAGTTTAAGTAGCCAAATAATAGAGATGGTAACCAAGCATGCCCACAAAGAAGATAACGAATTATTCCCGCTTTTTAAAAAATATCATTTTGATTTAGAGCAAAATAACTGAGAAAGTTCTGTATTTATAAAAAAGTTGAGAAGATCGTCCAACCCGGGGAGTTTTTTTTAGGAAGGTTAATATAATGAAAATTATAAGAGATTCCATTACACTTACTGAACTCAAACAAATGGCTGCGGCTATGTTCGGGGACATGATAAAGGCTGTCGTTGATGTTGACCGGGAACTCATAGCAATTGATGCCGAGCTTCATTCTGATTTAGAAGCAATGCTTCTTGAGGATGGTTCCGGTCAGAAAAGCCTTTGGGGGATCAATCTTTATCCGGATTTAGAGGGAGATGACTTCATTGAATTTGATTCCATGATTAATATACGCCCTTCGCAGGGAAACAGAAGCCGGAATGTAGAAGACGGGAAAATAACTAAAAAGATAGTTGAGCTTGTTGCAAAGAGGATTAAAAGATGAATTATCAGCACAAAGATCTTGCTGCCGGACGATGGGCTAAGCTGTCATTTATTGAGCAGATGGCAAATATTGGCAGTGAAGTAGAACGCGCCCTTAATTGGCGCAGGAAACATAACGACATTTATTTTCAAAAAGCTTCTGATCGTGCTTTGGAGTTAATAGATTTAACCCTGGACTGTACGAGGGGTTTTCCCCGTCTCAGGGAACTGGCGCGCTTAAGGGAAGCAATAGTGGATTACTTTTTCGCAGAAAACCACTTCAAATCTACGGAAGCATCATGGAGAAAATACTTTTTACATTTTAATTATGCCGCGCGTAAAAATTATTAGACAACTATAAAGACTTTATTGTATAAAAGCTGTTTGTTCGAATTTAGCTCAGGGAGCTGTTTATTTGTGGTATAATGGGTAAAAAGAAAGGGGCAATATGAAAAAGCATTTTAAGTTCAAAAATTTGTTAGGTACGCCGGAGGATGAACAGGGGGTAGAAGGCCTTGTTAATAAACTGCAGCAGCAGTTGATCGCCATTGAGAAGAAGCTGGATATCTTAATTAATCAGTCTCAAAAAGGGTCTTTTGAGAAGAGCTATTCCAAAAAGCCTTTCCGGAACTTCGATCAGTCTAACCGCCAGAACAGGGGAAGACAGGGTGATGGTCCCAGGGAGAGAACCTTTACCCGGGCTATTTGTGCAGGCTGCAATAAAGAATGCGAAATCCCGTTCAAGCCAAGCGGAGACCGCCCGGTATATTGCAAGCAATGTTTCTCAAAGCGCGAAAAAAGCAATGTGTTTAACCCAAACCGGGATAAAAAGCAGGGAGGGAAAAGGCAAAAGCCCGATCAAAAGAAGAGCTCATTTTTTTCACACAGAAAGAAGCGTGCTTAAGTATTTACTTGACAAATATGGCCAATTAAAGTATAATGCATAATTAGTAAATGAGGGAAGTGAAGTCTTAGACCGCAAGGGATATAATTTTTCTCCTTGCGCTTTTTTGTTTCTGCCGTTATTTGCTAGAATTTAGAGGGAAAGGAGGTGTGTAAATTATGGTAAAAGGAAAAGTTAAATGGTTCAACGACCAAAAGGGTTATGGCTTTATAACTCCAGATGATGGAAGCAAAGATTGTTTCGTTCACCACAATGCAATTCAGGGTGACGGCTTTAAGAGCTTAAACGAAGGTCAGGCAGTTGAATTCGAAATCGAAGAAGGTCCGAAGGGGCCACAGGCCACAAATGTAGTGAAGGCATAACTTAACTGCGAAAAAGGCCCGGATGAAAACCTCCGGGCCTTTTTTATTTTTAGGCGCAGCGGAGTGTCTTCAGAAAACATGGTTTTGAGATGGAAGAGGAATTTTAAGGAAAAGGAAAAATAAAAATAAAAAAATATGCCAAACCAGAAAAGAAGAAAAAATGTAAGGAACCTTGCGATTATAGCGCACGTTGACCACGGGAAAACTACCCTCATAGATGCGCTTCTCAAATATACAGGCGCCTATGAGTTTAAGGATGGAGAGGTTGCAATAATGGACTCAAATCCTCTTGAGAAAGAAAGAGGTATTACCATCCTGTCTAAAAACGCCTCTCTGCAATATAAAGGTGTACAATTCAATCTTGTTGATACGCCCGGGCATGCTGATTTTGGCAGTGAGGTCGAACGTATTCTTAAGATGGTTGACGGTGTGCTTCTTCTTGTTGACGCTTTTGAAGGGCCCATGCCGCAGACTAAATTTGTTTTGAAGAAATCACTCGAGTTGCATTTGAAACCGATACTTGTGATAAATAAGCTTGATCGTCCCCATGCCCGCCCGGATGAAGTGGCGGACATGACATTTGATCTCTTTTGTGAGCTCAACGCATCTGATGAACAGCTTGATTTTCCGATTGTTTACGCTTCGGGAAAGGATGCTTATGCGGTTCTTGATCTTGATGACCCGAGAGACTCAATGAAGCCCCTTTTAGAGACCATCCTGCACAGGGTATTGCCGCCGATAGCTAATCCAGATTTGCCTTTTCAGATGCTGGTAACAATGCTTGATTACGACTCTTATGTAGGGCGGATCGCTATAGGGAGGGTTTTTCACGGGTCTGTAAGTGTTGGCAATCCTGTAGCGCTTGTGAAGCGTGACGGAACCATCGCCAGAGGCAAGGCAGCTAAGATCATGAAGTATCGTGGACTAACACGTATCGAGGTCAATGAGGCTAAGGCAGGAGATATTGTATCGATCTCCGGGATAGAAGGTGTAGAGGTTGGAGAGACACTTGCGTGCATTGATGAGCCAAAAGGATTGCCTGCCATTAAGATAGATGAGCCGACAATCTCTATGAATTTTTCTCATAATGCAGGTCCTCTTGCAGGCAGGGATGGGGGCAGATTTTTAACATCACGCCATATTCGGGAGCGCCTTACGCATGAGGCTATGATCAATGTCGGTATCAAGGTCGAGGAGGTTGAGAGAACCGAGCGGCTAAAGGTTTCAGGCCGCGGTGAACTGCATCTTGCCATTCTTATTGAAACAATGCGTCGTGAAGGCTACGAGATAGAAGTCTCCAGGCCGCAGGTTATCTTGAAAAAAATGGGCAGTCAAATACTCGAGCCTGTTGAAGAGGTTGTAATCGAGGTGGAAGATGAGTATCAGGGTGTTGTTATGCAGGCGCTTGGAGCCCGCAAGGCCCAGATACGCGACCTGAAGACAACATCTTCCGGCAGCAGGCGTATGGAATTTATTATTGCCTCAAGGGCATTAATCGGGTTTCGGAGCGAGTTTCTTATGATGACCCGGGGTGGTGGTATCATGTACCAGAATTTTCTTGAATATCAGACCTATAAGGGGGATATGCCTGGTCGCCAAAGCGGTGTTCTTGTTTCACATGGAAGCGGTGAAGCCGTGGCGTACGCGCTTTTTAAATTGCAGGCACGCGGTGAGATTTTTGTCAAACCGGGAGAAATGTTATATGAGGGAATGATCATCGGTGTAAACAACAAAGGGTCTGATCTTGTTGTAAATGCCCTTCGTGGAAAGAAATTAACTAATATGCGTGCTTCCGGCAGTGATGACGCGATCACGCTTATACCTGCGCGCCAGATGACCATTGAGTTCGCGCTTGAGTTTATTGGCGATGATGAGTTGGTCGAGATAACCCCCAAGCATGTAAGGCTCCGGAAGTTGAATTTGACTCAGATAGACCGCAAGCGAGTGAGCCGCAGGGAAAAATCAAAATAATAGGTGTAAAATAATATATATTATCCAGGTAAACTTTTCTTGTTTTAATGGGTCTATAGTTTATATGAGCATGGATTTTATTAAAAGCAGGTGATAAAATGCTAAAATATTTGAAGATTTTTAGTATATTTTTATTGTTTTTATCTTTTAGTTTGACAGAGGTAAAAGCTGAACAAGTACTTACATGGGAAGATTGTATTGAATTAACAAAGAAAAATCATCCTGATTTAATTTCATCAAAAGAAAAATTAAATCAAGCAGAGTTTAATAAAAGGATTACTATAAGTGCCATGTTCCCTCAGCTAAGTGGAAGTCTAAGTACAAGAACATCAAAAGCAGAAAATAGCCAACAAAGTGAATCATATTCATACAGTATATCAGGAAGACAGTTGTTAATTACCAGCATCTTTTCGGTGAGATAAAAAGGGTGTATGGTCTTCTGATATCCGAGTGGCTTGACTATATGAAGAACCTTAAGAATGACTATCCCTATCTTTTCTCCCTGGCAATGAGAACAAATCCTTTTGACAAGGACGCTACCGTAGAGCTGAAATAGGGTTTATATTGCCAAATTCGGTATTAAATTTTATCATAGGCCCCATGCAAAATGGTGCATGGGGTTTGTTTTTTTTAAAGGATTAAGTTAGATGAATATCGAGCAGAAAAAAAATACTTGACAGCATTTTATGCTTATGATATATAGATTATGTAAATATTCGTATATACTGATGGGGGAATATGACCTTAAAAAACCTGAGGACTCTATTGAAAACAATGGGTGATGATGTCCGTCTTAGAACGATTAATATATTGTCAAAAAGGGGTGATCTTAGCGTTACCCAGATTTGCAATATATTAAATGTTTCACAGCCGACCATGTCAAAACACCTTGTAAGGCTGAGGCTCCTGAAGATTGTCAATGACCGCAGAGACGGAAACCGTGTTTATTACAGTCTGGCTGATAGACCGGATAATATAAAGATATTAAAGTTCCTGATGTCTGAATTCTCGGATATAGAAGCATTCCGTATGGATAATCTCAGGTCCGAGGAAATTCTGGACGTGGGGGCAGAGAAAAATTTAACCATAGAAGGTGAACAGTATGGCATTTAATTTGTTAATGAGGAGTTTTACGAAGAAAAAGGACTCGGTTAAAAGAAAAGGCAAAAAGAAAAAAAAGGCAACAGAGGATTATTCTCCTGATGATCTGGCTAAAATACAGGAAAGATCCTATTACATCTGGGAGAGAAAAGGAAGGCCCGCTTTCAGCGAGGATGAGAATTGGATAGAGGCCGAGCAGGAACTGAGGGACGAGAGCCTAATTTGAAAGGAGGAATGGATGGATAACACGAAGACCGCGCGTTGTCCTGTTTGCAGGGAAAAATTTGACATAGATGATAGTCTTTCTATAGGGGACACGACATACTGCCCGGAATGCGGGGCAGAGTTAAAGATGCTGGAGATATCACCTCCTGTAGTAGAAGAGATTGACAGCGAAGATGAAAATTATGATGATACGGATATAGAAAATTAGTCTGGATAAGTTATTATTTTTTTTGACTATGTTTATAGTGTTCCCTGTTTGACGTTAACATAAGGTGACAGACCATATTCCGCAAAAGCAGGTAAGAATGATTATTTGCGAATTTTCGGGGTATAAAAAAAGGAGTCTAAAGAGAGATGAATTCCCTTTTCATTATTTATTAATGGGGGGGTATTTTTTTAAAAAAAAAGGGGGAAAAGAATGGGTAATTCCAAAAAAATTACTTGTTCCACCGAAGATGATCCTGGAGGGAGTAGTGAGCAAGAAATTTTAACAGAAGAATCCTGGCGCAAGGCATACAGGAATTCGGTTAAAAACATAGAGGCACTTTCGCGCTATATTGCGTTTGCCCCGAAGGAGAAAGTTTTCTTAAAGCAGGTGGGTAAACTCTACCACATGAGAATCCCGCAGTATTATTTCTCCCTGATAGAGAAAATTTCAGATCCTTTTGACCCTATACGCAGGCAATGTATCCCGTCACTAAACGAGGTGTGCGACCAGTCTTACGAGAACATTGACCCGCTTGGAGAGGAGAAGACATCCCCTCTCTCATGTCTTGTTCACCGCTATCCCGACAGGGTGCTCCTTTTGGTAACGGGGTGCTGTTTCATGTATTGCCGGCACTGTACGCGCAAGAGACTATGGAAGAACAAGACTCCTGAACCCGGTATAAACGAGATAGAGAAAGCGTTGGCGTACATAAGGGGCAATTTGGGGATACGTGAAGTTATAGTTTCCGGCGGAGACCCCCTGACCCTTCCCACGGAAAGGCTGGATTACATACTATCGGCGCTTCAGAAGATGCATCACGTAGAGGTTATTCGCATCGGGACAAGGGCCCCTGTAGTTCTTCCTGAAAGGGTAAATGAGCACCTGTGCGATTCATTGAAAAGACACAGTAAAATATGGATCAACGTGCAGTTCAATCATCCGAGGGAAATAACAGCCGAGTCTGCGGAGGCATGCAGAAAAATACAGCAGTGCGGTATACCGATGAATAATCAGTCGGTCCTGCTTAAAGGCATAAATGACGATGCTAAAGTGATGACAGAATTGTGCCATAAACTCCAGAGCATAAGGGTCCGACCGTACTATTTGTTCCAGTGCGATCCTGTTGTCGGCGCGCATCATTTCAGAACTTCGGTATTCAAAGGAGTGGAAATAATAGAAAAAATGAGAGGACATACAAGCGGCATGTGCGTTCCCGTTTTCGTGGTTGACGGTGTGGACGGCAAGGGCAAGATACCCTTGAACCCCGAGTACGTTATATCGGTTTCGTCCAAGGGGCTCACGATGCGAAACTATAAGCATGAGACGTTTTTCTATCACAATCCCACAGATTGAGACAGGGGATACTCCGTGGAGCGGAAAAAACATATAGGCACGATTGCGATAGTGTATAACCTCAAGAAGAAAAATAGTGTGGGTGACGAGTGTGAGGAATACGACGAGATAGAAACAATACACAGCCTGAGAGAGGAAATACGCAAGTACGGGTTCAGGGTCAGGCTCATAGAGCAGGACAGGGATTTCCTTGCCAATATAATAAGAAGGAAGCCTGATTTTGTCTTCAATATTGCCGAGGGAAAAGGCAATACGCGCACAAGGGAATCACAGGTCCCCTGCATACTTGAAAGTATCGGCATTCCTTATTCAGGTTCTGATGCTCTCTCCATGGCAATCACGCTGGATAAATACCTGACCAACACTGTTCTTCGTTCGGGTGGAATTCCCGTTCCCCGGATGTTTTTAGCCGAAAACGGGGATGAGCTTGGAAAAACAAGAGGCATCTTCAGCGGAGGAAAAAAATATGTCGTAAAGCCACGCTGGGAGGGGTCATCAAAAGGTATTTTCCTTGACTCGGTGGTAGGGGATATAGCTGCATTGAAAAAAAAGCTAAGGCGTGTCCTTGTGAGTTATAAACAGCCGGCGGTCATAGAAGAATTCGTGGAGAAAGATGAGATAACGGTGGGGGTCTGCGGTAACAAGCTTCCCAGGATACTGGGTATGATGCGCATAAGCCCGCAGGACGGGCAAGGCGTGGATTTTCTTTATTGCCTTGAGAATAAAAAAGATTGGCGGACGAAAATAAAATATGAACCAAGCTCTGTGATCCCGAGAAAGATGCAAGCAAAGCTGGAGCGCTATGCACTCGGTGCCTATAAAGCCCTTGGTTTGAGGGATGTTGCACGCATAGACTTCAGGATAGGAACAGATGGTATTCCAAGAGTCATAGACGTCAATCCTCTTCCGGGGCTTTCACCTGTGTATAGTGACCTGCCTATTCTATGCGGGCTTGGAGGCATCACCTACGAGAGCCTGATACACGCCATCTTGCAGGAATCGCTGAAAAGGTACGGATATTCGTTAAGGTGATTTTGACTAAAAAAAAGGGGAATCAATGGACGGCAAAAAAATACTTGTTGCTTTTGGCTTTGAGGAGACATCAAGAAAAGACGTTCTCGATGTAATCAGGTGCGCGGGTGAGCTCAGGAACGCGCTGCTTGAGCGCGGATATAGCGTGGAGATGTTTAAGGTGAGGCAGGAGGATTTTAAGGATCCCCAGATGATCTCTTCGGCGATAGCTACGTACAACCCCATTTGTATCTTTAACCTGTTTGAGGGGTTCAGCGACGATGCAAGCAAGGAAATAGAATTTGCTGATATACTGGAGAACACAGGCATACCTTTTACAGGCAACGCTTCCTATACTTTGGATGTCTGCCTCAACAAGCAGAAAGCGAAACAGGTCCTCAGGGATAATGCTATACAGGTCCCGAAAGGGATGGTTGTTGAACAACCAAGTCAGTCGTATGCCTGTGGCCTGGAGTACCCGGTTTTCGTCAAGCCGTGTTGCGAGGACGCAAGTCTGGGAATAGATGATGAGTCAATAGTCAGCGCCCGAGACGGGCTTTCCAGGGTTATAGAAAAAAAACTCCGGGATTTTCCTTCGGGCCTTCTAGTAGAGGAGTTCATATCGGGCAGGGAATATAACGTGGGCTTAATAGGGGACAGCCCTTACCTGGTACTTGGCATATCAGTGCTTGACTATGGGGAACACCCGGGGGAAAGAGCGTTCTTGAGCTATGGGGCCAAGTGGGAATCATCCTGCAGCGCTTTCGGGACCCTGCTTCCCAGGAGTGCGGAAAGTATTGATGCGGTACTCAAAAGCCGCATCGAATCTGTCGCCAGGAAGGCAGCGCATGTACTGCAGTGCAGGGGATATTGCAGGGTTGACATGCGCGAGAGGGAAAAAGAGCTGTTTGTACTTGAGGTAAATCCCAACCCGGATATAAACAGAGACAGCGGTTTTATGAAGCAGTCGTATGCCAGGGGCTATACTTATGAGGATATAATAGAGAAAATCCTCAATGCCGGTCTCGAAAGGGGTGTTTATGCCGCTCTTAAAAGGGGATGAATGCCTGGATATAGCGCGCGGCACCGGGGTATTCACGCTCGGCGAGATCGATGTTTTAAGGGATGTGTACCGGGATTACACGGATAACCCGCTTACGAATTATAACATCTTCTATGAGTTCGTAGGGGAGAGTGTGGTGGGTTTTGCCATATTCGGGAAGACCCCGCTTACAGAATACGGCTGGGATATATACTGGATAGTGGTTGAGAAGGGTTTCCAGGGCCACGGGATAGGCAGGAAGTTGCTGGGGAGCGTTGAATCATACATTAACTCGAAGCAGGAAAAAGCGGTTATGCGGGTTGAAACCTCGGCTCGGATGGAGTACACCCATGCCCGGAAACTATACACAAAACAGGGGTTTAAGCAGGTTGGTATTATCCCAGATTTCTATTCAGAAGGGGATGACCTGATCGTTTTTTACAAAGAAACCAAGAAACAGATATAAAAAATGTATTAAGGAATATTTTATGCCCCCTGAAGTCATGAATGGTTGCAGGGGGCATTGCTGTCAAGGATAGCTTTCGATAGCTATTGACAAATTGCCTCCAACTGCGTAAAATGACCTTAAAGGAGGCTCTGCAAATGCAGTACATGGTAAAGCTTCTTATTTCTCTGTGTATAATTTTTCTTGCCACGTGGCTTGGCAAGAAACTCCCTTCCCTCGCCGGTCTTATCGCAACCATGCCTCTTACAGGGGTAATTGTACTTTTGTGGCTCTATTCGGAAAATAAAGATAACTACAATCTTCTCACTAAATATACCACGGGTGCCCTGTGGGGCATACTTCCGAGCATTCTTTTTTTCCTTACAGCGTTTATTTGTTTTAAGAAGCAAATCCCTTTTCCATTTATAATCATATTATCCTTTAGCGTATGGATTATCGGTGCATTCGTACACCAGATGCTGCTGCGATAAACTTTATAAAGGGGTGTCAAAATGAAGACACTGGTAGTTTATTTCTCTAAGACAGGCAATACGAAATTCGTAGGGGAGATTATTGCAGAAACTACAGGCGGAGAAGTTGAGCGAATAATGGAAATAAAAAAAAGAAAAGACGGCTTTGTTGCCTATATGATTGCAGGTTTTGAAGGGCTCTTTCAAAAGAAAAGCCAGATCCATAAGCCAAGGACCGACTCCGCTGATTATGAAATTATATATATTGGCTCTCCAGTATGGGGATGGAATATGGTGCCGGCTGTAAGGGGTTACCTTGTGGAATACCCCCTCAAGGGTAAGAAAGTCGCGCTCTTCTGCACCATGGGCGGAAGCGGAGACAGGTGTCTTTTTAATTCCATAAAGGAGATGACACCTGAATGTGATTTCATAGGGGAGTTTTCAATTAGGGAAGTTGAGTTAAAAGATAAGGCAAAGGCAAAGACGAAAATAAAAGATTGGGTGGATAAAGCTCAAGAGAAAATAAC
Organism: bacterium; assembly: GCA_043821115.1. Classification (GTDB taxonomy): domain Bacteria; phylum CAYTYR01; class UBA6262; order DAOVJB01; family DAOVJB01; genus JBDRDD01. The sequence continues at coordinate 44,286 of JBDRDD010000001.1, read as the reverse complement.
TTAAAACAAAAAGGAATTGCGATGAAGGAGAGGTTATTTAATTACAGGAATACACTTCTTTTTTTAATAGTCTTAAAAATTACTTTTTTGCTTTTTAGGGTATCTAGTATAGAAGCCAGAGAAATAGAGCTAAATGGTCAAGTTTCCGGTTGGCTTGCCTATAGTGACCAATGGAAAATCGGTACAAGATATATCCCATGTCTTAGCATTCTTGATCCTGTACCTACAAAAGGGGCCATTGATGCTGAAGTTTCAGTAAATGCTTATACATGGACATCCCTGGATTTAATGGATGAGATAGATGATAATACAAGGGCAAAGTTCTACCGTCTGTGGGTAAGATACTATGGGGAGCAGGGTGAGCTTCGCTTGGGTCTTCAGAAGGTAAACTTCGGCCCAGCGCAGGTTTTGCGTTCGCTCATGTGGTTTGACCAGATAGACGAACGCGATCCTCTTGAGCTTACGGATGGTGTCAAGGGTCTGCTTTTCAGGTACTATTTTCTAAATAATGCAAACATATGGCTTTGGGGACTATACGGAAATAATGATTTAAAGGGTCTGGAGACATATGAAACAGATAACAAGAACCCGGAAGTTGGGGGACGCCTTCAGGTTTCCCTGGGAAAAGGGGATGTAGCATTCAGCTATCACCGCAGGGATGTTGATGTTAATATTGTTCTTGATGAAAGTACAGGTTGGCGTAGCAACAGGAGAAGAAAAGAAAATCTCTCCGGTAGGGTAATTAAAGACGGCTTTGAGGACAGGTTCGCTTTTGACGGTAAGTGGGATATAGGGATAGGGGCATGGTTTGAGGCGTCCGTAGGGAAGTTTTCTATGGACGCGGAAGGTTCTATCTGGCAGGAATGGGAGGAGTTTCTTACACTTGGAACAGATTATACCATGGATATAGGTCCGGGCGTACATGTTTTGTATGAACATTTTGTATCGTCAAGTGGTCCCGAACTCTATGAACAGGATAATAACTCTAATATCTCTGCTGCTTCGGTTGATTTCAGTGTAAGCGTGCTTGATAGTATAAATGCCATAGGATATTATGACTGGAAACAGAAAGAGCTTTACAGCTTTGTGAGCTGGCAGCGCACGTATGATGACTGGCTAATAACAATGAGTGTTTTCTCAAGCTCGGAGACAGATACGAGTGCATACAGCGGGGACGGTGCGCTTCTTATGGTTACATACAACCACTGATAAAAGGAGTTTGTGATGGCACTTATTAATACTGAAAAACTGGTTAAGCGTTACCCGGTGGGAAAAAATGAATTCACCGCGCTTAAGGGGATAACAACCTCGTTCTCCAAAGGTGAGTTCTGCGGTATCGTGGGGCCGAGCGGGTCAGGGAAGACAACACTGCTTAATATTATAGGATCCCTTGATGTTCCTTCTGAAGGCAGCGCTGTTGTAATGGGGAAGAAAATAGAGAGTCTCTCCCATGGTGAAGCGGCGAAGCTAAGAAGCGAACACATGGGGTTTATATTCCAAACATATAACCTGCTTCCGGTCTACACAGTGTATGAAAATGTGGAGTTCCCGCTTCTTATAATGAAGATGTCTGAAAAAGAAAGGAAACAAAAAGTGACCGATTCTCTGGAGTGGGTAGGTCTTATGGATAAGATGAACTCAAGGCCTGCGCAGCTCTCAGGTGGGGAGTCGCAGCGTGTTGCTGTAGCACGCGCTATAGTGAAACGTCCGGATATAGTGTTGGCGGATGAGCCGACAGCTAATCTTGACACAGAAAACTCTCACAATATACTTAAAATGATGGTTAAGCTAAACAGGGAGCTTTCAACTACTTTTATCTTCGCGACCCATGATCAGAAAGTCATAGCTTATTTGAGGAGAAAGATATATCTTGTTGACGGCAAGATAACAAAGGATGAGAGAGTCATACCAGAGGGAGAAGATTGATGCTGATAGTAAAACTTGCGTATCGGAACATAAAAGGCGCGGGGCTTAGAACTTGGCTAAATGTCGCAGTTCTTTCCATGGCCTATGTTCTTATCATCTGGCACCAGGGTCTTTTCACTGGGATGCTAAAGCAGGCATCCAATGCCATGATATCCGATGAGATAGGGGGAGGGCAGTACTGGCACGAAAATTACGACCCATACGATCCCTTGACATATGAAGACAGCCATGCGGCTGTACCGCAACAGCTCGAAGCTACTGTTCAAAATAGTGAGGCAGTCGCAATATTAATAAGGCAGGGCACTATTTATCCAGAGGGAAGGATGCAGTCGGTTCTTCTTAAAGGTATAGACCCTTCTCAGAAAGTGCTTGATATACCGACCGCAAGCCTTGTTGTGGAAGGGGATATATTGCCTGTTATGGTTGGCAGGCGCATGGCAAAAAGCATGGCCATTGGTCTTGGGGATGAGCTTACTATAAGGTGGAGGGATGCAAACGGTACATTTGATGCTGTTGATGCAAAGATAGCTGTTATTATGGATACAGAGGTCATAAATATTGACAAGGGTCAGCTATGGCTGCCGCTCGAGAGGCTTCGTGAAATGGCACGGTTAGAAGGCGAGGCAACTATAATCGTTGTAGGGGAAGGAAAAGAAGCCCAGGATGATATTTCTGGGTGGATATTCCGGGACAGAGATTTTCTCCTCTCTGATATATATGCCATGGTGCGCTCAAAACGCGTGAGCTCGACTGTTATGTATTCCATACTGCTGTTTTTAGCAATCCTGGCTATTTTCGACACGCAGGTACTGGCGATATTCAGGAGGAGAAAAGAGATAGGAACACTCATTGCACTCGGCATGACCAGATTTAGGGTTGTAGCCCTTTTTACCCTTGAAGGTGCTATTCACGGTATCCTGGCTATCGCTTTTGGAGCCATTTATGGTATACCGCTTATAGTTTTTACGGCGCGCCACGGGATAGGTCTTCCCCAAGCGACCGAAAGCTACGGCTACGCGCTCACTGGAAGGCTTTTCCCTTCCTATTCCCTCAGGCTTGTCCTTGTAACCGTATTTATTGTAATGACGACTGTTACCATAGTAAGTTTCATGCCGAGCAGGAAGATAGCTAAGTTAAAACCGACAGAAGCGCTCAAAGGTAAGCTCTCATGATAAATTTTTTACTAAAAGGTTTAATGCGTGACCGCCACAGAAGTCTTTTTCCCGTACTCATGGTTGCGGCAGGAGCATTTCTGACGGTATTTCTTCACGGATTCATGCAGGGGGTCATGGGAGATGTCGTGAGTTCAAACGCCAGATTTGATACAGGACATGTCAAGGTGACAACAAGAGCATACGCGGAACTTATGGACCAATCTCCCAACGACCTGGCAATTCTTGGTGTAGATGATTTTACTAAAAGGCTAAGGGAATATGAACCTGAGATGATATGGACGCCGAGAATACGTTTTGGGGGTCTTCTTGATATACCTGATGAGTCGGGTGAAACGCGCGTCCAGTCCCCTGTTGCCGGTATTGCTGTGAATATGTTTGATAAGTCGGCTCCGGATAAGGGAATATTGAATCTTGAAAATGCTCTAGTCGAAGGACATATACCGGAGAAGGCTAATGAAATACTTCTAAGCCATGATTTTGCTAGAAGGCTCAGTCTTTCCGTGGGGGATCGTGCGACTCTCATAGGTTCTACAATGCATGGTGCCATGGTCGTGCATAATTTCAGGGTGAGTGGTATGGTGCGCTTCGGTATAGCTGCTATGGATAGGAGTATGGTCATAGCGGATATATCAGATGTGCAATTTGCTCTTGATATGCAGGATGCCGCAAGCGAGGTTCTTGGTTTCACCCCTCTTATGATGTATGAGGATAAAAATATGAGGGGGTTCTCCCAAAAATTCAACCGTGAGTTTTCAAAAGAGAATGATGAGTTTTCTCCTTTTATAATGGCACTGGGAGAGCAACACGGCCTGGGTGAATATATACAGCTGGGTGTTACTTTCGGGACTCTAATCGTTCTCATATTTGTTATTGCTATGGCGATAGTGTTATGGAACGCCGGGCTCATGAACGGCCTGAGGCGATACGGCGAGATAGGAGTGAGGCTTGCAATGGGTGAGGCTAAAGGACTGCTGTACCGGCGCATGATATTTGAGGCAATTATTGTAGGTTTTGCGGGATCTGTTCTGGGCACGCTTATAGGGGTAGGTATATCATATTACATAGAGCTTAACGGGATTGATTTCGGCTCGTTTATGCGTCAGGCAGATATGCTCATATCAAGTGTCATACGCACCAGGGTGACACCGACGAGTTTTTATATAGGGTTTATTCCGGGTCTTGTCGCTTCTGTTCTTGGAACAATGTTCTCTGGGGTAGGTATTTATAGAAGGCAGACATCACAGCTTTTCAAGGAGCTTGAAGTATGAGAAGATATTTGATTGCCGCAGTAATGCTGTTTTACGCGCTTCGTCTCTGGGCACAGGGTCCCACAGCCTATCAGATACTCAGAAGAGTTGATGAGAATTATGTGGCAGAGAACAGGAGGATAATCTCCACTATTAGAATCAATGGCGCAAGAGGCTCTAGAACTATCACAGTCAGGTCTTGGATACAGGGTGTGGATAAATCTTTTACAGAGTACCTCTCTCCGGCACGGGAGAAAGGTACAAAGATGTTAAAACTAAAAGATGAGCTGTGGATATATTCTCCGTCTGCTGACAGGATAATAAAGATAGCGGGACACATGCTCAGGCGTTCCATGATGGGCTCCGACGTCTCATATGAAGATTATATGGAAGATCCCGAGCTGACCAATATATATGATGCCAAACTGGCGGGGGAGGGCAGTGTCGGGAGCAGGATTTGCTATCTGCTTGAACTGGAAGCGAAAAGGGAGGACGTTGCCTATTTTTCCAGGAAGATGTGGATTGACAAAGAGAGATACCTGCCTCTTAGAGAAGAGCGCTACGCCAAAAGTGGGAAGCTCTTAAAGGAGCTTGTTATAAATGATGTCTTTAAGATTGGAGATCGCTGGTATCCGAAGAAAATGACATTCAAGGATGTATTGCAGAAGGGAAAGGGAACAGAATTTATAATAGAAGAGATAGAATTTAACGTGAATATCCCGGAACATGTCTTTTCAAAGGCGTCGCTTAGGAAATAATTTTTTTGTTGACACAACAGGCGTAATATGGTAAATAGATAGCCAAGTGGCTATCTATTTGCTTAAGGGGTCATGATGAAACAAATAGAGATTCTATTAAAGGCGCTCGCGGACAGAAACAGGATGAGGATTATAGCTCTTCTTAAGAACAGGAAAATGTGTGTCTGTGAGCTTGCCCATGTTCTTGGTATAACCCAGCCAAGTGTCTCCAGGCACCTGAGAAAACTGGGAGCGGCCGGACTCATTTCGGATGAGCAGGCAAGCTTCTGGACGGATTACAGGATAAATAATAGGGATAAATGCTCGGAAGTATTGATGTCCAATATAAACAGATGGCTTTCTGATGAAAAGCTCATAAAAGAGGACCTTAAGAAGGCCAAAAATATAGACCGCAGGAAACTGTGCTGCAAAAAAGAAAGGAGATAATCATGGGATGCTGTGATGAAAAGAACAACGACTGCTGTAAGAAAGGTTTTTTCGCGAGGTTTTTTGAGAAGATAGACAAGAAGATGCAGGAGAAGGCAAAAGAAAAACCGTGTTGCGATGATGACAAATCAGGAGGGGGCTCATGCTGCGGGAGCTAGTAGACTACTGCGTATATTCAATTGCTGGATTTTCCCCGGGAAGCAGCCTGGGTAATATCGTATCTTTCTTTTTATATGATTCTGTTAAAATACTGCTTCTTCTTTTTATTATGATAACGGCTGTTGGATTTCTCAGGACGTTTTTACCACAGCAGAAAGTAAAGAAGTGGCTTTCAGGCAGAAAGGGGCTGGGTAATGTGTCGGCGTCTCTCTTTGGCTCTGTCACGCCTTTCTGCTCTTGTTCGTCAATACCGATTTTCCTGGGTTTCCTTGAGGCGGGCATCCCTCTTGGCATAGCATTCTCGTTTCTTATAACCTCCCCTCTTGTAAATGAGTACCTGGTGGTGCTCATGCTGGGGTTTTTCGGCTGGAAGATAACAGTCCTTTATGTTTTAAGTGGGATTACCATAGGAGTGGTAGCGGGATATGTACTTGGAAGGATGGGACTGGAAAAGTATGTCGTCAAGGACCTTATATCCTACGGGGATAGTGAAGAGTCAGAGCAGTTATACAAAAATTTGCGACAGAGGATAGATTTTGGATTCTCGGAATCTGTATCTATTGTTAAGAAAGTATGGCTTTTGGTTCTTTTGGGAGTCGGTGTCGGGGCTCTTATCCACAATTATGTACCAAGCGAATGGATACAGTCCGCCATAGCCCGTACCGGGTTCTGGTCGGTTCCAATTGCCACAATTTTGGGCGTGCCGATGTACGGCAGCTGTGCTGCGATTGTACCTATAGCGGTGGTGTTGTTCCAGAAGGGAATTCCTCTAGGCACGGCGCTGTCCTTTATGATGGCAACAGCGGCTCTTAGCCTGCCCGAGGCTATCGTGCTGCGGCGTGCCATGAAGCTCAAACTCATAGGGATATTTTTCGGCATTACCACCCTTGCCATAATCTTCACGGGGTTTTTATTCAATATATTTCAGAGGATACTGGTGCCTTAAAAGAATCCTTTTAGAGCCTCCTTTCATCATAATAGGTGAAGGGAGGTGCAATACTATGAATAAAGCACTAGTAATTGGAATAGTGACAATAATGCTGGTCGGTTTGATCTTAACAGGGCCCATATATGCCCATTACCGGTCTCATCACTGGGATGAAGATGAAGTAAAAGTGGATACCAAGAAGATAGATAATGGTATCCAGATAACTATTACATCTGATAACACGGAAATGGTGAAAGATCTCCAGCAGGATAAACGCTGGAGTGAGAAAGCTCTCAGCTACGGCGATTACCTGGATGATGATGAAAGAGGCAGAGACAGTGAATACGATCATCATCACATGCACTGGTAAGGTAATTTATGTAATATCAAGGAGCTAAACTTAGACAATGAGGGGGAGACAGGGTTTCTCCCCCTCATTTTTTGTTATTAAGAGTGCTTGACAAATGCAGTTGTTTTTGATAGGTTTGAGGGTATGAAATATCGATAGTTATAATAAGAGGGCGGTATGAGCGCACGTATACTCCTTGTCGATGATGAGAAAAAAATAGCCGAGATTGTGAAAATGCGCCTTGAGGCCAGTGGCTACGAGGTAATCCTTGCTTATGACGGAGCAGAAGCAATTGAGAAGGTGAAAACTGAAAAGCCTGATCTCGTAGTACTTGATCTCATGCTGCCGAAGATAGACGGGTACAAGGTCTGCAGGGTGTTAAAATACGATGAGGCGTACAAGAAGATACCTATAATCATGTTCACGGCACGCACGCTTGAGTATGACAAGGAGCTTGGCGGCAAGGTCGGAGCGGATGCATATGTAACCAAGCCTTTTGACGCGCCTGTTTTGCTTGCCGAGATAGAAAGGCTTCTCAAGAGGCAGGAAATAATTAACGGTTTGAGTGAAGAGAAGAAAGAGGAGAATTCTGCATAGAAAATTCCCTTCTGTCTTTTAATCCTACCAGAAAATATTCAAAAAAAATCACTTGACAGAAAATATGATTTTATGATATTACACATAAGCACGGGATTAGTACCTTTGCCTGCTGTTGTCCGGATATTGGAAACAGGGGCAAAGTAAAGAATGCTTATAAAATAAAGGATTTTAAGGGGTGAGAGATATGCCAAGAGCAAAAATAACTGCGACAAAGAAAAAAACTACGGTAAAAAAAGCTATGGGAAAGACAGTTACAAAGGTGAAAACAGTAGTAAAATCAAGGAAAAAGAGGCTTCCGGCGATTGCTGCGGGGCCAAGGGAATATACGCAGGCTCAGTTAGTGGAAATCCAGGAAAGAGCGTATTATATATGGGTTCACAAGGGAAGGCCTGAAAATACGCATGATGACAACTGGATCGAGGCAGAGGCTGAGCTGAAAGCGGAAAAGATTATTTAGCCTGAGCGGCTTAATATAGCAGCAGTTATTTCTTCTTCACTTCTTCCAGCCAATCTTCTATTCGCGATTTTATCTCATCTCTGACGAGTCTTGTTTCGTTAAGCCGTTGGTTAGGGGATCCTTTAAATCCGGAGGGGTCTCTAAAGCTCCAGTGAAGCTTTTTTGCCCCGGCTGGGAATGAGGGGCATTTCTCTGACTCTGCCTCATCACATACCGTTATAACGTAATCAAAATGCTCTCCTTTTCTTAAGAAATCGAGGGCATTTTTTGTTTTATTGCCTGATATGTCAATATTTACTTCCTTCATCGCCTCTACCACAACCTGATTGAGTTCTCCCGGTGCTATACCGGCACTCCGGGCGAAAAAATCTTCAGGTGCGAGCTTATTCAGGAAGGCTTCGGCCATCTGGCTTCGTGCGCTGTTGTGAACGCATATAAATAAGACCTTCGTTTTACTCACAAAAAGATCCTTTTTTGCTTTACTCAGGTTTTTGTTCCTCTGGTTTCTTGGTCTCCGCCTGTTTGTCCGGCTCGCTGTAGAGTTTTTCTCTTATGTTGTCCAGCCTGCCGAAGCATATGAGCTTGTCCGCCAAAAGGAGCTTCATATCCGCCGAGGGATTGGGCAATATTCTCCCTTCCCGCTCCACGGCAAGGATATTTATATCATAGCTTCTGAGCTCAGCTTCGATTATTGTCTTATCCAGTATGGGGCTGTTTGAGAGGATCTCAATACTTGATACGCCGTAGCCACCCGTTGCCACTACCAGTTCCTCGAAACTGACAGGCTTAATAATTCTCTTTCTTATTATATTGGATCTCAAGATACTGTTGAACCTCTCGGCTAACTTTGTGTGAGTGAGTATCCTTATTAGCATGAAGAGGCAGGAGACAATTATGAAAAGGTCTACCACGTGGACAAACTGCGCAGGGAAATGGCCCTTGAATACTTTCGTGAAAAAAGGCATGGTCAGCTGTGGCAGGAAGGTGTCTGTTCTAAGTGAATTGGCGAATGTGGCGATAAGAGAGATGAGCCCCGCGTTGCCCATCACCATCAGTATTGATGCAACACGCCTTCTCTGGGGGTTGCTGGTTATAAGTTCGGCTTCCTTGGTGGTGAATCCTGTGCCGGTAAAGCACGAAAGGGCCTGAAATTTAGCAAGGGACCATTCAAGTCCTGTAAGCTCAAAGGCCACGGCGCCTATTCGCACTATGATAAAAGATACCACGATGACTATAAAGAACAGTATAAGGTTCATGGGTTACCTCCAGATTTATTGCTAAAGATATTATATACTCTCCGGGTACTATTTTCAATAAAAATAACTTGACCCTAAGCATATTATATATTATTATTATAATGCTTCCGTCTTTCCTGCATCAGTCTCCTGATGAGAGGTTCTTCATGTGCATACCCATATATAAAAGAGTATTAAGAAAAAACAAAAAGGTAGAAGTATGTTTAAAACAAGGATACAACTCCGCAATAGAAGAGAAAGCGAGGACCATATGCGCAAAATAGAGATAGTTCCTTCTGTTTTATCGGCTGATTTTTCACGGCTCGGTGAACAGATAAAGAAAGTTGAGAAAGCAGGATGCAGTATGCTGCATCTTGACGTGATGGACGGGCATTTCGTGCCCAATATCACATTCGGCCCCGTGGTGATAAAAGATATAAGGAAGAGTACGAAACTATATCTCGAGTCGCACCTGATGATAGAGAACCCGGAAAAGTATATCCAGGATTTCAGGGATGCTGGATCCGACTGCATCATAATACATCAGGAGGCATGCTCCGATTTTCTTGCTACGGTGGCAAAGATAAAGGATCTGGGAATGCAGGCCGGCGTAGCACTTCGTCCGAAAACACCTGTTTCGACCATAAAGGATGTTATAGGAGAAGTGGACACGGTTCTCATAATGAGTGTCGAACCGGGTTTCGGGGGTCAGTCATACATAGAAGGAAGCGAGAGGAAAATAGTTGAGGTAAAGGCTCTTATAGATAAGGGAGGTCTTGATATAAACATAGGTGTTGACGGGGGTATAAATGAGAAGACCATACCCGCGGTGGTGGCTGCAGGAGCCAATCTTCTTATTGCGGGTAATGCGGCATTCAAAGGTAATTTAATGAAGAATATAAAAATCCTGCAGGATGCCATAAAGAGTTCCTGATAAAGGAAAATGACATATCATGAAACGTATAAAAATAATTATAGTTGTTCTGGCATTCTTCTTAGTTATAGGGGATGGAGCTTTATGCATCGGGCAGCTTCATGAATTCGATCTGTCGGAGAGCTTAATTCTCAAGACTGATTTTATGCCAGCAGGCCTTGGTAAAGACGATATACCCGCTATCCTTGAGCCTAAATTCCTGGATCCCTCAAGGGCTGATTTTTTAAGCGATGAGGACCTCGTGATAGGTCTTGCAAACGGCAGGAGTACCAAAGCATATCCCATTGATATTCTCACCTGGCATGAGGTGGTAAATGATACGCTGGGGGATAAATCCGTAGCCGTAACATGGTGTCCGCTGACACGAAGCGCCGTTGTTTTTAACAGGAAAATTGAAGGAGAACTTCTCACCTTCGGAGTCTCGGGACTTCTTTACAACAATAATCTCGTTATGTATGACAAGCAGTCAAATGCGCTCTGGCCGCAGCTTATGGAGGGCGCAGCTACCGGTATCTTCTCAGGGAGAAAACTGAGCGTGATACCCTCTGTTGTCACAACATGGGGTGAGTGGAAAAAAGAGCACCCGCAGACAATGGTCCTTTCAAGAGACACGGGATTCCTGCGTGATTACACTTCTGATCCCTATGCTGATTACATACAGAATTCAAGAGTTATCTTTCCCCTGCCCCGTGAAGATAAACGTCTCCAAGCAAAAGAATTCATAATTGGTGTTACGGTGGGTGAGGATGTTAAAGCATATCCTCTTGAGGCTCTCAGAAACAGCGGAGGGCTTATTGAAGATGTTATAAGGGGGGAGAAAATAATTGTAAAGCAAGGGCCTGCAGAAACTGCTTTTGTAACAGATGCTGAAGGTAAGCTTATCCCCGCTACGAGAATGTACTGGTTTGCATGGAGCGTCTTCAACCCGCAAACAATGATATTTGAAGTACAAGGAACGTCAACTGAAAAGAAAAAAACTAGTACGCAGGAAATCCCCTAAAAAACACGGTCTACTACTGGAAGAAGGGTATAATAAAAAATACTCTTGCGCAATTAGTAGTTATAAGGTAGCATAAGTACGGAGGTGTGCTGCCATAATTTCAGTCAAGAGTGAACATAAGAATAAGATAAAACACATTGTAGTTATAGCCATAGTGGTGCTTCTCATACTGCTGTCACAGTTTTTAGGCTTCGGTGAGAGGGTAGTCATACTCAAGAACTGGATAAGCAGTATAGGTGTAGCAGGTGTATTAGTTTTTATAGTGCTCTATGCGCTCTCAACTCTTATAGGTGTTCCTACTTCGATCATGACCGTTATTGCCGCTTCTCTTTACGGCTCTATTGCGGGTATTACAATAGTGAGCATTGCCCTTACGCTTGGTGCGATGCTCGCTTTTCTCCTGTCGCGCTATGTGGCCCAGGATGCCGTGCACAGGTGGCTCAAAGACCATGAGAAATTCAAGAAAGTCGAAGACCTGACCCACACTCACGGCGCAATTATGGTAGCCATAACAAGGCTCGTGCCGGTTATCCCCTTTACGATACTTAATTACGGCTTCGGCCTGACAAGGATATCTTTTTCAACCTTTGCGTTCTGGACTTGGTTTAGCCTTCTACCCGGGACAATACTCTACGTGGTAGGCGTTGACGCCGTGACAAAGACACTCGCCGAAGGGAAAATACCGTGGCTTCTTGTTGCGATATTTGCGGTGATGCTCACATTTATAATACTTCTTGCTAAATACATTCACAGGATCCTCAAACACAAGCCCCCCGGCTCGTAAGTGGGGAATAATTTGTATTTTATAAGAATATTTCCGGCAAAAAGAATATATTGACTTTCTACCTGTTTTTAATTTATACTAAAATAGGGATTAGGCTCTGGAATGAGAACATTTGTTCCCCTTCGCAGGCTTTATAAACCCCGCTGAAACAGCTCCCATCCAGCTTAAACAATAACTGTGTTATGAGCGCTTAACTTATTTTCTGTTGGATTTATCCATCTGTTACAATAGGTGAATACAATGAAGCGCAAACAAAAAAGCAAAACCCGCAAAAAATATCCCTCAGGGAAAAAGAAAACTCCAAAAATCTCCTTCGATCTTGGTAAGATGAAAGCCACACCTGAATCTCAAAAATACTCTTCTATGCTTATAGAGGACATAAATGATTGTATCGAACTCGTTGACAGGAAAATGCGGATCATCCTGGTGAATAAAGCATACAGGCGATGGCTGTATAGCCTGGGTTTGCGTATTGACCCGGTAGGCAAAACCATTACGCAGGCATTTCCCTTCCTTCCTAAAAAGGTTATCGATGAATACAGGCAGGTATTTAAGAGCGGTAAAGTCCTTGTCAGTGAGGAAAATACAATTCTTGGCAAAGAAGTCCTCTCCACCGAAACGCGAAAAATCCCTGTTATAGAAAACGGCAAGATCGTAAGAGTAATCACTATAATCCGCGATATAACAGACAAGAAAAAGGCAGAGAGAATGATACAGGAAAATAATAAATTCCTGAGAACGGTGCTTGGTTCCCTGACCCATCCTTTCTACGTGATTGACACAAAAGACTACAGTATTAAGATGATTAACGCTGTCGGGTATGATGGTAAAACACTATCGGGCAGGCAGACCTGCCATGAATTGACCCACCACAGTAAAAAACCATGCACAGGAAAACATGTATGCCCGCTGAAAGAAGTTAAAAAAACCAAAAAACATGTTGTTGTGGAGCATATTCACTACGACAAAGATGGCAAAAAGAGAATCGTGGAAATCCACGGCTATCCAATCCTAGACGAAAATGGCAAAGTGGCCCAGATGATAGAATATGTTCTCGATATTACCGAGCGCAAGGAAGGGGAAAATTCACTGCGGGAAAGCCAGGCAAGACTTGCCAAATTCATGGATTCCGCTACAGATGGGTTTTCACTGTTTGATGCTGATTTAAGACTGGTTGATATTAACAGGCGGGCACTCAAAATGCTCGGGGAAGACAGGGAAAATTTAATAGGAAAAAATATTATAGATATTACTCCTGAGCTCAGGAAAACAAACAGGTATGCCAAATACAAGAAGGTTACAAGAACGGGTAAATCTGTTTATATACCCGCAGTTATTGCTCTTCCTCAATTCGGGGACAGGATAGTGTCTATAAAGGCATTTAAGGTTGGAGAGGGGCTAGGTATTATTGAAACCGACATCACTGAAGACAAGAAAATAGCGGAGAAGCTTAGAGCTTCTGAGCAGCGCTACAGGGCTATTTTCGAACAGTCAGTAGAAGCAGTGGTTCTTGCTGATATAGAGGCCGGAGGCTTGGCAGACTTCAACAGGAGTGCCCATAAAAATCTCGGTTATACCAGAAAGGAATTCTCAAAACTAAGAATATCGGATATTGAAGTCATTGAATCTCAAAAGGAAGTAGAAAAACACCTCAAGGATATCCTAAAAAAAGGAAGTGGAATCTTTGAGACAAAGCACAAAACGAAAAGTGGGAAGATACGTAATGTACTGGTAACCTCAAAGCCTGTCTCAATAGAAGGGAAAGGTTTTGTAGTAAGCATATGGCGCGATATTACCGAACGCAAGTCCGCGGCTGAAGCCCTTAAAAAAGAAAAAGAAAAGGCCGAGAGATATCTTGATATAGCCGGGGTTATTATGATCGCCATGAATGGAAGAGGGAATATAACGCTTGTTAATAAAAAAGGCTGTGAGATCCTGGGTTATAAGGAAAAGGAAATACTGGGCAAAAACTGGTTTGATAATTTTCTTCCTTTTAGTATAAGCGCACAGGTCAAGGGTGTTTTTAAGAAGCTGATGAAAGGGGATATGGCTCCGGTAGAATACTTTGAGAATCCTGTAATGACAAAAGACGGGAATTTGAGGCTTATTGCCTGGCATAATACCATGATCAAGAACGATGATGGAAAGATAGTTGGAACACTCTCGTCAGGGGAAGATATCACGGAACGAAAGAAAGCCGAGGATGCGATAAGGGAGAGCGAGGTCAAATACAGGCGTATGATAGAAAATGCGAGAGCCCTTGTTATGATGACAAGACCTGATGGTGTGGTCTCCTACCTCAGTCCTTCCTGCAGGCATATTCTTGGATATGATTCGGATGAATTAATAGGCACTGTTGCGAATATATTTCATCCGGATGATGCAGTGCTTGTTCAAAATGCTTTGGCAGGTGCAATGCAGGGAAAAAGCGGCTCATCTTTTGAATACAGGGTAATAACCAAGGAAGGCGAGACGAGATGGGTCAACCATTCCTGGACCCCGGTTTTCATGGAAAAGAAACTCCAGACTATAATAAGTATAATAACAGATGTTACAGAGCGCAAGAAGGGTGAGGAAGCGCTGCTTCAGAGCGAGAAGAATTTCCGTTCTCTTGCCGATAATGCCAATGACGGCATTTTAATTGTTGCAGGTGAAGGGGCTCTGGTGTATGCTAATAGGCGTGTGCGCGAAATTTTAGGATACAATCTCTCGGAGATATTTAAGAAAACACTCGGTGATGTTATAGTGCCTGATCAGAGAGAGAAGGTACTTAAGAATTACCAGAGCCGGATAAGGGGAGAATACATCCAGAAGCAGTATGAAATAAAAGTGCTCTCAAAAAACGGCAAGGAGGTAGATGTTGAAATAACCGGTGCGAAAACCCTCTGGCGCAGTGAGCCGGCTGACATAGTAGTAATCAGGGATATCACAGAGCGCAAGAACATAGCCAAGATGAAGGATAGCCTCATACGTGATATGTCTCACGGTCTAAAATCGCCTGTAGCCATGACAGAAATGGCATTTCACCTGCTCCAGGAGGGTATAAAGAAGGATGATCTGGCGCAGATGGCGAAGGCCGAGGCGATAGCTACCAGTAATCTAATGAAAATAAAAAAAGACGTGAACAACATGCTTGAGATCTTCACGCTGGATATGCGCAAGCTTGCCAAGCAGCAGAGAAGGAAGGTTTCTGTTAAAGCGGTTCTGGGGGAAGTTTTTGATAATATGAAACCCTCCTTTGATAAGAAGGGGATAAAATTTATATTGCGCGAAAGGCAAGATGTTGGTAAAGTTAATATAGAAAGAAGAGATCTAAAGACACTGCTCTTTAATCTGCTTGATAACTCTATGAAGTTCACATCAAAAGGGAGTGTCAGGATAAGCACCGCTCTTAAAGGGGATTACGTAGAGGTTGAAGTAAGCGACACAGGCTGCGGTATAGAAGCAAAACACCGTGACAGGGTGTTTGACAGGTTTTATAAGCGGCATGCTTCTATAGACGGTTCGGGTCTTGGTCTTTCTATATGCAGGGAAATTGTCACAATGTATGGAGGCAGGATCGCAATACACTCAAAAGGGTTGGGTAAGGGTACAAGAGTAAAAATGCTGCTGCCGATGGCTTAAGCAGTGTAAAAACACTTATACAGGGAGGTGCGGGATATGGCAAAGAATATCCTAATACTCGAAGACGATAAGGATATGCAGGAAATGTACCAGATGTTCTTCAATGACCAGGGTGATAGTTATAAGATTGACATAGAGGGAAAGGCCGAATCGGCGCTTAAGCGGGTCAAGGAGAAATCTTATGACCTGGTTATCCTAGATATCATCATGGAGCCGCTTCCGGGAGATACGTTCTTCGTTCGTTTGAGGGACGAGAAAAAAACAGCGGAGCTTCCGGTTCTGGTGGTAAGCGTACTAAGCCAGGATGCGCTTGCGCTAATTAAAAGAATAAACCATGTAAGTTTTCTCCAGAAACCTGTTACCAAAGAGGAGCTTTTCACAGAGATGGACAGGATACTCAGCTGAGGGGTACATCTCAAGGAGGGTGCAAATATGAAACGTATTCTCATAATTGACGATGACAAGGACATGAGGGGGTTATACGAGATGTTCTTCAGCGATCAGACAGAAAAATATGAAGTGGAGATACAGAGTGACGCGACTGTGGCGCTTGAGCGGGTGAAGGACTCGAAATTTGACCTGATAATACTTGATATAATAATGGAACCCATGTTCGGGGATTCATTCTTTCTGTATCTTAGGGGAGAAGAGAGCACCATGCGGGTGCCTGTCTTGGTGGTGAGTGTTCTTGGTCCGGATACAATGGGAAGGCTCAAGAGAATAGATCATGTTGATACTATAGATAAGCCGCGCACGCTTGATTTCCTGCAGAAACCCGTGACTAAAGAGCAACTCCTCTGCGAAGTTGACAGGATGCTGTTGCACTGAACAAGAATTAAGGCATGAACGCCCTGTGGTTTAAGGCAAAATAGATACCGAATCCCACAAGGGTCATCCCGCATACAAATATAATGCCCTTATATATCTTTTTGGATATGAATCTTCTGCCCTTGCTGATGGTGAGGGAGACAACGCTGTACCATAGAAGATCCGCAAGAATATGACCCGCGAAAAACACCCCGAGCGCAAAGATCCCTTGTTTATGAGATGCCAACAGTAATCCCAGTCCTATTGTAAGCCACCATATGGCGAAGTACGGATTTACGGCGCTCATGGTTATACCCGTAATGATAAGATTGAACTGCTTTTTGTTCCCATCCTTAAAATCAAGCGATAATTTAGGAATAGAAGCTATCATAGTGACGCCGAAGGCGAAAAGTATAAAAGCCCCCAGAAGGGCTATTATTTTTAATACCAAAGGTTCATGCAGGAAGGCGGCAAGCCCGAAGATTATAACAGCCATCATGGCGACTTCGAGTATGGCATGACCTATGATCATGAGCGGGCCGGCCTTGAAACCCCGCCTTGAGCTTTCATATATCACTGTTGCCAGGAAAGGTCCGGGGGCGATGGCTCCGGAAAGGGCGATTGTGAAGGAAATAAAGAAAATGGCGGGATAACTCATGAACTAAATTGTACTACGCAGCCCCTACAAACACAAGCAGAATTATTACTCTCAAGAAATGGAAATTAAAAACTTTTAGATAAAATTTAAAAGTGAACCGTTTAAAGATTAAAAGCGCCCTATGTTTAAGTCGCTATTTTTAATTCTTTGAACATCGATAAGTTTATTGTTACACCAGAGCTAACTTTAGACACTCTATTGCTAATAGGATAAATACTATAATGGTCGGGTTTGTCATTGGAATACACCCTTTCCGCTTTAGAGAGTATTCCAACATGGTTTTATTAGAATGTCCAGTTTCTGCGTTCACAAATGTCCGGTTTCTAAGTTACACAACATTTTTTATTTTTTGCTTGCAAATAATTCTTTAGAAGTGATATAATTATTTCAAATATCAATAGGAAATATAGCAACAGTAATTAATGCGGCTACAAAAATCAAAGGCAGTTTTGAAATTGCCATTAAAAAGGCAAATGAGGTAACTTAGCATAGGGATTCACAGGAGGGATTATGGTAGCGCCTATTAAAATGTGGGTATGGCCTGCAGGTCGTGGGGGGAGAGGCAAACAATTTATAGATAGTGAAATAAGAGTATTTAAAAAAGAATGGCCCGTAGAGGTCCAACTAGAAGTAATTCCATGGCTCGAATACTGGGATAAAATTAAGAATTTAGGAAAAGAGGAGGGCGGACCGGATATTTTACAAATAGGTTCAACCTGGAATGCAACTCTTGCAAATTCAGGAGCTCTTTATGATCTTACTGAAACGGTTATCGACTTAATGGGAGGAGAAATCTTTATCCCTGCAGCATGGAGTAGCTGTCACTTCCCTGGGTCAACGAGGGTAAGTTCTCTGCCTTGGTTTGTTGATATAAGAGTGATTTATTACCGAAGCGATATTCTCTCCCACGCAGGTGTTCCACGACAAGACCTAGAAGCATGGAAACCGTTTGAATCAGCTTGTGTAAAACTCAAAGACACTGAATTTAATGGGAAAGTAATAGAGGTTTTGGGTGTTTCAGGACAGAAAGAAACTATTTTAATTCATAATATAGCTCCTTGGATTTGGGGTGCAGGCGGGGATTTTCTATCACCTGATGGAACCAAAGCAGCTTTTAATAATGAAGCTTCGCTGAGGGGAATAGAGTATTATATAGGCTTGGTAAGCAAAGGCTATATTTCTTCTAAGGCATTATCCAAGGGAACAGAGGATATATCAAAAGGTTTCTTTATAGATGGAGATTATGCAATGTCAATTCCTGGTAGTCTGGGAGCTCCCAGTCCTCTTGATCCAAATAATCCTGATTATGTACCAGAAGTGGGGGAAAACTGTGTAGCTTCCTTATTTCCTGCTGGACCAGCCGGCAGATTTGTATTTTGTGGAGGAAGCAACCTGGCTATCAATCCTAAATCCATGAGAATAGCCGAATCTATTGAGTTGATTAAATTCTTACTCTCATATGAGTCCCAAACCCGGTGTGTGAGAGCATTAAATATGTTACCCAGCCTCATGGAACCCTTTGACGCAATATTTATGGCTGACGAACCAAGATTCAGGAGCCTTAAGAATTCATGGAGATTCGGTAGAGCATTTCCAAATGTCCCTGCATGGGGTGAGATCGAACGATTATTGATGGAGTGTTTTGGTAAGATTTTTGCCAGACTCCAGAAAGGCAACTATGATTTTTCCGTAGTAAAAGTAGATTTAGACAAGACAGCGGAAGAAGTAGACGCTATATTGGCGAAAGAATAGGGGAGTATATACATCTTAAAATACTATATTCAAGAAATACTACAAAAAACCAGTCTAAAAGCTGGTTTTTTTATTTCTCAAACTAGTAAAAAAATAGTCTAAAAAAGCTATTATTATTTAAGTATAAAAACAAATGAACTGTTTTAATTCTTAAATGGCACTGGAAATTAAAAACTTGACTTAGCCTCGTTTTTTGTGTAAAAATGGAATCTATAAGTTTTATATAGTATATGGAGAATGATTGATGGCGTTTTATGAGCTGACAGCCCATGAATTAAGCGATAAACTGCAGAATAAAGAGATCTCATCCAGGGAGGTCACTGAATCTGTTTTTTCAAAAATAGAAAAGACAGAAAAAAAGCTCAACTGCTATGTGACCCTCAACAGGGAACAGGCTTTTGAAGCAGCAGATGAAGTTGACTCTAAACGCTCTAAAGGTGAAAAGCTGGAACCCCTTGCCGGAGTTCCTGTTGCCATAAAAGACAACATCTGCATAAAAGGAGTAAAAACCACCTGCTCATCCAGGATACTGGAGAATTTCATAACCCCTTATGACGCAACTGTTATTGAGAAACTCCGCTCATGCGGGGCTGTTTTTATAGGAAAGACCAACATGGACGAATTCGCCATGGGTTCTTCCTGTGAAACCTCATTCTTTGGTCCTACCAGGAACCCGTGGAACCTTGACGCTATTCCGGGAGGCTCCAGCGGTGGAAGTGCCGCCGCAGTCGCAGGTGATGAGGCAATATTAGCCATAGGTTCAGATACCGGTGGGTCAATAAGACAGCCCGCTTCCTGTTGCGGAGTAGTAGGTATGAAACCCACATATGGGAGTGTTTCCAGGTTCGGCCTGGTGGCATTTGCATCTTCACTGGACCAGATAGGACCTCTTACAAAGGATGTGCGTGATGCGGCTCTCTTGATGAACGCAATATCAGGTCACGACAAGAAGGACTCTACATCTGTTGATAGAAACGTGCCTGATTACACGAAGGCACTTGGCAAGGATATAAAGGGGCTTAAGATAGGGATACCCAGGGAATTCTTTATACCGGGACTTGACAGCGAAGTGGAATCACATGTTAGAGATGCCATAAAAAAGTTGGAGGGACTGGGTTCAAAAATTGTTGAGGTCTCCCTGCCTCACACGGAATACGGTGTTGCCGTCTATTACATAATAGCACCATCGGAAGCAAGTGCGAACCTCGCGCGCTATGACGGTGTTAAATACGGCTACAGGAGTCCGAAGGCAAAGGACCTGTTGCAGAGCTATATGAAGAGCCGCAGCGAAGGGTTCGGCTCTGAGGTAAAACGCAGGATAATGATAGGAACCTATGCACTCTCAGCCGGATACTACGATGCGTACTACCTTAAAGCCCTTAAAGTCAGGACCCTTATAAAGAAAGATTTTGAGGATGCCTTCAAAAAAGTGGATGTCATAGTCACACCTACTGCGCCTAGCGCTGCATTTAAGATAGGGGAGAAGACAAACGATCCACTGCAGATGTATCTCTCGGATATTTTTACCATAACAGCGAATCTGGCCGGGATACCCGGCTTATCATTGCCATGTGGTTTTACAAAAGGAGGTCTGCCAATAGGATTGCAGATACTGGGAAATCACTTTGAGGAAGAGACAATATTAAAAATAGCTCATGTGTATGAGCAGAATACAGATTGGCATAGAAAAAAAGCGAGGGTATAATATGAAGAAAAACATTTTTTTGATCTTGTTGGTTTTATTTGTATGCAGCTCAATCCCTGCATTTGCTTTTGATCCCGAGACCTTTGAGATGGAAAGTTTCGATAAAGAGAACAGGACAAAGGATACTTTTATAGGCTTTTGTCTAGGCATTCATCGTTTTACATTTCCGTTATATAATTCAATTATACAAGACTATCATGTTAGAGCTTATAATTACGAGCTTGATTATTTGAATTATGGGTATAGCTATAGATCAGAAGACTTGAAAGGAGATATTCTGGCTCCAAAGCTTTCCTTTGGATACAGGAAGGGCAGTCATGGGCTTGTTTTTAATGCCGGGTATCTTAGTCAGGTCAGCGCAACTTGGGAGTACTATGTTCCGTCTACGGGTGAGGTCATATATAACAATAATGCCACTGCTTCCGCAACTTTTATAAACCTAACCTACCGGTTTTATTTCATGGAGCCTCTTCCGGGAGAAGTTGATTTTAAACCTCGAAGCATTGTTCCTTATTTTGGGGTAGGAGCAGGCTGGTATTTTGCTACTTGGAGAATGAATGATCCTTATGATCCACTAGTTACTGAAAATGGGGATGTAGTTATGAGTCCCAGGTGTAAAGGAAGTAGCTGGGGATTTAATACTGTAGGTGGAATAGAACTCTTCGTATCTAGAAGGGTCTCATTTAATCTTGAACTTGAATATCTTTACGCCGTAGTCAGGGGATTTACATTCGGTGTATATAGTGAAGAAACTCCAGTGGATTATGCTGTTGGTGGGTTTGGTCCAATCCCATTTGAGGATCTTCAACTTGATTTGTCAGGGCCTGCTGTATCATTTACCACAAACTATCATTTCTAGGGGATATAAATGAAGTATGAGGCGGTAATAGGCTTAGAGGTTCACGCGCAGCTTAAGACGGATTCCAAGATATTCTGCGGCTGTTCCACGCAGTTCGGGGCAGAACCGAATTCCAATACATGCCCTGTGTGTACGGGCATGCCTGGTGTTCTCCCCGTGTTGAACAAGAAAGTTGTGGAATATGCCATACGCGCTGCTCTTGCCCTTGACTGCACAATAGCCCAAAGGTCAATATTTGCCCGCAAGAACTATTTTTATCCCGATCTTCCGAAAAACTACCAGGTGTCCCAGTATGAGCTTCCTCTTGCGGAAAACGGCAAACTTGATATAACGGTAGATGGTGTAAAAAAAACTGTCTGTATAAAGCGCATACATATGGAAGAAGATGCGGGTAAGCTGCTGCATTTTATAGGTTCACGCAAGATTGATGGCAGTCTTGTTGATTTTAACCGCACAGGCATACCCCTTATAGAGATCGTCACGGACCCCGATATAGAAAGCCCGGATCAGGCATATCAATACCTTGCGTCTCTTAAGAGCATCCTGGAGTATACCGAGGTGTCTGATTGCAACATGGAGGAAGGAAAATTCCGCTGCGACGCAAATATTTCCGTTCGTCCTATTGGAGAGAAGAAACTCGGCGTGAAAGCCGAGCTCAAGAACATGAACTCTCTTAAGAATGTAAAGGACGCACTGGAATATGAGATAAAGCGGCAGGTGAAAGATATAAAAAACGCAAAGACAATAATTCAGGAAACACGACTCTGGGATGCCAATAAGAAAGTAACGCTCTCTATGAGGACCAAGGAAGAAGCGCATGACTACAGGTATTTTCCAGAACCTGACCTTGTTCCTATGGTTATAGATGCCAAGTGGATAGAAGAAGTAAGAAAAAAACTTCCGGAGCTGCCCAAGGCCCGCAAGAAGAGAATGATAGATGAATACGGCCTGTCCGAGTATGATGCCGGCGTGCTCAGTGCTGAGAAACCGCTGGCTGACTACTACGAGAAATGCGTCAGCGCTTCAGGGGATAAGTCAACAGCGAAACCCGTCGCAAACTGGGTGATGGGAGACCTGCTCGGACATCTTAATGCCCAGAACAGGACGATAAAGGATTCACCTATTACGCCGGAGGCCATGGCACAGCTTGTGAAAATGATAGAGAATAATACCATCTCCGGGAAGATCGCTAAGACTGTTTTCGAGGATATGTTTGCAACAGGTAAAGAACCTTCAATTATAGTCAGGGATAAAGGGCTTGTCCAGGTAAGTGACGAGTCAGAGATATTCAAAGTCATAGAAGAGATATTGAGAGAAAACCCGAAGGCAAGGGATGAATTCCTAAGCGGCAAGGGAAAGACCATAGGTTTCCTCGTAGGAGCCGTCATGAAGAAGACGAAGGGAAAGGCCAATCCCCAGGTTGTCAATAAGCTCCTCAGGGAGAAAATGAAATAAAAAGGAAGTTTGCGTTATCGTGGAGCGAAAACAGCAATATTGTGGTAATTTAGGTTTTAGAATACTGGTGATGATACTTTTATGTGTCCAGTTCCTTGTGACTGGCTGCAAGAGCGAAGAAACATTCTCCGGGGAGCGCCGACTGCTGGGGACTCATGTGCAGGTGAAGGTAGTAAGTAAAAATAAGGTCCAGGCGCAAGCCGCTATTGAAGCGGCATTTAAAGAGATAGAACGCGTGGAAAAACTTGCCAGCGGCTTTATAGCAGATAATGAGTTAAGCCGCCTGAATGATAAAGGTGTTTCCAATAACGAAGAGCTTTTTTTGATAATAGATAAAGCCCTGGCGGTTTCACGGCTTACGGGAGGGGCTTTTGATATAAGCGTATTACCCCTGGTGGAACTCTGGGGTTTCAAAAGCGGCGAACACAGGGTGCCCGATGATGAAGAGATAATAGAAACGCTTGCTGGCGTCGGTTACCAGGGAATAAAACTTGATTATGAGCAGCACAAGGTATATCTTAATAACAGAAGGGTTGATCTCTCAGGTGTCGCAAAGGGTTATGCCATAGACATGGCAATCAAACTGCTGCGCGCAAGAGGGATAAAAAAAGCCCTTGTAAATGCGGGAGGAGATATAAGATTTATAGGTGAGAGAACCTGGAATATCGGTATACGTCATCCCAGGATCCAAGATGAACTCGTAAAGAATCTTTCTCTCAAGGACAGGGCTATAGTGACATCAGGGGATTATGAGAAGTTCTTCGAGGAAAACAAAAAGCGTTACAGCCATATTATAAATCCTTTAACGGGATATCCCGCGGATGAATGTGCCAGTGTAACGGTTATAGGACGCGATGCCACCACCAGTGATGCGCTGGCTACCGGGGTGTTCGTCATGGGTATCAAGCGGGGTATGGAGCTGATTGAAAACCTTGAAGGCATGGATGGAGTTATTATAGGTGCCGATGGAAGTATATACGTTTCAAAAGTTATAAAGAATCAGAAAGGGGGATATCAATGAAGCAGAGGGCTTTGTTGATTAGTTTCATTGTGTTTGGTGCGCTTATAGGAAGCGTAATGGGGGAAATTTTCGGGGTGTTTTTTCAGCAGGGAGGCATGCGCACCATATTGAGTGAAGGTGTTTTCCTAGGGTTCGATCCTATGAGTATAAATCTTCAGGTAATAATACTGACCCTTGGGTTCTCGTTCAAGTTTAACCTTCTCAGTGCCATCGGGGTAATTCTAGGCGTGTATGCTTATAGGAAGCTCTGATCACTTGGCGGGGTAGAATTCCAAAAGGTTATCTTCGATATCGGCTTTTGCCTTTAGGCTCTGCAGCCAGTCCTGGTAGTAAAGGTTCTGTTTCTGCATTGATAAAGAGTCAGCCATCATGCTTTTTCGTGCTTCGAAAGTATCCTGCTCCAGCTCCGGGTTATATTTCCTCTTCTTGTACTCCTCTCGGAGCTCAGGCGTCGTGACTTTTACTCCCGCTGTCATTAAGCGGGAGATTTTTTCTGATTTTAAGGAGTTCCTTATTTCCCCCTCATATACCTGCGGTGTCATGTTTATACTCCCAAGGCGCTCCAGGTACAGTTCCCTGTCGAAACGGTCGTTTTTCTTAAAGGCAGGTGTTTTCCTTATCTTATCTATGACAGCCTTGTCGCTCACCTCTATATCGTGTTTTTTCATATACTCTGTCATCAGGTGGATCTGTATCATGCCGTTAAGAACCGATTTCCTGATCTGTGGTATTATCTGTTCAGTGATATCCATCTTGTAGATATTGCGGTATGTGTTTAGCGTCTCGTTGAGGGTCTTGCTGTATTCCTGTATGCTGATTTTCTTTCTGTTTACCTTGGCGACTACGAGATTCCTCCTGGTGAACAAAGACGCCGCCTGGAACAGGAAAACTCCCAGTATGAACATTATGGCGGTAATCCACAAAAGGACCTTTATATTTTTTCTTATAACCTTCATTAACATGATAACATCCTCCTATTGGCATAAAACGTATGTTTATTATATATGCTAAGCGCCCAAAAGGCAAGATTTTTTTATTGCATGAGGGTAAAAATTCTGATATAACTTATAATTACTATATATTAATGAAAAAAGCTGCTACACAAAAGAGGGGTAATTGGTATGACTGAAAATGATATAAGTAAATACCAGGAAAAGATATCTCAGCTTGAAGGGCGTCTTAAAGAGGCTGATTCCAGAATAGCCGAATTAAAAACGCTTGTTGATGTGACGAAAATGGTTGGTTCCACTCTGAACCTGAACACCTTGCTCGGCTTGGCTATGCGCCTTACAACCCAGGTCATGAAGGCCGAGGCCAGCTCTCTTATGCTAATAGACGAGAAAACAGAAGAGCTCGAATTCAAAGTTACCTATGGTGACAAGAAAGAAGAAATAAAGAAGTTCAAACTTCCTCTGGGCAAGGGTATAGCCGGGACGGTTGCCCAGCAGGGTCAGCCAATCCTGGTCGCTGACGCCCAGAACGATCCCCGGTTCGATAAGTCTATGGACAAGAAAACAGGTTTTAATACAAAGTCTATTATTTGTGTGCCTCTTAAAGTCAGGGATAATATCATAGGTGTGATAGAGGTCATTAACAAGAAAAGCGCGGATTCTTTCACTCGTGATGATGTGATCCTGTGCGGTGCGTTCGCGAGCCAGGTCGCAATGGCTGTTTCAAACGCAAGGCTCTATGAGGATCTGCAGCAGCTTGCACGTGTTAAATCGGAATTTATGTCTATTATAAGCCATGAACTCAGAACCCCTCTTATGATAATAATAGGCGCTTTAGAGCTTCTGAGGGATGTCGACAATCTTGATGAACAAAAGAGGGAGGAGTTTATAAGCATTGTCAGCAGGGAGTGCGATAAGTTCGGGCGCCTCATAACAGATCTTTTGACGGTAGCCGATCTTGAATCAGGTGAGATGAAGCTTGATAGGAAGATATTAGATATAGGGAAAATAGCCGCTGATGTTATAAAAAAAGAGAATATAGACACAAAGCAGTTCACGCTTCATATTAAAACACCTCCGGATGCAGTCCTGGTCTCAATAGACGAGGAGAAAATAAGCCATGTTTTCAAACATCTTATTGAGAACGCCGTAAAATTCTCCACCTCGGGTGGTAATATAACTTTTTCAATAGAGGAGAAAGAAAAAGAAATAGAGTGTTCGATTAGCGATACCGGCATAGGTATAGAATGCGAACACTGCGAGCAGATATTTGACAGGTTCTTCCAGGTTGACTCAAGTGATACGAGAAAGGCTGGTGGCACGGGTACAGGGCTTTATCTGGCAAAGCAGATCGTGCAAGCCCACGGCGGCAGCATATCGGTCCACAGCACTCCCGGCAAAGGAACGACCTTTACTCTGAGGCTGCCTTTAGAGGTGTGATAAACATGTTTTTCAAGGTTATCCTCACAATTTTCGCTCTGATACTTCTTGGATACCTTCTCGCGAAAATAAAAAGATTCGATCTTGAGCGTGTTGTAGGGCCGGCAACCGATATTCTCACGTATGTTATAATCCCGTGTTTCGTTTTCGCGGCGATGCTTGAGAAGAAGTTCGCATTTGCTGAGTTCTGGAGGATAGCGCTCAGCGCTGTTTTTGTTATAACGGTTATGGGATTAGTTCTTAGGTATTTCTGCAGGCGAAGAGGCATTGAATTCCGGGAAGTTTGCCTTCCTGTAATGTTCATGAATTCGGGCTATCTTGGTCTGCCGGTAGTGTTTGTTCTTCTGCCTGCGGGACTCTATGCAGCGCTTATCTACAATATTACCATGACAATGCTCATATTCACACTTGGGATATTGCTGGTATCGGGCGGAGGGAACTTTTCGAGCGCCATGAAAGAACCTGTTTCATATGTTACGGTCCTGGGGATAGTCTTTAACCTGGCTGATGTGAATTTCCCCCCGTTGTTTCTTAAGGTCTTAAAGAATGTGGGTACTGTGGGAATGCCCATCATGCTCCTTATAATAGGGTACCAGCTTCACTTTGTAAAAGCGGCTACGATCAAGTCGGGTTTGGTGGCATCATGCGTGCGTATAGGGGGAGGGTTTGTGCTCGGTGTCCTGGCTGTTAAGATTTTCGGGCTAACGGGTGTTGCGGCCAATATCGTGGTGATGATATCAGCTATGCCGGCTGCCGTCCTGGGGTATGTTTTTGCGAAGAAATATGATGCTGCCCCTGAATTCGCCGCCTCCGTTGTTCTAATAAGCACTGCCATGAGTATAGTGAGCATCCCGCTTGTGTTGAAATTTTTAAATATATAGTAAGAGGAAAAAAATGGAAATAGCTCCAAAGTACGATCCCAAGGATGTAGAGGGTAAATGGTATGCCGAATGGAAACTCAAGCAGTATTTTCATGCCCTGGCAGACAAGGATAAGAAGCCTTTCACCATTGTCATACCTCCTCCAAATATAACGGGCTCTCTGCACATGGGCCATGCCTTAAACAATATCCTGCAGGATATACTTGTGCGCTCAAAGAGGATGCAGGGCTTCAACGCGCTATGGGTGCCTGGCACTGACCACGGCGGCATAGCCACGCAGAATATCGTGGAGAAGATGCTGAAGGCGGAGGGGTCTACCAGGCA
Source organism: bacterium (assembly GCA_043821115.1). Classification (GTDB taxonomy): domain Bacteria; phylum CAYTYR01; class UBA6262; order DAOVJB01; family DAOVJB01; genus JBDRDD01. The sequence continues at coordinate 16,832 of JBDRDD010000001.1, read as the reverse complement.
GAAACTCGGACGTGAGAGTTTCCTGGAGCGTATGGAAATCTGGAGCAAGGACACAAAATATACCATACTAAACCAGCTCGAGAAACTCGGCTGTTCCTGCGACTGGGACAGGAAACGCTTCACTATGGACGAACAGTGTTCTAAGGCAGTGCTTACGGCTTTTGAGAGGCTTTACAGCCGGGGACTTATCTACAGGGGGGAGCATATAGTTGACTGGTGTCCCAGGTGCGGTACTGCGTTGAATGAGAGCGAGGTCGAGCATGAGCAAGAGAAGAGCAAGCTCTGGTATATACGCTATCCTCTTGAAGGCAAAAAAGATAAATTTATTACAGTCGCCACCACACGCCCCGAGACTATGCTCGGTGATACCGCGGTCGCTGTACATCCGAAAGACAAACGCTACAAAAAGATGATAGGCAAAAAACTCATACTTCCGCTTGTTGACAGAGAGATTCCTGTCGTAGCAGATGATGCGGTGAGTCCGGAGTTTGGAACAGGTGCTGTCAAGGTGACGCCGGCACATGACCCCAATGACTGGGAGATAGCAAAGCGCAACAAGCTTGTTTCTATACAGGTAATTGATAAGGAAGCCAAGATCATGCCTATGGCGGGCTGTGATCTTGACGGCAAGAGAATATCTTCATCCCAGGAGATAATATCCACTTATGTGGGTCTTGACAGGTATAAAGTGAGAGAGAAACTTGTTTTGGATCTTAAGGAAAAGGGTTTCCTTGAGAAGGAAGAAGATTACTCGGTTCCCATCACCAGATGCTACAGGTGCAACTGCGCAACCGAGCCTCTTGTCAGTGAACAGTGGTATCTTAAGACAAAAGAGATGGCACAGGAAGCTATCAAAGTAGCCAAAGAGGGAAAAACTAGTTTTGTTCCTGATAACTGGATGAAGCCATACCTCATGTGGCTTGAAAAACTGCATGACTGGTGCATTTCACGCCAAATATGGTGGGGGCACAGGATCCCCGCATGGTACTGCGAAGATAAACTCGTATTCCGCTCCAAGGTGTCATCGGGTGATAAAGGCGCCCAGCCTGTAATAGGCACAAGAAAGCAGATAGAAGAGCAGGGCTTGGAGGTTGATACATATTATCTCAAACCCGGGAGCACTCCCGATCGTATCGGGGGAACGTCTACTGGGACATGCCCCGAGTGCGGTTCGTGCACGCTTCACAGGGATCCGGATGTCCTTGACACCTGGTTCTCATCGGCATTATGGCCTTTCTCTACACTCGGATGGCCCGAGAAAACCGAAGATCTGGAACATTTTTATCCAACATCGGTCCTTGTTACGGGCCATGAGATCATATACCTGTGGGTGGCCCGCATGATAATGATGGGCTTGACTCTGGCAGACGACATTCCGTTCTCCCACATCTATATACACGGCATAGTGCGTGACGAAAAAGGTAAGAAGATGAGCAAGTCCCTGGGTAACGTCATAGACCCGCTTGAAGTAACGGCTAAATACGGCACTGACGCGCTCAGGTTTACTCTTGCCACTCACGGTGTAATGGGCAGGGACCTGCAGTTATCCGAAGATACCTTCGGGGTCTCAAAGCATTTCTGCAATAAGTTGTGGAACGCGTCGCGTTTTGTTATGATGAACCTGGAAGGGTTCCATTATAAAGGGATAGAAAATATAGAAAAAGACAACCTTCTTATATCTGACAGGTGGATAATAAGCGAATACAACAAGACTGTCAGAGAAGTCACACGCTCTATTGATGAGTACAACCTGAGCGAGGCGGCAAGGCTGCTTTATGATTTCTTCTGGAGCAAATTCTGCGACTGGTACGTGGAGCTTGTAAAGCCCAGGCTATATGCCGATGATAATGATGCACCTAGCAGGAAAGTGGCCCAGTCTGTTCTTGTGTATGTGCTTGAAGGCACCATGCGTCTGCTTCATCCCTTTATGTGTTTTATCACGGAGGAAATATGGCAGGTGCTGGGGAAAATGACAGGTGGTTTAAGCGATGCCCCGAGCATTATGATAAGCTCTTGGCCAAAGTATTATGAGAAATACGCCGATGATGAAGCTACGCAGGCCATGACTCTGGTTATGGATATCATAACGGCTATAAGGAATGTCCGCGGGGAGATGCGCATAAACATAAAGAAGGAACTTGATATCGTTATAAAGCTTGATGATGAAGACAGTGCAGGTATATTAAAAACTAACCAGGAATATATCTCAAGGCTTGCGAAAGTAGCCAGTCTTAAAATAGGAAAAGATATAGATAAACCTGACTCAAGTGCCACGCAGGTTGTTGGAAACATGGAAATCTACATCCCGCTTAAGGGAGTGCTTGACCTGGAGCTTGAAAAAGAGCGCCTTGGCAGGGAGATAGCAAAAATAGATACCGAGATAGAAAAAATCTCCGGGAAACTTCAGAATAAGAGCTTTGTTGAAAAAGCACCTCAAAAGGAAGTTGAACGCGTCAAGGGTAATATGGCGCTTTTTGAAGAGAAGAAAAAGAAACTTAAGATAAACGCGGATATGCTCAAGTAGAGTAATATGGTGTGAAGCGGAAAGGAAGCTGTTTAATATGAAAAATGAGCAGGAAATAGAAAAAAGAAGGAAAATTGCCGTAAAAGCGGCACGGCAGGCAGGGAAGATACTCTGTGAGAACCTGGGTTCAAAATTAAAAGTGAAGAGCAAGGGGGACAGGAACCTGGTGAGCAATGTGGATCTCAAGGCAGAGAATATTATTATTGGATTCATAACGGAGTATTTTCCGCAGGATGATATCCTTTCCGAGGAAACTCCGTTTCGCCCAACTGGCGCTCTCTTCAGGTGGGTGATAGACCCGCTTGACGGCACCCACAATTACATAAAGGCAATGGAGGTTTTTGGTACCTCAATTGCCCTGGCCATGGGCGATGAGGTTGTAATGGGAGTTATTTACATGCCTGTTATGAAGGAACTCTACGAAGCCCAGAAGGGTAAGGGCGCATACAAGAACTCCAAAAAGATAAAAGTTTCAAACAAGAAACTCTCCGAATCTGTTATGATATTCGACAGCAGCATACGAATTAACAAGAAACCCATGCTCGGTTCGCTCGGCAGACTTGCTGATGAGGTATTCAACATAAGAATGTTCGGTTCCACAGCCCGCAGCCTTACCTATGTGGCGGAAGGCAAAGCAGAAATGGAAATAGAATACAATGACAGCGTATGGGATTTTGCAGCCGGGCTTTTGATAGTTGAGGAGGCAGGAGGCAGGGCCACCGATTTCAATGGGCATAAATGGAACCTTAACACCAGAAACTATGTGGCATCAAATGGCGTGGTGCACAAGGAAGTTCTGGAGAGGTTGAGATTCGGCAGGTAGGGGTTTAATTTGAAGAGTCCAAAATTCAAATATTTATACGGGCCCATTTGGTCATGGAGAGTGGGCAATTCGCTTGGTATTGACCTTCTTTCGCAAAATGAGAAATCGTGTGTCTTTAACTGCATATACTGCCAGGTAGGTAATGTATGCGAGTATACAAAGAAGAGAAAAATATACGTCCCGACAAAAGACATAATAGCAGAGATAAAGGCTCTGCCGGATGTAGATATTGATTACATGACTTTTTCTGGCAGAGGGGAGCCGACCCTTGCGCTTAATCTTGGGGAGGTCATAAGGGAGCTCAGGAAAATCAGGAAGGAACCAGTGGCTGTTCTTACCAATTCTGCCCTTATAGAGAAAAAGGATGTCCGGGAGGATCTTGCTCTTGCTGATTTCGTGATGTGCAAGCTTGATGGCGCAAGCCAGCAGGCGCTCGATTCTGTTGACAGGCCCGCTCCCGGGATAAAGATAGAAAATATAGTAAAAGGGATAAAGGATTTTAGGGGTGAATTTAAGAAAAAGCTGGCACTGCAGATAATGCTCATGGAAGAAAACAAGGGTGAGGTAGGGGAGCTTGCGCGTTTGGCAATGGATATACGCCCCGATGAGATACAGATTAATACGCCTCTTCGCCCGGGTGGCGCAAAGCCACTCGCAAGAGATGAAATAGAGGATATAAAGAAGAATTTCAATGATATCCTACAGGGTAAGATCAGGATAGTAACTGTCTATGACAAGGAACCTTCCCGGGTATCGCCTATGGATGAGGAACAGATTATCAATAGAAGAAAAGGAGAAATATGATGGAAAAGATTCAACCGGTTGACCTGAAGAAGATACAGACGCTTTCCATAAAAAAGCGTGAGAACAAGGTTAAGATACCTCTTTTTGGAACGCTCAGCAATGCCGATGATTCATTCGGTCAGTTCTTGGACAGCTTGCCCAAGATACTCAAGGCCAATGACTTCAAAAGCGTTGTTGATGCGATTGTAAAGGCAAAGAAGGGTGGAAAAACAATTGTGTGGGGTATGGGCGACAGTATAATAAAATGCGGCCTGAGTCCTCTTGTTATCCACATGATGAAAAAGGGTTTTGTCAACGCGATAGCCCTGCAGGGTGCCGGTATAATCCACGATACGGAAATAGGCCTGATAGGTGAGACATCGGAGGATGTTGCCGTTACCATAGAAGACGGGAGTTTCGGTATGGCCGAGGAAACAGGTGCCATACTAAATGATGCCATTATCGAAGGTGTAAAAGGCGGAATCGGAATAGGTGAAGCGGTAGGCAAAAAGTTATGCGAGCTTAATATACCGAACAAGGATAAGAGCATTATGGCTATGAGTTACGAGCTTGGCATCCCGGTTACGGTGCACATGGCAATAGGAACCGACATAATACATATGCACCCCAAGGCGGACGGGGCTGCCATAGGTGAGGGGACCCACATTGACTTCAGGAAATTCGCCAGCATAGTCAGCAGGCTTTCCGGTGGGGTGATACTGAATATGGGCTCCGCGGTTATACTGCCCGAGATATTCCTAAAGGCGCTCTCTGTAGCCAGGAACCTCGGCAATAAGGTCTCGAACTTCACCACGGCCAATTTCGACATGATACAGCATTACAGGCCCCTTGAGAATATTGTTAAAAGACCTGTCAGCAGCGGGGGAAAAGGTTTTGCCATTACAGGTCACCATGAGATAATGATACCTCTTCTGGTCAAGGCTATACTGACCAGGGACACGGAGTAAAGCATGAAGGCAGCAATTACGGGTATTGGGAGCATGGTTGGGTTTCACCTGGCACGTCGTCTGTCGGAAGAAGGACATACGGTTGTCGGGGTGGATATCGCTTCTGGTGCGAACACTGATGATTTAGAGTCATTGGCGAATATAACCCTGCATCAGGTTGACATAGCGAATTTGAAGAAACTAAGGGAAGCTTTCAGGGGAGCAGATGTTATTTATAATCTCGCAGCTGTCTCATCGGAGCGCCTGGTGAAGGAGAATTTCCCTCTGGCGCTCAGAGTAAATGTTACAGGGACGGCCAATTGCCTGGAGATAGCTAAAGAGACCGGTGCAAAACTGGTCTATGCCTCTTCAGCCGCGGTATACCCGGACCCTGGAAAGGCTTACAGGGAATCCGATGCCTGTTTACCCGGGACCATGTACGGAACCACGAAGTTCATTTCGGAGGAATTTGCCCGGCTCTACAATAAAAATTTTGATGTCAGGTTCACTATCTTGAGATTCGAGCGTATCTACGGGTCCAGGATGAAGAGAAACCCTGTATACGATATGGCACTTGCGTTTAGTAAGAACAAAAAAGTTGTTATGTATGAAAGCCTGGAGTGCGAATATGATTTCATCCACGTAAGTGACGCAGTAAATGCGCTTGTTATGGCAAATGAAGCGGCCTGGGACAACCGGGAAGTGAATATTGGCACAGGCAAGACAGTAAAGCTTGGGACAATTTATGATACCTTTCGGGATATTACCGGTAATGATCCCGGAGTCGATATAAAGAACGATAAAAAAGGAAAAGATCTCCTCAACACAGAACTTGCAAGATCGCTTGGGTGGGAACCTCGCTGTTCTCTTAAGGAAGGCGTCGAAGAAACTGTTAAATATTTTTCAAACGCTAAATAAAGGATAGCAAATGTTTAAGAATATTATGGATGATTTAGTAAGTGATTATCTCCAGACATACCTTATAAACAAATACGATGTGTGCAGCTGCGATCTGTGTAAGAAGGATATAATGGCCTACGCCCTGAGCAGGCTGCCGGCCAAGTATGTCACGACAGATGTAGGTGCAATGAAGACCGTAATAGAGCAGACCAGAAGCGAGAACGAATCCGAGATTATTAAAAGGATAATTGAGGCCATAGAAGTTGTCAGTAAAACGCCCCGTCACGAAGTAAAACATAACATAGAACAGGCCTTCCATCTTTTGCTGAACAACCTGTTTGTGGAAAGGGGTATTGATTTTACAAGGTACCAGAGAGGTATACTAAAAAGGCGAATAGCCACCAGGATGTCCGCAAACGGTGTGAAGTCCTATGCGGATTACCTGCGTTTCCTGGTCACTAACCCCGAGGAGTATAACAAGATATTTGACGCTTTGACTATCAACATATCGGAGTTTTTCAGAGATCCCGATGTGTTCTCAGAGCTTCGTAATGTTATATCTGAAATGATAGCCGAGAAGCGCGAAAATAATGACTACGTGATCCGTATGTGGAGTGCCGGATGTTCCAAGGGTCAGGAGGCCTTTTCTGTTGTGATACTTTTGAATGAGATATTAGGTGCGGACATAAGCCGTTTTGATATCGAGGTCAGGGGAACAGATATTGATAAGAAGTGCCTGGAGCATGCAAAAGTCGGAAAGTATCACAAGGACTCTCTCAAGAATGTCAACAAGGAGCTCTTACAAAAATATTTTATCCCGGCGGGTAAAGAACACTATATTGTTACCCCGGAGATACGAAAGGTAGTGAAATTCGAGTACCACAATCTTGTAGGCGATCCCTATCCGGAGAATCTTGACTTTATACTGTGTAGGAACGTATTCATTTTTCTCTCGAGGAGTCTGCAGGAACAACTTATATCCTCATATCTCAAGGCACTGTCCCGCGGGGGCTATCTTGTTCTCGGTGCAGTGGAGATACTTTTGGGCGAGGCCAGGGCCTGTTTTGTTGAAGTGAGCAGTACTAATAGGATTTATAGGAAAAAATAAAAAAAAATCTTGACAAAATATAACCTTATGTTATAATAAGCATATCTATAAGGATTAATCTAAATGTGTCTTCAAATATTACAGAGGATTTCCTTATTTTTATAAATTTCAGTAAAGAAAGGAGGGATGTTAAATTAATTTCTCGTGAAAGGGGGGATAGTAAGTTAAGATTGTAGCACTATTTAACATTTCTAAATATATAAATAAGGTAGAAGCCTAACACTAGGCAAAATTAAAAAAAAGGGGGGAGCACAAAATTATGAAGAAATTCTCATTATTAATTTTAACTGTAGTATTCATGATTTCTTCTGTAACTGCAGCATTAGCAGTGGATGTGACTTGGGGCGGATACATGCAGTATCACATTGTGCGGTTTACGCCTTATAGCGAAAACCAGGCAATATGGAGAATTGCTGATTACCGCGATAAACATGAATGGAAAGATGCCTGGTTTATGTGGAATGCAGGAACAAAAGTACCGGATGTATGGAGCGATTCATGGCAGGTTCCTATGTGGCGCGCTTCACACGCCGACGGAATCACCAGGGATACATGGATTGATTGGAAAATGAATTGCGCATTCTCAGATAATACAAGCATTATGTTTAAGTTCTTTGCTGAGAATACCCACGATCGTTCTTGGTATGAAGGTCCAGCTGGTGGGGGTATGGGTGGTGCAGGTGAAGGTGGAGAAAACCGAGGTTATGATAGCAGTAAAGCTACCAGGATAGGCATCCAAAATATGACAGTTAAAACCTTTGTAGATCCGTATGATATTCAAATCGGTGGACTTTATGAGTATGCGGGTGGATTTGGTCCTTATGGTACGCCGGTAATTGGTAAATTTGAGTATTTAGGGGTCAAAGTAGGAGTTCCGATCGGAGATTACAGTGCTGCATTCGCAATTGGAACAAATGATAACAGATGGCTAAGTGAAGCTAATACCGGTGGTGCTTCTGCTATCGGAACAGCCAGTATATCAGGGGATATGGGTGGAGCTAAAGTAGGTGCGACTTTATTGAGTGCTGCACCTAATTATCGAACAGCCCAGCTCGTCCCAGGTCCACGCACAGTAAGATTTGGCGTAGATGCTTCTAAGACTATTGCTGGAATTGGATTCAATGGCGTATTAGCTTATGTTAATCAGGGTAGTGGCGTAGTTGATAGAAGCTGGGATTCATGGATGCAGGGTTATAATCAGATAGTCTTAGCTCTGGATGCAAAGTATGCTGTTCCTAACACACCATTAACGATCGACGTATTTATGGAACCAACCCAGAGAACAACCAGAGATGACAGGCCGCCTTCTGGTGGTGGTGGACCAGCGGCAAATGAGACATGGAGAGAAGCATATCGTCCAGGCGAAACTTATATGAAACTTCTTGCTGGTTTAGATTTGGAGTATAAAATTAGCGAAAAGGCTACTGCTGGTATAAGATATGACTGGGGCGACAGTGACTTAAGTGTGGGCAAGGGTGACCAAATAGTTACGAATAAGCCAAAAGGCGAAGCCGCCGCTGGTTATAAAGCCGCACTAGCCACTGATAACGTATTCACAAAAATTACCGGAAGAGTTGGATTCAATCTTGACGGAGTTAATGTGATTGCTCAGCTTTCCAGGGAAAATTTTCCTAAAGACCTCCATACCTATTACGGAGTGTTAGAAAAAGATATTAAAAAGACACAGGATGAACTCAGGATAAAGGTGGAGACTAGTTTCTAAAAGATTTTACATTTTATTAATAAAAAGGCAGGTTGTCGATTATCAAGTGAGTTATTCAAGCGAGGTAAAAGATAACCTGCCTTTGTCTTAAATATAAAAGGAGGTACACATAACATGAGGTGGGATATTAAAAGGTTATCCGTAGCTATAACTGTTGGCCTCTTACTGATGATGACTACTGCTGTATCTTATGCTGTGGAAATTACTTTTTGGCACACTGGTACCGAGGATGAAGCCGATGCTATTAACGAGGTAGCTAAAGATTTTACTAAACAGACAGGCATTACGATAAAAACGTCTGTCTTTAGCTGGCCACAATCCCGGACAAAGTTCCTAACTGCGATCGCTGCCGGAGTTACACCTGATATTGGAACCATGGGTTCTACGTGGCCTCCTTTTTTTGGTCTCAAAGGAGGGATGATCAATTTATCAAAGGAATTCCCCAAAGAGACTAAAAGGATTGTGGATGAAACCTTTCCAGGGGCTATGCGTCCTTGCACATATAAGGGAAATGTTTACGGAGTTCGTTATGATATAAATATTATGTTGATGTTTGTAAGGCTGGATATATTTAAGGAGTTAGGCCTTTCTGTCCCTGGCACCTGGGAAGAATTCACGGTTGTACTTTCTAAACTTCAGTCAGCTGGCAAAAGCTTTGCGATGGGTTGGGGAAATAGAGAATGGATAGGTGCGTTCCCTTATCTCTGGCAGGCAGGCGGAACTGTTTATACTGATGGTGGGAAAAAATCAAATTTGAGTTCACCGGAATCACTTAAAGGGTTAAAATTCTTTACAGACCTTTATACGAAATATGGTGTTCCTCACGGGAGAATAGATGTTCTTACAGGTTTTATAACCGGTGAGTATCCGGTAATAATAGATGGAGACTGGATTGGCACCAGGGTTGCCATTTCATCACCTGAGCTTGCAGGAAAATGGGCAGTAGCACCTTTTCCTAAGGGACCAGCTGGTAACACCGGATTTATTGGTGGCAGAGGCATGGGGATTTTTTCCAAGTCTACACATAAAAAGGAAGCTATGCAGTTCATGGAATACATAATGACTGCTAAAGTTCAAGCGAAGCTCTTTACAATGTTAGTAGACAAGGCAGGCGCAGTTATGTTATCAGCAAATACAAAGACTTGGAGTCTGATTAATCTTGAACCAACCCTTGCCAGGGTGATGAAAAAGCAGTTAGAGAATTCACTAGCCCCTGCATTTGAAGTTGGTGGAGATGAAAGTTACAGGTACTTGAATTTTGCTTTAGAAGAGATTGTCTTAAAGGGCGATGATTTTAATAAGGCTATGAAAAAGGCTGATGATAAGACTAATGCGCAGATGAAACTTGCTCGAGACGAATTAGGTATTAAGTAATTTTGACCTCTTTTTTACATTATTAGAGAATACCCTTTGGCAATACTTCATTAACTTGTCTTATTAAAAGGATAAACGGATTATAATAGTTTTTTTTGTCGTGTTGTGCAAATTAAACCGATAATATTAAAATATATGTAAGTACTATAATTTTATTATTATCATGTATTATAATCCAAAACTTTTATAAGGTTTAGGGATCCATATTTTTATTTTAATGGGGTTAAAAAATATTGAGTCATGTGAAGATTCCTGAAGATCAGAGATATAAGCACCTTTTTAAGAAAAGGCCTCTCTATAAAAGGATATTAGCAAACTGGGTTTCATATTTATTTATCGCTCCAGTAGGAATAATTTTTGTCTGGTGGTGGGTAATACCTTTTATCACATCCTTGGGTTTAAGTTTCTGCAGATATGATATTTTTAACCCACCTAAATTTGTTGGTCTAAAAAATTTCAAAACAGTTTTTACCAATCCTGTTTTCTGGGTAGCAATGAAAAATACAGCTATTTATACAGGAATAACTGTTTCTGCCGGTGTCACCCTTTCTTTAATTTTAGCAGTTCTCTTAGACCAGAAGATAAGATTTAGAAATTTCTTCCGTACAGTTTATTTTCTTCCTTCAGTGACCTCAGCAGTAGCTATATCAGTTGTCTGGCGATGGATATATTCTCCCAATAAATATGGCTTATTAAATTATTTTTTGAGTTTTGCTAAGATGAAACCCTTAAACTGGCTGGGTGATTTAAATCTTATATTACCTTCTGTAATGGCGATGGCAATCTGGGGTGGAATCGGTTACGGTATGGTAATATTCTTGGCTGGGTTACAGGGAATTTCTAATTCACTATATGAAGCTGCAGAAATTGACGGGGCTAATGCATTTAAAAGGTTTTGGCACATTACTCTACCGCTTTTAAGACCAACCACATTATTTATAGTTGTCTGGTCAATAATCAATGGTTTTCAGGTATTTGAGCAGATGTATATTATGGTCCGTAGCATAGAGTCTATAGGAGGGCCTCTTAATGCAGGTTTAGTTGTAGTGGCTCATCTTTATGAGCAGGGTTTTGAAAGGTTACGGATGGGTTATGCTTCCGCGGTAGCTTATGTATTATTTGCTATCATTTTTATTATCACGATAGTCAATTTCAAGTTGTTCCAACCAAAGGATTAAAGGGGTATATGAAAATTGAAATGGCTTCGAAGTATTGCTAAAATAGTATTATATATCATACTAATTGCAGTATCTATGACCATGCTTATGCCATTTTACTGGATGGTCAAATCTTCATTCAGTCAGGCAAAAGATATTCTTAAGTATCCCCCTCAATTTTGGTTAAGGGACCCTACTCTAGAAGGGTATAAAGATTTATTTAAGTTAGTACCTTTTGGAAGATATATGCTTAATAGTGTTTTTATCGCGGGAGTGGTTACGATTTGCAATCTTTTCTTTTGCTCTCTGGCTGGATATGCTTTTGCTAAGCATAAATTCCCTTTCCAGAATTTTATTTTTGGTTTTTTTCTTGCTTCAATGATGGTTCCCTGGCAGGTTAATCTTATTCCTGGTTACTTAATTGCCAAGAACCTGGGTTGGCTAGATACCTATCGGGCATTAATAATTCCGTATATTGCGGGAGTATTCGGTGTTTTCTTAATGCGTCAGTTAATAAGAAGCATACCTAACGATTTAATAGATGCGGCACGAATAGATGGATGTGGTGATTTTAGGATCTATCGTTTGATTATCCTGCCTGAAATCAGACCGGCTCTTGCTACTTTAGGTATTTTTGAGTTTTTGCATATGTGGAATATGTTTGTTTGGCCACTTATTATTATTATGAACAGAAATGAACTACGGACATTACCTCTAGCTTTAGCAGTGATGAATGCGGAGACTTACGGTTCAAGAATAATTACTCTTATGGCTGGGGCAACATTGGCTACTATGCCGATAGTGATTTTATTTCTAATGTTCCAGAGGATGTTTATTAAGGGTATAGCGTTTACGGGAATGAAAGAATAAAAATGTCAAATAATGAATAAAAACTAAAGGAGAAATGATAAGTATGGATCTTAGGAGATATCTAACAATTATTACGTTAAGTATTTGTGTCATTCTTTTGTCCTCTGCTACAATTGAGGCCGCAAGTATTACTTTTTGGCACACTGGTACTCAGGACGAGATCGACGCGATAAATATGGTAGCAAAAGATTTCACCGCACAAACTTGTATAGAAGTAAAAGGGCAGGTTTTTGGCTGGAATGAAGCCAGGACAAAATTTTTGGTTTCTATTGCGGCAAGACTCACTCCTGATATTGGGACTATGGGCTCTACCTGGCCCACTTATTTCGGGCTAAAAGGTGGTATGGTTGATTTAATGAAGGAATTTCCGCAAGAAACCAAGCAGATTTTAGCTGATACCTTTCCAGGTGCTTTATCCTCTGCGCAATATAAAGGTGCGGTTTATGGCCTTCGCTATGATATGACTACATTATTATTATATGTAAGGGAGGATATATTTAAGGAATTGGGTCTTTCTATACCTACTACATGGGAAGAATTGACGGCTTTAATTCCTAAACTTAAAGCAGTTAACAAAGACTTTGCTATTGGCTGGGGTAATAAAGAATGGATAGGTGCATTTCCTTTTATCTGGCAGGCTGGTGGGGATCCATATAATGCTAAAGGAACAAAGTCAAATTTAACCTCTCCTAAGACACTGGAAGGGTTAAAATTTTTCACTGATCTTTACACCAAGTATGGTGTACCGCATGCGGTATTGGATACTTATACTGGTTTTTCAACAGGGCTTTATCCTATAATTTTAGACGGGGACTGGATTGGGCCTACGATTGAAACCCAGTCTCCGGATTTAAAAGGAAAATGGACCGTAGCTGTTCTTCCTAGAGGACCGGAGTGTGATGCTGGATTTATCGGAGGTAGAAACCTAGGAATTTTTTCTGGTTCTAAACATAAGAAAGAGGCAATACAATTCTTAGTTTATTTATCTACTCCTGAAGTGCAAAAAAGAATCTTTGAAATACTTAGGGAGAAAGCAGGAGGTCTTTTGCTATCTCCGAATATAAAAGCGTGGGATATTATCGGATTAGAAAAAGATTATGCTCAAGTACTCAGGAAGCAACTTGAAGTTTCGCAGGCACCTCGGTTTGTTATTGGCGGAGACGAAAGTTATCAGTATATTAACGATGCTTTGAATCAGATCATCTTAAGGGGTATGGATTTTAATAAGGTTATTCAAGAAGCTGATTCAAAAACTAATGCTCAGATGAAGTTTGTGCGTTCAGAGCTGGATATAGATTAAAGGTATAAATTAAAAATGTATAACATTTATGAGAGAAGAGAGGAGAAAACATAAAGTGGCCAACGAAAATTTAAGGAAAAGGGGGGAGAAGACAAGAATGAAAAAGACAACAATTTTTATTGTTCTAAGTTTGAATCTATTAGTTTTATCAATGTTCTTGTCGGGGTGTGTTTCACAGGAATATGCGGTTATGGGGGATTCTATATTAGCTCCTGAGCCAGTAGCCCCAGGAAGTACAGCAGCTCCCAAGAAGAAAACTATTGATGAAGGTTTAGGGGCTCCTTTGAAGGTAGCCGCAGCCACTGCCTCTTCCATAAGTTCTCTTGCAACAGGCGAAGCAGGAGCAGGGCCAGGGCCTGAAATGACAATAGATGGACTGGGTGGAAGCAGATGGTCTACTGCGTATTCAGACGGCGAATGGCTTCTTCTTGATTTAGGTGCTACCAAGAAAATTAAGGCTGTTATACTTGATTGGGAAGTGGCTTGCCCACGTACAATGCGCGTCCTTGTTTCTGTAGATAATGCTAAATGGACAGAGGTATATAATGGCGGAGGCAGACCGGGAAAGAAAAGGATTGATTTTACTCCTACAAATGCCAGGTATGTTAAGTTAGATTTGATAAAAAGGGCTACAGGATGGGGTTTCTCTCTGTGGGAAGTTAAAATATATGAGTAAAGCCAGCTTGTAATAATAAAATAATAAAAACAATCAGCTCTTTCTCATATTTATACTTATATTTTGTCGAGACAAAAAGTTATTAGTGGACTTTTATTTATCTAACTCGCAGAAAATTCTTTCTACTAAATATGAGAAAGCCTCAAAAAATTATTGAAAGGAGGGGATATAATTGAGATTGCATATAAAAAGATTGTTTTTTACTGTATTTGCGAGTTTCTTAGTGATGATGATGTGTAATATGGTAGCATATGCTGTAGAAATTAGTTTCTGGCATACTGGAAGTCAGGACGAAGCTGATGCGATTACAACCGTAGCAAAAGACTTTACCCAAAAGACAGGGATTAAGGTAAAAGTACAAGTCTTTAGCTGGCAGGAATCGCGAACGAAATTCTTAACTGCCATTGCTGCAGGAATGACGCCTGATATTGGGACCATGGGTTCAACATGGCCCACTTTTTTTGGTGTCAAAGGTGGGATGGTTGATTTAGTAAAAGAATTTCCTAATGAGAGTAAAAAAATCATAGACAATACTTTTCCAGGTGCTATGCGTCCGCTCACGTATAAAGGAAGTATCTACGGGGTTCGTTATGATATGACTACATTACTAATGTATGTGAGACTGGACATTTTCAAGGAGTTAGGTCTTTCTGTACCTACTACATGGGAAGAATTGACTGCTTTAATCCCTAAACTTAAGGCAGAAGGGAAAGAGTTTGTTATTGGTTGGGGAAATAAAGAGTGGATAGGTGCATTTCCTTTTATTTGGCAAGCCGGCGGGAATGTTTATACTGAAGATGGTCTAAAATCAAATTTGACATCCCCCGAAGCAGTTAAGGGCTTAAGATTCTTCACTGATCTTTATACAAAATATGGTATGCCTTACGCAATTTTAGACGCTTTCACAGGTTTTGTAACCGGTGATTTTCCAATAATGATAGATGGTGACTGGATAACCCCTACATTATTCACTCAGGCATCTGATATCACTGGTAAATGGGTGGTATCCATGCTTCCTAGCGGACCGGCTGGTAACATTGGATTTATCGGAGGCAGGAGTATGGGAATCTTTGCCTCCTCTAAGCATAAGAAAGAAGCTATGCAGTTTTTGACCTATATAACCAGCCCTGAAGCTCAAAAGAGTATTTTTGATACAATAATGAAAGAGGGCGGAGGAGTCCTGTTATCTCCAAATGTAAAAGCCTGGAGTATAATTGGACTGGAGAGCGGTTATGCCAGGATACTGAAAAGCCAATTAGACGCTTCACAGGCCCCTCGGTTTGTAATTGGCGGAGATGAGAGTTATCAGTACTTAAACGATGCTTTGAATGAGGTTATCTTAAGAGGCGATGATTTTGATAGGGCTATGGGGAAAGCTGACCAAAAGACTAACAAACAGATGAAATCAACCAGAGAAGAATTAGGTGTAAGGTAAAGTGCTTTTCCGGGTATTTCTGAAAGAACCCCGAAATCTCTTTAAGAAGGGAGAGATGATATAAAGATGAAAAAGAGAACGATTATAAAAAAATTTATTATTCTAAGCTTGGGTCTCTTGGTTTTATCAGCGTTTTTGTCGGGTTGCGGCGCGCCAAAGCAGTATACAGTGATGAAGAGTATAATGGCTCCGAGGCCAGGGGATGCGGCTGCAGCAGCAGCTGAGCAACAAGAGAAAAAAGATCTTTTTAAGGGTCTAGGAGAGCCCTTAAAAATAGCTGAAGCCACCAGTTCTTCTAAAAGTGATCATAAATCAGGGGAAGCAGGATCAGGACCGGGTCCTGAGATGACAATAGACGGGATAGGCGGAACAAGATGGGCCAGTGCTTATGAAGATGAACAATGGCTTCTTCTTGATTTAGGTGCTCCCAAGAAAATCAGTACCGTTATAATTAAATGGGAGGTTGCCTGTGCGCGTAAGATGAGCGTTCTTGTTTCTAATGATAAGTCTAACTGGACAGAGGTATATAGCGGAGGAGGTAGAGGGAGTAAGAGACATGATTTTGAGCCTGTAGAAGCTCGGTATGTTAAATTGGATTTAATAAAAAGAGCTACAGACTGGGGTTTCTCTATATGGGACATTTTCGTTTATGAAGCCGGTGCGCAATAGGAGTGTCTAAAAGGAGGTAGAAAACAAAGACAAAATTTAGGTTTATTACTTAAATTTTTTAACTAAAAGGAGGCAAGAAATGAAACTTCACCATTATATTATAAGCGTTTTTATGATAGTCCTATTACTTGCGATGGTTTCTATTACGGTCTTTGCTGAGAGTCTTGATGTTAATCGGGAAATCGCACGTCGTTTTACAGAGAGAGGAGCGGCACTGAAGATAATAGTGGATAATACAAAAGTTGATCCATCTATCGCGCTTCCCATATACAATGCTAATCTTAAGGGTACATTAACTGCTAAACCGATGGTTTTTGCAAATCCGACTGTCTCGAAAATACCGACTGTGGTGGTACAGGATGAGGTAGCGAATTGTACTAATAGCATGACTACACATACTCTTGCGGTTAAAAAAGAAACCAAGAATTTTTCATCATGGACAAATACATATCCTTTGTTTATTTATGGCAGAGAAATAAAATTCAAAGCCAAGACGCCATTTGGTAGCGCTGGTGTTAATATTGGCGAAGATCTTTTAGCAAC